>NZ_JBVJGZ010000020.1:0-167391 GCF_055587025.1 Streptomyces sp. NPDC048600 | reverse complement strand
CTTCCCCCCCCCCCCCCCTTCTCCTCCTCCTCCCCCCCCCCCCCCCCCCCCCTTTCCCCCCCCCCCCCCCCCCCCCCCGGCGCTCGGCGCACGGGAGGCGGCGCAGGCACGGGCCGGGTCCGGGGGACGAGTCGACCGCGACGCGTCCCTTGGACCTCGGCCCGGCGGGGTCAGTCCACGGCGAGCGTGAACACGTGCAGATCCGCGTCGCGCGGCAGCGTCACGCTCCGGATCGTCCTGCCCTCCGGTGCCCGGAAGGGCTTCGTGGCGAACACATAGGTCGCCACCGGGTCCCGGTCGGCCCCCGCGACATTGCGGTACGCGGTGCGCGCGACGACCTCGTTGCCGTACTGGACGCTGCCCCGGCCGCCGCCCATCGTCCAGTCGGTGAAGGCGAGTTCGACCGTGCCGGTGCCGCCGTCGGTGTAGGTGACGCCGGCCTCGGCGCGCTGGTCGCCGTTGACCGCGCTGCCGACGAAGGACAACCCGGCGGCGGGCCGCACGAGGTGAATCGTCTGTCCGGCGCCCGTGGCGTTGTCGGGGCGCCCGTGCGGGGAGGCGGGCCAGGTGAAGGACAGGCCCGCGACACTGCCCTCGGTGCCGGGCGCGAGGCCCGCCGCCGCGAGGGCCTGGCGGGAGTAGCTCCAGCCGCCGCCGTCGTAGTCGGCCTCGTCGTGGTCGCCGGTGTCGTCCGAGACGCCGGTGCTGTCGTAGGCCGCCAGGAGGGTGCCCGGGGCGGCCACGGTCAGCGACACCGGCTGCTCGTAGGAGGTGCCGTCCGAGGTCACCGTGACCTTCACGTCGTGAAAGCCCTGGGCGAGGCCGGCCGCCGCGCCGAGCGTGATCTGCTGGGCCCCGTCGGTGACCGTGCCCTCGGCGGGGCTCGCGGTGACGCCGTCGGGCGTCTCGACCCGGAAGCGGACCTCGGGGCCCGTGCCGCCGCTCAGGGACAGCGCGCGGATGCCGACCTCGGTGGTGGCGCCGGGCGCGAGCGTGGCCGTGGTCGGGCCGATGCCGATCTGGTACGGCTGCTCGCCCTCGCGGAAGGAGGGCGGCGCCTGGCCCGTGCCCCAGGCCGGGTCGGGCGTGGCGGCGAGGGCGTAGTCCAGCCGGCCGCCGTCCCGTACGAAGGACGCCGGGAGCCAGGCCCGGTCGGTGGAGCGGCCGTCGACCTTCAGGGAGCGGACGTAGGGCGCGTCGGCGGCGGCACCCGTGGCCCTGATCGAGATGTCGTTGCCGTACGGACGCCGGATCTCGACACGCTCGAACAGCGGTGAGGCGAGGACGAGTTCGGCGCGGGAGGGGACCTGCGGGTACATGCCGAGCGCGGAGAAGACGTACCAGGACGACATCGCGCCGAGGTCGTCGTTGCCGGGGATGCCGCCGGGTCCGGTCGACCACAGGGCGCGCATGGCGGCCCGGACGGTCTCCTGCGTCTTGTGCGGGACGCCCGCGTAGGCGTACAGGTACGGCACGTTGATCGACGGCTCGTTGTCCAGCTCGGACTTCTCGCCGCCCTTGCCGGTGAAGGCCCAGGCGCCGTCGGCGTCGTGGAAGAACGCGTCGAGGCGTTCGACGGCCTTCTCGCGGCCGCCCATCGCGGCGAACAGGCCCGCCGGGTTGTGCGGGACCATCCAGGTGTACTGGGCGGCGGTGCCCTCCACGAAGCCGTTGCCCGTGGCCGGGGTGAAGCCGGTGACCCAGCTGCCGTCGGCCTTGCGGTTGGCGATGTAGCCGCCCCGCGGCGTCGCGGCGACGTTGAAGTTGTTCTGCCACCACTGCGCGCGCCGGGCGAACGCGGCGGCCGTGTCCCGGTCCCCCGCCGCGCGGGCGAGCTGTGCCAGGGCGAAGTCGGCGCCGGACATCTCCAGGGTCTCCGCGGCGCCGCCCCAGGCGTTGGACACCGAGGGCATGTAGTGCTGCTTCAGGTACTTGTCCAGGGACGGGCGCTGGCCGACCGACAGCACCGGTTTGCCCGCCGGGGAGAGGTCGAGGCCGGTGGGGACGGTCGCCGCGCGGGTCAGGGAGCCGAGCGCGCCGGGCAGGTCGAAGCGGGTGCCGCCGAAGGCGTGGATGCCGGCCAGGGCGATGGCGGATGGGTCGCCGTTCATCACGTGTGTGCCGCTCGCGCCGTGCAGCCAGCGGTCCCAGACGCCGCCGTTCTGCCGGGCCAGCGTGTACAGCGACTGGGCGATGTCGGAGCCGGTGTGCGGTTCCAGGAGGGTCACGAGCTGGACCTGGTCGCGGTAGACGTCCCAGCCGGAGAAGGTGCCGTACTGCGCCCGGTGGCCCGGCTCGACCCGGTGGACCAGGCCGTCGGCGCCCCGGTATCGGCGGTCGGCGTCGCTGATGACGTTGGGGTGCAGCAGGGAGTGGTAGAGCGCGGTGTAGAAGGTGGTGCGCTCGGCGTCGGTGCCGCCGCCGACCCGGACGGCTCCGAGCCGGTCCCGCCAGGCGCGGCGGGCGGCCTCGCGGACCGAGTCGAAGGTGCGGCCGGGCGGGTTCTCGGCGGCCAGGTTCGCCGCCGCGGCGTCCCGGCTGACGTAGGAGATGCCGACCTTGACGTTCACCGGGCCGGCGCCGGGCCCGAACTCCACCCAGCCGCCCGCGCCCTTGCCCGCCACGGGCCGTCCGCCGGCCGCGAAGCCGCCGGTGCCGCCGGAGGCCTCGGTGGAGCCCGGGGCGAGCTCGTCGTCCCGCCAGGTGCCGTGGGCGGTGAAGGGGCGGTCGAAGCGGGCGGTGAAGTGCAGGGTGTAGTAGGCGCGCCGGCCCTCGGGGTCGAGGTAGCCGCAGAAGTTGCCGGAGGTGACGGAGCCGGAGACGGTCCGGGTCCCGGGGTCGATCTCGACCGCCGAATCCGTGGAGCCCACCTCGGAGTTGGCGGTGCGGATCAGCAGGGAGGCGGGCTTGCCGTCGGGGTAGGTGAAGCGGGCCGAGCCGGTGCGGGCGGTGGCGGTGAGGTCGGCGGTCACCCCGGAGTCGAGGCCGACCTTGTAGTGGCCGGGCTCGGCGGTCTCGTCGGCGTGGTCGAACCCGGCCGCGTAGACGGCGTCCTTGGTGTCGCTCGCCGGGGAGGTGGTGACCTCGCCCGCGTGGGGGAAGAACGGGATGTCGCCGCCACCGCCCGCGCAGCCCGTGCCGGACATGTGGGTGAGGCTGAAGCCCCTCGTGCGCGGGGCGTCGTAGTGGTAGCCGCCGGGCGCGGCGGTGCGGGTGGCGTCGCCGCGGGTGTTCTCCGGGCTGAAGGACAGCATGCCGAACGGCACGACGGCGCCCGGGAAGACGTTGCCGCCGTTCCTCGTGCCGATCAGCGGGTCGACGTACGGGGTCGGGTCCTGCACCAGGACGGGCGGCCCGGCGGGTGCCGCCAGGGCGGGGACGGAGCCGCCGAGCGCCAGAACGGCGGCCAGCAGCAAGGACGTAGGACGGAAACGCATGATGCGGCCCCTCCTCCTTCGGACGGGTCGCGCACCACGGGTCGCACAAGCCGCTGGGACAGTAGCGTGTGCCAGCGGTACCACGGAAGAGCGCCTGCCCGGCCGACGGCGCACCAGGGGGGTCATTCGGACGGGGGTGCCTGGGTGGCGTCCAACCGGCTTGACATCGTTGTCGGTTGAGGCGGTAGAGTCATGTACAGACCATTCGACAACGTTGTCGCGGACGCGGCGTCGAGCACACAAGCCACTGCACCACCCGGACGGGCCACTCCCCCGGGGCCTCACCCGCCCACGGTCCGTCACGGCTCGCGGACCCGGTGACCCTTTTCGGCTCCCGGCCACCGGGTCCGCCCCGAGCGTGCCGACGCCTCCGTAGGTCCTGCACGTTCGCCGAGTGCAACGGCTCCGGGAGTCCGACGCGTCGGTGGGTCAACGGCGTCCGGGGGTTCACCGGACGGTCCTCAACCGTCCTGCTTGCGGCGGGAGGCGACGTCGGCGCGGGCCTTGCGCCAGCGGGCGCGGGTCTGGCCGACGAGGTCGTCCCACTCGCTGCGGACCTCGTGCTCGGAGGGGCGGCGGCCCTCCCGGATGCGGTCGAGCTCCTCGCGCACCTCACGTCCCAGCACGGCCGAGGCGACCAGCACGAGCATGATGGCGAACAGGGCCGAGAGCATCGCGAACACGGCGCCCACCGCCCCGTAGCGGGCGGCGTACGCGTTGAACAGCCGCGGCAGATAGAAGGTCGCCCACAGGGAGTAGCAGCCGGTCAGGACGGCCGCGGTGACGCCGAAGGGGATCAGCCCGCGCCAGGGGACGCGCCTGGCGGACAGGATCCAGCCGCTCCAGACGAGGAACACGGCGGTCACCGCCGCCTCGCACACCGCCGCCACCAGCCCCAGCTCCCGCCCGCCGATCACCGTGGTGATCCACCCGGTGACCACGGCGTAGCCGCCCAGGCTGAGGATCCACCACAGGCCGTTGCGCGAGTTGCGCACGCTCAGCGGTCTCAGGTCCCAGGTCTGCTCGAACAGCCGTTGCGAGGCGCGGGCGAAGCTCAGCACCGAGATGGTCAGGAAGACGACGCCGAAGACGCCCGCGCCGGTGCTCGCGTTCTCCGTCGGGGAGAAGAGGGCGTTGACCGCGTCGGCGCCGGCTCCGCTGAGGTGGTAGCGGCGGATGATCCGCTCGGCCGCGTCGACGTGCACGAAGTTGCTGAGGACGGCGCTGGCGAGGATCACGAGCGGGACGAGCGCGGTGAGGGCGCTCGAGGCCAGTGCCATCGCCCGGTCGAAGCCGATGACCTTCTGAAAGCGGCTGAGGACGCGCAGCGCGAAGGCGGGACGCAGCCAGAACGTCAGCGTCCTGACGACACGCTCGCGGTTGATCCTGGCCGTCGTGCCCTCCAGGAGGATCGCAACCCGACGGGACGCCCGACCTTAACCCGGCGGCCGTGCGCCGGTGTCGGCGCGACACGGGCGCGTCGCCCGCGCGGGAGGGAGTGGCCGGAACGCGGAGGGCCGCACCCCCGGCGAAGGGGGTGCGGCCCTGGACCGCGTGCCGTGGTCCGTCCCGCTCGGATCCGCCTACTTGCGGATGAGCGAGCGCAGCACGAACTGCATGATGCCGCCGTTGCGGTAGTAGTCCGCCTCGCCGGGGGTGTCGATGCGGACGACCGCGTCGAACTCGACGCCCGTGTCGGTGGTGACCTTCACCGTGCGCGGGGTGGTGCCGTTGTTGAGCTCCTCGACGCCCGCGAAGGAGAAGGTCTCCTCGCCGGTCAGGCCGAGGGACTCGGCGGTGGCGCCCTCCGGGAACTGGAGCGGCAGCACGCCCATGCCGATGAGGTTCGAGCGGTGGATGCGCTCGTAGGACTCGGCGATGACGGCCTTCACGCCGAGGAGCGCGGTGCCCTTGGCGGCCCAGTCGCGGGACGAGCCGGAGCCGTACTCCTTGCCGGCCAGCACGACCAGCGGGATGCCCTGGTCGATGTAGTTGCGCGAGGCGTCGTAGATGAACGACACCGGCGCGTCCGCCTGGGTGAAGTCGCGGGTGTAGCCGCCCTCGGTGCCCGGCGCGATCTGGTTGCGCAGGCGGATGTTGGCGAACGTGCCGCGGATCATGACCTCGTGGTTGCCTCGGCGGGAGCCGTAGGAGTTGAAGTCACGACGCTCCACACCGTGCTCGGTGAGGTACTTGCCGGCCGGGGTGTCGGCCTTGATGGCGCCGGCCGGAGAGATGTGGTCGGTGGTGACCGAGTCGCCCAGCTTGGCCAGCACGCGGGCGCCGGTGATGTCGGAGACCGGGGTGGTCTCCATCGTCATGCCCTCGAAGTACGGGGGCTTGCGGACGTAGGTCGACTCCGCGTCCCACTCGAAGGTGTTGCCGGTCGGGATCGGCAGCGACTGCCACTGGGCGTCGCCCGCGAAGACGTCCTGGTAGGACTTGTTGAACATGTCCTCGCCGATGGCGTTCGCCACGACGTCGTTGACCTCGGCCTCGGAGGGCCAGATGTCCTTGAGGTAGACCGGGTTGCCGTCCTGGTCGATGCCCAGGGCGTCCTTGGTGATGTCCACCTTCATGGAGCCCGCGAGGGCGTACGCGACGACCAGCGGCGGGGAGGCCAGGTAGTTCATCTTGACGTCGGGGTTGATCCGGCCCTCGAAGTTGCGGTTGCCCGAGAGGACCGAGGTGACCGCGAGGTCGTGGTCGTTGACGGCCTTGGAGACCTCCTCCGGCAGCGGGCCGGAGTTGCCGATGCAGGTGGTGCAGCCGTAGCCGACGAGGTTGAAGCCGACCTTGTCGAGGTACGGGGTCAGGCCCGCCTTGTCGAAGTAGTCGGTGACGACCTTCGAACCCGGGGCGAGGGTGGTCTTGACCCACGGCTTGCGGGTCAGGCCCTTCTCCACGGCCTTCTTCGCGACGAGCGCGGCGGCGACCATGACGTACGGGTTCGACGTGTTGGTGCAGGAGGTGATGGCCGCGACGGTGACCGCGCCGTGGTCGATCTGGTACGTCGAGCCGTCGGGGGCGGTGACGGTGACCGGGTTGGTCGGGACGCCGTTGGTGGCGGCCGGGGCGTCGGAGGCCGGGAAGGACTCCTTGCCCGCCTCGTCGGCGGTGTCGACGTAGTTGAGCACGTCGGCGGCGAACTGCTGGGCGGCGTTCGCGAGGACGATGCGGTCCTGCGGGCGCTTCGGGCCGGCGATGGAGGGGACGACCGTGGAGAGGTCCAGCTCCAGCTTCTCGGAGAAGTCCGGCTCGGCCTTCGGGTCCAGCCAGAGGCCCTGCTCCTTGGCGTACGCCTCGACGAGCGCGACCTGCTGCGCGGAGCGGCCGGTCAGACGCAGGTAGTTCAGCGTCTCGTCGTCGATCGGGAAGGTCGCGGCGGTGGAGCCGAACTCCGGCGACATGTTGCCGATGGTGGCGCGATTGGCGAGGCTCGTCGCCGCCACACCCTCGCCGTAGAACTCGACGAACTTGCCGACGACGCCGTGCTTGCGCAGCATCTCGGTGATCGTGAGGACCAGGTCGGTGGCGGTGGTGCCGGTGGGCAGCTCGCCGGTCAGCTTGAAGCCGACGACGCGCGGGATCAGCATGGAGACCGGCTGGCCGAGCATCGCGGCCTCGGCCTCGATGCCGCCGACGCCCCAGCCGAGCACGCCGAGGCCGTTGACCATGGTGGTGTGCGAGTCGGTGCCGACCAGGGTGTCGGGGTACGCCTGGCCGCCGCGGACCATGACGGTGCGGGCCAGGTGCTCGATGTTCACCTGGTGGACGATGCCGGTGCCCGGCGGGACGACCTTGAACTCGTCGAAGGCGGTCTGGCCCCAGCGCAGGAACTGGTAGCGCTCCTTGTTGCGGCCGTACTCCAGCTCGACGTTCTGGGCGAAGGCGTCGTTGGTGCCGAACTTGTCGGCGATGACGGAGTGGTCGATGACCAGCTCGGCCGGGGCCAGCGGGTTGATCTTCGCCGGGTCGCCGCCGAGCTCCTTCACGGCCTCACGCATGGTCGCGAGGTCCACGACGCAGGGGACGCCGGTGAAGTCCTGCATGATCACGCGGGCCGGCGTGAACTGGATCTCCTGCGACGGCTGGGCCTGGGAGTCCCAGCCGCCGAGGGCACGGATGTGGTCGGCGGTGATGTTCGCGCCGTCCTCGGTGCGGAGGAGGTTCTCCAGCAGCACCTTCAGGCTGTAGGGAAGGCGCGCGGAGCCCTCGACCTTGTCCAGCCGGAAGATCTCGTACGACTCGTCGCCCACCTGCAGCGTGCTGCGGGCGTCGAAGCTGTTCGCCGACACGACAGTCTCCTTCATTGATGTGCGCGTACCACCGCATCCTGCCGCCACGCCGGCTTGGCCGATCCGCTAAGGTGAGGCTAAGTTAGGTAACCCTTACTAGGGTGGCGGGCTGGGGTGCGCCTCGGCAGATATCTCGATGTCGAGATAACTCTAGTACATGGGCGCAGGATGGTCATGCCCTGGCCTCCGTGTCCGATGTCTCGTGGCGGGGTCTTGTGCGCCGGAACGCGGCGCGGCCCCGGGCGCGGGTGCAGCGTCCGGGGCCGTTCGGTGCTGCGGTGCGGGCCGCGCCCGGGAGGGGGCGGGCCCTGTCGGAGGCGGGCTCAGGCAGCCGTGCCGAGGTCGCTGGTGTCCTGCTGCTCGCACTGGCCGGCGTAGACCGCGAGGAAGGTGGCGAGCCCCCGCGCTCCGCCGCCGCCCGGCCCGAGGCCGGTGACCGGGATGGACCGGCCGAGACCCGTGGACAGCGCGCTGTGCGCCCGCAGGGCGTCGGCCGCCAGTTCGCCCGCCGACCGGTTGTTCCGGCCGGGCCCGGAGCCGTCGCCGGTCATGGAGAGCGCCTCGGTGAAGGCCCGGGAGGCCAGCTCGGCACTGCGCGCGTGCCGCTCGGAGGGGGGCGTTGCAGCGGTCATGAGCGTCTTCTTCCGTCGGTTCGGGCTGTCTCCTGTGTCGCGGTGGGCGGGTGCCAGTGTCCCGTCGCGTGGTCGCAGGTGGCTCGAACACGTGTCGAGCAACGGTCGGATTCGAGGTGAACAACTGCTGTGATCCGGACGGAAGCCGCTGCCGTACCGCGCGGACCAGGGTCTTTCCGACCGGGCCGCCGCACTGTCGGCGGCCCGGCGGCCCCTCGGCGCGGGGAGCGTTGCTCACGAGTCTTTCGAGTGCGCGTCGAGCCGGACGCCTCTCGTGAGTACGGCGGCCGACGCGCCGAAGCCCGGGGCGACGGACGGTCGGCGCACCGGGGCCCTACCCCGGATAGTCGTGCCACTCGGTGACCAGACCGTCCCGGAAGCGCAGCACGGCGACGCCGTCGGCCGGGCGGCCGGGGACGCCGACGGGGCGGCCGGGGACGCGGTACTCGACGCACACCGCCGCGGAGTCGACGGCCGGATGGACGGCGACCGGTTCGGCGTCGAACGTCCCGTGCTCCGGAAGCGGGTCGGGCACCTCGGCGCTCGCGTGCCACAGGGCGCGCCACCCGTCGAGGTCCTTCTCGCGCAGCAGGGCGAAGAAGCGGCGGGCCGTGAAGGTGTTCGCGGCGAAGATCCCGAGGAACGCGGCGGTGTCGACGTACTCCGTGAACTCGGCGATGCGGTCGCCCGCCAGCCGGAAGACCGACACTCCCCGATTGCGGTAGGTGCCGCCGGAGAGCAGTTCGATCTCCAGGGTCCAGGTGGCCAGCACCTTGGCCGGGTCGCCCATCGGTTCGGCGTGCCAGGCGACCCGTGTGTCGCCGAACAGCGCGAAGAAGCCGCGCAGCGCGGCCACGATGGCGTCCCGCCCGGCGAACTCCCCGGGGACGCCCGCGGGGGTGACCGGGACCCGGTACACCGCGTCCGCCGTCCACAGCTCCTCGAACGCGTCGGCGTCCTTGGCCTGGAGGGCGCGGTAGAACTCCCGGACGACCTGGGGGCCGGACTTCCGCGGCATCGTGCCGCCGCTGGTGTGCTCGGTCATGGGGTCACCTCTGGATCCTTCCCAGGACTTCCCGCTGGAGCGGGCCGAACCGGTAGTACGAGCCGACGTTGAACCACTGGCCCTCGGGCGACCACTTGACGATCGAGATGCTGAAGCGCTCGCCGTCGTAGGTGTAAGGGGTGCCGGTCACGAAGCGCACGATCTCCGGCTCCACGCGGGAGCGGACCACCGGCAGGTCCAGGGCGCGCGCGAAGCCGATCCGCTCGATCCGCGAGGAGTCCCAGCCGAGGGTGGGGTAGGCGCGGAAGGTCTTGCGGGCGGACCGCGCCAGCTCCTCGTCGGGGTCCGGCAGTCCGAGGTCGCGCACGATCCCGGTGACGGTGTCCGCCGACAGGCCGGCCGGGAACGTGAAGTACGGGTTCACGGTCCGGTTGGTGTAGTCGATCGCGAGCATCGCGACGCGGTCGAGGCCGTGCCGGGCGAACAGCCCGGCGTTGTCGGCGAGGGCGCGCGGCATCGAGGGGACGGCGGCGAGCGCCTCGACGCTCTGCGGGTCGCGGGGGAAGTGCACATAGATCTTGTTGAATCCGCCGATCACCGCGAAGTCGATGAGGTACTCGTCGACCCGGCAGCGTTCGCGGAGGTCGGCGAGCAGGGTGCTCACGGGGTGGTCGGTACGGGGGACGAGTCCGCACGCCAGTGCGTGCGCGTAGGGGTCGGCGATCGCCTCGGGCACCTGGACGGTCAGGTCGAGGTCCCCGGCGTGGCCCTCGCCGGCCGAGGCGCTGAAGATGATCCCGCCCTCGAACGGCTCGAAGGCCTTCAGGACGGCCCGGACCGTGTCCGGCGACGGGGTCAGGCCGAGCAGTGCGGCAGCCTCCTCGATGGCCGTGTACACCGTCTCGACGTCGACTGATTCGGTCATTGCGTTGCTCCTCACGGGCGGTCGGAGGGGGGCCGGCGGACGCCGGCCCCCCTCCGGGTCGGATGCGGTCCGGCTGCGCGCCGCGTCAGTCCGTGGCGGCGCGCTCCGACAGCAGTTCGGCGGCCGCCTCGGCGGTGCCGGCGGCGGCCAGTTCGTCCCCGGCCACGTCCACGCCGTACTGCTTGGCCAGGATGACGCTGAGCTCGATCAGGACCAGGGAATCCAGGTCGAGGTGGTGGAACTGGGTGTCGACGGCCGTGTCGGCCGGGACGTCGAAGTGCGTCTTGAGCAGGTCGAGCACGGCTTCCGGCTCGAGCGTGCGGGTGGTCATGGCGATTCCTTTCGCGGTACGGGAGTGGGGGCGGGGCCGCGTCGGGGGGGGGGGCTCCCTCCGGAGGGGGTGCGGAAGGATGCGTGGGGGGTGATCCGCGCGGCCCGGTCGGGCGGGGGTCGGGCGGGGGTGATCCGCACGGCGCGGTCGGACGGAGGTCCGGCGGGGGTGATCCGCGCGGCCGCTGAAGTCCCTTTCAGGCGAGGGTGATCCCCGGCCAGGTGAGCGTGGCCGAGCCCCAGGTCAGGCCGGCGCCGAAGGCGGTCAGCAGCAGTCGGTCGCCGGGCCGGAGACGGCCGCGGGCGGCGGCGTCCGCCAGGGCGAGGGGGATGGACGCGGCCGAGGTGTTGCCCACCTCCTCGAGATGGGAGACCACCCGGGCCCTGTCCACGCCCAGTTGGCGGGCCAGGGCGTGCAGGATGCGCAGGTTCGCCTGGTGGCCGACGACATGGTCGACCTGGCCGACGTCCCAGCCCGCCCGGTCGAGGGCGGCCTTGGAGGACTGGGCCATGCGGCGGACGGCGTGGGCGAAGACCTCCCTGCCGTTCATCCGGAGGTACCGGTCGTCCGGGTCGGGTACGCGGTCGGTGGAGCGCGAGCGGGAACCGTTGCCCGGGATGGCGACCAGGTCGTCGAGGCTGCCGTCCGAGCCGAGGTCGACGCCTCCGATCGCGCCGGGCTCGTCGGCGGTGCCGCGGCGCAGCACCACGGCGCCGGCCCCGTCGCCGAAGATCACCGCGGTGCCGCGGTCGGCCGGGTTGAGGTAGGGGCGGAACGTCTCCGCGCCGATGACGAGGACGCGTTCGGCGTGTCCCGCCACCAGGACGGCGGACGCGGTGGCGAGCGCGTAGACGAACCCCGAGCAGCCGGCGCCCACGTCGAGCGCGGCCACCGTGCCGAGGCCGAGGCGGGCGGCCACGGCCGGCGCGGTGGAGGGGACCTGGTGGTCGGGGGTGGCGGTGGCCAGGACCACCAGGCCGATGTCACCGGGAGCGCCCGGCCCGGCGGACTTCAGCGCCCGGTGGCCCGCCTCGACCGCGAGGTCGCTGGTGGCCGTGCCGGGCTCGGACCAGTGCCGTCGGCGGATGCCGGTCCGCTGGACGATCCACTCGTCGGTGGTGTCCAGGCTGCGGGAGAGTTCCTCGTTGGTCACCGCGCGCGGCGGGACATGGCCGCCGAGCCCGGCGAGCACGGCCGCGGGCGCGTTCATCGGCCCTCCTCTCCCCTGCCCGAGGGGGCCTCGGACGGGCCGAGCAGATGCGCCACGGCGACCTGGACCCGTACGCCGTGCAGGGCACCGGCCACCTCGGCCGACCGCCAGGTGCCGGTGGGGGCGGGCAGCAGACGGGCCTGCCGGAGCCCGGCCGTCACCTCGTCGCCGGTCCCGGGCCCGGTGTCGTCCAGCCGGATGCGGGCGCGCCGCATCCAGAGGTTGTTGCTCCGGGCGCGCTCGACGCCGTCCAGGGTGTAGAGGAGCACCTGGCCGAGCTGCATCACGGAGACCAGGGCGTCGACCATCGTGGCGGGTGCGTCGTCCTGGGCGGCCTCCGCTCCGTCCGGGACCAGCGCGACCCGGGCCGAGGCACGGTGGTCGTCCTCGGTGCCTCCCGTGACGCCGACGCCGGTGAGCAACTGCCGCCGGGCGCCGTGCGGGACGCCGTAGGGCGCGTCGTTCCAGGGGCCCGGCAGTTCCTCCGCGAGGTGGTAGGTGCGGCGGGTGGTGCTCGGCCGGCGGCCCGCGGCGTGCCGGGCGTGCACCCGGGCGGTGAGGGAGCCGATCCGGCAGTCCAGGGTGGTCGACCGGAGCGCGCCGCTCGTACCGGCGGCGACGAGCCGGCCGCTGACCGGCAGTTGTTCCAGGCCCTCCTCGTCCGGGGTGGAGCCGGCCTTTATGTCGACCGACCGCACCTCGAACGGGCTGTCCGGGGCGAGACCGTGGGTGTGGGCCGCGTACAGGCCGGTGAGCCGGGCGGCGAAGAGCATCACGTCGATGGAGCTGAGGTGGGGTTTCTGGTGCCGGTCGCCCTTGCGGGACCAGAGGCCGGGGAGGGTGACATGGGCGGCGGCCTCGATGCCCGCTTCCGCCGCGTCCGGGGTCCCGGCGGCCGGGGGTGTGATGGTGAGACCGGTCAGCGTGTGTTCGACCCGTTTGAATCCCTCACCGAGGAATCGGCTGTCACGTGGGCCGAGGAAGTCGTCGATGGATGTGAGTTCCAGGGTTGACACAGGTGCTCCTGTTCTCGCCGAGAGGGGTGCCGGTCACCGGACGGCCAGGGCCGCACGCCCCGCGAGGTGGACCGCCGTGAGCCGGGCGACACGTTCGCCGAGGTGCTCGGCGGTGGCGATGTCGGCTTTGTGCACGGCGTCGGCGGGCAGGTCGCCGGGGGCGGTGGCGGCGGCGCCGTTGAAGTAGCCGAGGCGGTTGAGGTCGTGCTCGCTCTCGTGGCTGAGGTGCCAGCCGGGCAGGAGGCCGAGGCTGACCCAGATCATCCCGTGCTGGGCGCCCAGGGTCGCGAAGTAGCCGAGGGTGGAGTCCTTGTCGCCGGCCTTGCAGGCGCCGATGGTGAATCCCGAGCCGAGCTTGTCCTGCCAGGCCTGCCGGGCCCAGCGCTTGTTGGTGGACTCGGCGAAGGCGTGGAACCTTCCCGACGCCGAGCCCATGTAGGTGGGTGCGCCGAAGACGATGGCGTCGGCGGAGTCGAGGGCCTCCCACCTGGCGTCATCCATGGCATCGACGGTCACCATGGTCACCTCGGCTCCCGTGCCCTCGGCACCGGCTCGTACGGACTGTGCCAGCACCTCCGTGTGGCCCCGGCCGGAGTGGTAGGCAATGGCGATGACGGGCGGCTTGTGCTCCATGAGCTGGTCTCCTTCGGTGGTGGTCGGGGCAGTTCACGCGTCGGCCGGTACCCGCTCGTGCTCCATGCGGAAGTCCTGGCGGCCGTACTCGCGCCGGGCCAGTTCGATCGCTTCCGCGGTGCTCATGACGGGGGTCCAGCCGAAGAGGCCGGCGATGGTCTCCAGCCGCTCGGGCATGGAGCCGCCGACGACGTGGTACGGGATCCGCAGCTCGTCGAGCGTGGCGAGCAGCATGCCGTCGACGGTGGCGCGGAAGGCGTTGTTCATCGGCCGGTGGCCGTCGGCGGCGATGGGCAGTTCGTGGCGCAGATGGACGTAGGCGTCGTAGGTCGCCTTCACGTGCTGCTTGAAGGCGTGGCCGTACTGCTCGACGACCTGGCCGAAGAACGCCATCTCCTCGGGTGTGGCGGTCGCGGGGCCGCTCCCGATCTCGGCGGTGGCGTTGGGGTTCATGCCGTGGCGCACGCGGGCCGCGCCGTAGAGCCACTCCTGGAGGGAGGATCCGTCGGAGACGAAGTGGTCCCCGAGCAGGGCTTCCTGGACGGCGCGGCCGGTGTGGCGGCGCAGGGTGAGCTGGAGGAACTGCGGCGGCGTCACGTCCGCGAGCCTCACACCGGGCAGGGCCTCGGGCATGATCTCCCGGATGGTCCGGGCGAGGGAGCGTGGGACGCCCGTGTAGTGCGACAACGCCATGACGGTCGAGGTCTTGCCCGAGGAATACGTTCCGGACACGGATATCTTCATGGGCTTCTCCAGTTCCGACCGCCGTTCGGGACTTCGGACGCGATCGACGGCAGGTCAAATCGGTCTCCAGTTCGAGGAGACGAGGGCGCCCGGGGTCCGGGCGGAGAGGAGGGGGAAATCGGGCCCGTGGCGCGGTCACGGCCGACGGCCGGAGCGGGCGGGCTCACAGGAGAACGCAGTCCACTGCCGAGCGACTGTTTTCGGGCAGGGTGCGCGTACAGGAATCGTGACACGGCCGCCAACTCGTCGCCAAGAGAACGCCAAGTGACGTGAGTCACAGCAACTGGCTTGCGGATCAGGGGAGTTGTGGCGGCAAGGAATCGCGGGCGAGTTGGCGACGCACGAAATCCGACTTCAACCCATTTGTACCGTAAACAAACGACACGTCACCCGAATGGCCCTGTCGGCGAGCGGCATCTCATATCTGAGATAGCCTCAACCTCATGGCAGACGACTACCTCGTACGCATCGGCAGGCTCATCCGCGACGCCCGGCAGCACCGGGGCTGGACGCAGACGCAGCTCGCCGAGGCGCTCGGAACCAGCCAGAGCGCCGTGAACCGCATCGAGCGCGGCAATCAGAACATCAGCCTTGAGATGATCGCCCGCATCGGTGAAGCTCTCGACAGCGAAATCGTCTCTCTGGGCTACGCGGGCCCGATGCATCTGCGGGTCGTCGGCGGACGCCGGCTGTCCGGTGCCATCGATGTCAAGACCAGCAAGAACGCGTGTGTGGCCCTGCTGTGCGCCACGCTGCTCAACAAGGGCCGCACGGTGCTGCGCCGCGTCGCGCGCATCGAGGAGGTCTACCGGCTGCTGGAGGTGCTCAACTCCATCGGTGTGCGCACCCGCTGGATCAACGACGGCGTGGACCTGGAGATCGTGCCGCCGGCCGATCTGAACATGGACGCGATCGACGCGGACGCGGCCCGCCGCACCCGCTCCATCATCATGTTCCTCGGGCCGCTGCTGCACCGCATGGACCGCTTCAAGCTGCCCTACGCCGGCGGCTGCGACCTCGGCACCCGCACGATCGAGCCGCACATGATCGCGCTGCGCCGCTTCGGTCTGGACATCGCCGCGACCGAGGGCCAGTACCACGCGATGGTGGACCGGTCCGTGCAGCCCGGCCGCCCGATCGTGCTGACCGAGCGCGGCGACACCGTGACCGAGAACGCGCTGCTGGCCGCCGCCCGGCACGACGGCGTCACCGTCATCCGCAACGCCTCCTCCAACTACATGGTCCAGGACCTCTGCTTCTTCCTGGAGGCGCTGGGCGTCAAGGTCGAGGGCATCGGCACCACCACGCTGACGGTGCACGGTGTGCCCACCATCGACGTCGACGTCGACTACTCCCCCTCCGAGGACCCGGTCGAGGCGATGAGCCTGCTGGCCGCCGCGGTGGTGACGGAGTCGGAGCTGACGGTGCGCCGGGTCCCCATCGAGTTCCTGGAGATCGAGCTCGCGGTCCTGGAGGAGATGGGCCTCGACCACGACCGCAGCCCCGAGTACTTCGCGGACAACGGCCGCACCCGCCTGGTGGACCTCACGGTCCGCCCCTCCAAGCTCGAAGCCCCGATCGACAAGATCCACCCCATGCCCTTCCCGGGCCTGAACATCGACAACGTCCCGTTCTTCGCCGCCATCGCGGCCGTCGCCTCCGGCAAGACCCTCATCCACGACTGGGTCTACGACAACCGCGCGATCTACCTCACCGACCTCAACCGCCTCGGCGGCCGCCTCCAGCTCCTCGACCCGCACCGCGTCCTGGTCGAGGGCCCCACCCGCTGGCGCGCCGCCGAGATGATGTGCCCGCCCGCGCTGCGGCCCGCCGTGGTCGTCCTGCTGGCGATGATGGCGGCGGAGGGCACGTCCGTGCTGCGCAACGTGTATGTCATCAACCGGGGTTACGAGGATCTCGCGGAGCGGCTGAACTCGGTGGGGGCACAGATCGAGATCTTCCGGGACATCTGAGGCCAGGAGGCCAGAGGCCCGACGGGCGGCCTTGGGCGGGGAGGTCCAGTTCGGCGACGACCGTCTTGCCGACGGGGAGGCGGTCGAGGACCTCCCAGCGGTCGGCCAGGGCCTCCACGAGCAGCAGGCCCCTGCCGGTCTCCGCGAGCGGTGGGGGTGCGGTGCGGGCCGAGCCGGGCGCCGGGGGCCGGCGTTCGCCCCTGGTGTCGGAGACCTCGACGCACAGGGTCCGGCCGACGAGCTTGACGACGACCTCGAAGTCCCGGTCGGGGACCCTCCCGTGCGTCACGGCGTTGGCCGCGAGCTCCGCGACGAGCAGAGCGGCGGTGTCGGAGGCCTCGCTGCCGTACGGCACGCCCCAGGCGTCGAGTTGGCACAGCGCCAGACGGCGGGCGAGGCGGGCGCCGTGCGGCGTGGAGCTGAACCGCCTGGTGAACACACGTACGGTGACGGGGGTTTGGCGGTCCATGGGGGTGGACGGTGGAGTCATGCGCCCAATCTGGCGGTGACTCGGGGCCGTTCACCAGACACCCGCCGCGTACGCAGGGTCAGCGTACGCACACAGACGGTGGACAGTACGCGTTGCCCAGCGTGACGATGGGAGCGAGTCAGAAGCGGTACGGCGTGACGGGTGCGCGGGAGCTGGCCAGTTCCTTGACCCCCGGGGATTCCGTGGGCCTGCTGAAGCGATTGCGAGGAGCGCTATGAGCATGTCCGAACTGACCTGGTTCAAGAGCAGCTACAGCGGCTCGCAGGGTGACAGCTGCGTCGAGGTGGCGCACGGCACGCAGGCGGTCCATGTCCGGGACTCCAAGAACCAGTCGAGCCCCGAACTCGCCCTCTCCCCCGCCGCGTGGAACGACTTCGTCGGCTACGCCGCCCAGGGCTGACCTTCACCCCTCCGTTCTGCCGATGTCGTCCGAGCGCGCCACGAAGTGGAGGGTGTGGTTCTTCACCCGGTAGAGGAAGGCGCCCGCGTCCTCGTCGGTCCTGAAGAACTCGGAGCTGTCGTCGTAGCTGACCCTGCGGGTGACGCCCTGCCAGGGGTCGCGCAGGAGTTCGGCGCGCAGGGCGGTACGGGGGTCGTCGCCCGCGGCGGTCAGGCCGTGGGCGGCGAAGCGTACGGCGTCGTAGGCCTCGGCGGACCAAGGGGCGGGGGCAGTGCCGAAGCGGTCGCGGTGGGCCGCGGTGAAGGACTTGAGACGGGGGTCGGCGGCGTCGGTGTAGCCCGTGCCGATCAGCCAGCCCTCCGCCTCCGCGAGGAAGCGGGCGCCGAGCACGTGCTCGTTCGCCAGGCACGGTCCGCGGTACCCGGCCTCGCGCAGGGCACGTGCCAGGGACGCGGCCCGGCCGGGATCGACACCCGCCAGCAGGACGGCGTCGTCGGCACGGTCGGCGATCCGCCGGGCCACGGAGCCGAAGTCCTGGTCCGCGGCGACCTCCTCGACCGTCGCCTTCCCGTCGAGCTTCTTGTGCACGACGATGCTGCGGACCGTCTGGAGGCTCTCCTCGGCTTCGGTGAGGTCGTGGACGACGGTGGCGCGGGCCGGTTTCACCACGCGGTTCAGATAGCGCAGGATCGCGGGCGGTCCGGCGGTCGTCGTCGAGCGCATCAGCAGGGTCGTCGTGGTGTTGACGGCGTTGAGCTCGTTGGTGTCGGCCCGCGTGACCAGTTGGGCCAGACGGCCCCGAGCGCAGGCATCCATCGCGGCGAGTACGGTCGTGTTGGTGCCCGCGCCGATCACTACGGACACCTCCGGGTCGGCGGCCAGCCGGGCGACCGCGGCGGCGGCCCCCTCGGCGGTGCCCGCGTCGTCGGCGGTGCGCAGGACGAGGTCGAAGGCGCGCCGCGAAGCACGGTTGTGTTCGCCCACCGCCAGCCGGGCGCCGCGCTCGTGCGCGGTGAACACGGCGTCGGCCCGTTCGCCGAGGAGTCCGATCACCCTCCGGGGCAAGGGCTTCGTACCGGTCGGCGCGGGCGAACCGCGACGGCTCCAGAGCCACCAGCCCCCGACGCTCGCCGCGCCCACGCCGAACACCGCACCGCCGACGGTCAGCGCCCGGCGCCGGGAGGCCCCTGCCCTCGGCCCGGCCTCGCGTACCACCGTGTCCAGCGCCTCCAGCGCGTCCGCCGCCGGATGCCCCTCGGTGACCGTGCCCTGCGGCACCGGCAGCTCCAGCACCCGCGCCGCGCGGGCCGCGACCAGGGCGGGCACGCCCTCGGGCAGCCAGTGCCGTTCGTCGAACGGGCCGAAGTGGTCGCGGAGTTCGCCGATCGCCGGGCGCTGTTCCGGCTCCTTCGCCAGACACCGCCGTACGATCCCGGCGAGTTCGTCGGGCACTCCGGCCAGGTCGGGTTCCTCGTGCACGGTCCGGTACAGCACCGCGGCCGCTCCGCCGGAGCCGAACGCCGGGCGGCCGGTGGTCGTGTGGGCGAGGACGCAGCCCAGTGAGAACACGTCGCTGGGCGGTCCCACCACGCTGCCGCGGGCCTGCTCGGGCGAGAGATAGCCGGGTGACCCGACGACCGACCCGTCGGTGGTGAGCGCGGTGACGCCGACCGCGCGGGCGATGCCGAAGTCGATCAGGCGAGGACCGTCGGCGGCGAGCAGGATGTTGGCGGGCTTCACGTCCCGGTGGACGAGGCCGCAGGCGTGCACCCCCTCCAGCGACTCGGCCAGCGCGGCACCCAGGCAGCGCGACTGCTCCGCCGGCCAGGGGCCGTGCAGGGCGACGGCCTCGGCGAGGGAGGGGCCGGCCACGTAGGCCGTGACCAGCCACGGGGAGCGGGCGTCGGCGTCGGCCGCGAGCACCGGCACGGTCCAGCGGGCCCGCAGCCGTGCCGCCAGTTCCGTCTCGCGGCGGAACCGGGCGCGGAACCCGGGGTCGTCGGCGTGCTCGGGGCGGATCGACTTCAGGGCACACCAGATGCCGTGCGGGGAGCGCGCCAGGTACACCACGCCCATCCCGCCCGCGCCGAGCCTCGCCGCCAGCCGGTACTCGCCGATCATGGACGGGTCGGACGGCAGCAGCCGGTCCACGCCGCGGACCTCCCTTCTGCAGGTCTTCTCCAGTTCGCCGGTCGTGCCCGCCTGTGCGCCCGGGGCTCAGCCCTCGGCGCCGGTCGCGGCCTGGAGGTCGGCGAGGGAACCCAGCTGGCGGAAGCGGCCGTCGCGCGCCTCATGCACGTAGGTGCTGGTCATCCACCCCTCCCCTTCGCTGTTGAACTGGTGGTAGTCGCCGAAGGTGTAGGTCCGGTCCATGCCCTGGTACGTGGCCTTCGCCATGCGCTCGCCGAGTTCGGCCCTCGCCGGGCGGGCGCCGCGCTTCGCGGGTACCGTACGGGCGAACTCGCCGAGCAGCATGCGCACCGAGTCGTACGCCTCCGCGGCGTACGGTTCCGGCGCGGCCCTGTAGCGGGCCCGCCACGCGGCGGTGAAGTCCCGCGCCGCCTTGGTGGTGAGCGCGGACGGGTCGGCCGCGGAGTCGACGACGTACCAGCCTTCGCCCGCGGCGCCCGCCAGACTCGGGAACTCCGAGCCGTACAGCAGGTGTTGCATCCAGCGCGGACCGGTGAAGCCGGCCGTGGCGAGCTGCCGGGCCGCGGCGACGGTGGCGTCCAGCGGGCCGAGGTAGGCGAAGGCGGTCACTCCGGAGGCGAGCAGCCCGCGTACGGCGTCCGGGCCGTCGCCGGTCTCCTCGGCCACGACACGGGGCACCACCCGGCCGCCGAGGGTGTCGCGCCACTGCCGCACGAGCAGGGACGCCTGGTCCTGGATGGTCGTACCCCCGGAGCGGTCCAGAACCACGCCGATGTGTCCCAGCCGTTCGGTGATCAGGGCGTGCAGGGCGATCCAGCCGCCGAGCGCGACATGTGCCACGCCGGTCTGGAAGGACGCCGTGGGCGAGGTGACGAAGTAGTCCAACTGGCCCGTGCTGCTGGACACATGGGTCAGCCCGGCCTGGCCGTAGACCTTCGCCGCCGACCGCATCGGGAGCTCGGTGACCGGCCCGAGGACGGCCACGACGTTCCGGTCGGCGGTGAACCGGCCGGCCACGTCCTGCGCGCCGGCCACGTCGCCGCGGTCCCGCAGCACGCGGACCTTCAGGTCGTACCGGCGGTTGCGGACGGCGTTGTGCTGGGCGACGGCCAGCAGGGCGGCGCGTTCGCTGACCCGGCTGATCGGCTCGGCGGAGTCGGTGACATGCACGCCCAGGGTGTACACGGGGCGGGCGGCGGCGGGCTTCTCGCCCTCGTCGTCGCGGCCGGTGAGCAGCGCGGCGGCACCCGCGCCTCCCCCGGCCAGCAGCAACGCCCCGCCGGCCAGCAGCAGTCGACGACGGTTCGGCCGGGGAGCCGTCGCGTCACGGGGTTCGTCGCCGGTGGTCGCCGTCGCGCTGCCGGAGCCGTCGATCTCGGTCGGCTCGATCCCGGGCAGCGCGAGGCTCTCGGCGGAGCGCGCGGCGATCATGCGGGCGATCGCGTCGGGGAGGTGAAGGGCACTGTCCGGGGTGGGCGGTCGGGCTCCGCCGCCGGGAGCACCGTCCGGGGCGGGCGGTGGGGCTCCGCCGCCGGGGGCGTCGTCGTCCGAGGCCCCGTCGGGAGGGGCGTCGTCGGCCGAGGCCCCGTCGAGAGGGGCGTCGTCGGCCAGGAGGTGTCGTACGTCCCGGGCCGTCGGCCGGTCCGCCGGGTCCTTGGACAGGCAGCGGGAGACGAGGGCCAGCGAGCCGTCGTCGATCCCTTCGAGTCCGGGTTCGTCGTGGACCGTGCGGTACAGCAGGGCCTCCGGCGCGCCGGTGCCGAAGGGCGGGCGGCCGGTCAGGGAGTAGGCCAGGACGCCGCCGAGGGCGAAGACGTCGCTCGCGGGGGTCGCGGATTCGCCGCGGGCCTGTTCGGGCGAGAGGAAGCCGGGGCTGCCGACGACCATGCCGGAGGCCGTCAGCGCCGTGTCGTCCTCGGCCCGGGCCACCCCGAAGTCGATCAGACGGGGCCCGTCGAGGGCCAGAAGCACATTGCCGGGCTTGACGTCCCGGTGGACCAGCCCGGCCGCGTGGAGGTCCGCCAGCGCGTCCGCCAGCAGCCTGCCGAGCGAGCGGGCGGCGGCCTGGGGCAGCGGGCCGTGCGCGGCGACCGCCTCGGCGAGCGAGGGGCCGGGCACGAACGCCGTCGCCAGCCACGGCTCGTCCGCCTGCACGTCCGCGCCGAGCACGGGCACCACCGAGCGGCTCGTCACCCGCTGGGCCAGTTCGGCCTCGCGGGTGAACCGTGCCCGGAAGGCGGGGTCGTGGGCGCTGTCGCCCCGGATCACCTTCACCGCGGCGAGTGTGCCGTCCTCGTCGCGTCCCAGGTAGACCACGCCCATGCCGCCCGCGCCGAGGCGCCGCAGCAGCCGGAAGCCGGCGATACGGGACGGGTCGGTCGGCCTCAGCGGCTCGCTCATCGCGAACCCTCCGTCTCCTCGGCGGTGCCCGTACTCTCCTCGCTCCCCGCGGTGGCGGCGTCCTTCGCCGTGTTGCCGCCGATGCTGTCGATCTCGGCGGAGGTGTGACCGACTCCCTGCGCCACGCCCCCGGCGATGTCGGTCGCCTCCTCGGTACTGTGGCCCGCCCCGATCCGGTCCGTCGCGGCGACCGTGACGGGACCGAGCCGGTACTTGAACCAGTCGAACTGCAGGGCGCCCTTCGTGCCGTCCACCAGGTACTCGCCCGTCTCGACGAGGTCGTCGTCGGTGATCCCGTTGCGCGCCTCGGAGAACGGATCGGCCCGCGAGTACAGTCCGCGCAACCGCTCGGTGGCGTTGAGCCGCTGGTCGGGGCAGCGCATCGCCTCCTCCAGGGACCTGGCCATGTCCCTGCGGGCGGCCGTGGTGTCCTGGTGGACGGTCACGGTCAGGGACACGTGCACCGGACCCTTGTCCCCTCCGCCCGGAAGCACGAACCTCCGGGTGAGACTGGCCAGGACCGTGCCGGGCAGCGGTTGCCGCTGCCATGAGCAGTCCCCGTCCAGCACGGCCCACTCGGCCGGGTCGCTCTCGAACGGCTGCGCCTTGCGGAACCCCGGCCCGAAGTTGTCCGGCCGCACGGTGAGCCCCCTGACGAAGGCCACCGCCTCGGCGCGGGTCTTCGGTGCCCGCTCCTCGTCCATCGTGTACGGCTCGTCCTCGTCCCCGGTGGCCGCCGGGGACGAGGGGCCGCCCGCCCCGTCCGCCGCACTCGGCGTCGGAGCGGTCGTCGCCGACCTGGCGGAACCGCCGTCTCCGTCACTCGTGCACCCGGCGAGCAGCAGGGTCCCCGCCACCGCCGTCACCACCGGTCCCCGTCTGGTCATCCCAGCCCCCACCCGTTGGGACGTGCCCCGCCGTCCGGCGGTACGTAGGGGGCCAGTCTGGCGCACAGCATCCGTCACCGAACACCAACTCGACTGATCTGCAACGGACTTGGCACATCGACCTCGATCGGCCCGCCCCGGTGGTTCACCATCGGTCGGCCGGAAACAGGGGTCCGGTCTCGGTCGTGGTGATCACGTCGCACCTCTACCCTCTGATGGCTCTCCGTGCGATGCCCGGGACATCCGATGCCGGTCAGCCGCCCGTCGTGAAGCTCCACTGCTCGTGGATGCCGATGGTGTGCAGAAGGGCGCGGGCGCGGTCGGTGCGGGCATCCGTCCCGGGGTCGTCGCGGTCGTAGAGGAGTCCGGCGATGTCGCCGCTGTGCGCGGTCTGGATGCCGAGGGCGCCGGTCTCCCGGGCGACGGTACGCAGGTCGTCCAGGAGCGGGACGGGCAGATGCCGCTGGTTGATCTCGGTGCTGGCGGAGGCGACCGCGCCGATCAGGGCGACGTCCTTGGTGTGGACGGCCTCGCGCAGCATGGTCCGGAGCCCGGCGAAGACGCCGATCTCCGTGTCGTCGTAGCGCGGGGGCGGGAGGGACAGGGTGTCGACGCCTCTGCCCCCGTTCTCGGGGCGTGAGCCGAACCCGAGGACCCGGACGGCCGGCACGGGGTGGCCGAAGTCCTCGATGACCTCGCCCTCGCGCTGCGCGAACAGCACCGAACTCCCCTCGAACATCAGGGAGTCGGAGGCCGTTTCGGCGCGGACCGCGATCCGCGCGACGGTCTCGGCCCGCAGCGGGCGCCCCAGGGCGTCCCGCACGGCCCGGATCGCGGCCAGGACGTCACTGGTGGAGGAGCCGAACCCGCGGCCCAGCGGCACGTCCCCGGTCAGTTCGAGACGGCCGCCGACGGGTCCGTCGCCGGGCCGGGCGCAGGCCTCGACGGCGAGCCGCGCGGCACGCCGGGCCTTGGCCTTCCAGGCGGGGAGGACGGTCAGCTCCCCGCCCCGCGCGGGGACGAAGGAGGCCCGGGTGGTGTGGACGGTGCAGGGCAGCGTGACCAGTCCCCGGGTGAGCCGGCCCTGGTGTGCGAAGACGCCCTGGAGGATTTCGCCGTGATGTACGGGCGCCGAGGCGGTACCGACGCGCCAACCGGATCCATCCACCATGTCCTCGACTTCCTCGGGGGCCGGAACCTGACCGGACCGCTCACGGAGCCTCGCAGATCGGGCGGGCGTCTTCACGCGCAGGCGGGCGTCTTCACGCGCAGGCGGGCACCTTCACGCGAAGGCGGCCGTCGGCTCCGTGGAGTCCGACGGCCGCCTCGTGCCGGTCGTGCAGGTCGCGCCGGTCGTGCGCGTCGTGCGCGTCGTGCGCGTCCTCGTGTGACCGCTCAGCCCTCCGTCAGGACGACCTCCTGCGTGCGCGTCGCGTGGAAGCGCGGCAACGGCAGGCCGCCCTCGGGGTGCAGTTCCATCAGCGCGGCCTCGACCCCGGCGGCTCCGGCGTGCAGCGAACCGTCCGTCGTGAGGCCGGAGTTCACCCAGCGGTGCTCGGCCCCGTCGCAGACGGCCCGCGAGCCGCCGATGCCGTGGCGTACGGACGGCCGGTCCTGGCTGAGGCTGGAGGAGACGAACACCGGCCCGGCGGCGCCGGTGCAGCGGTAGGTGCCGGACAGGGTGACCGTGCCGTCGGTCGCGAGCCGGCCGACGGAGTCGACGGTGACGCTCTCGGCGGCGTCGGCCGTCGCGGGCACGGCCGGGGCGGCGAGCAGCAGCGCGGCACCGGCCGCGGCGCCGAGCAGGGAGCGGTACTTCATCAGGGGAAACCTCCTGTTGCGGGGGCTTCCTGTGGTACCCGGCGGCCCGCCCGGCCGCGGTGACCGTCACCCCTTCGTCGGCGTGTTGACCGCCGTGGCCGGGCCGGTCCCGCGCGACCGGCCTCGGTGCCTCACGGCAGCACCGCGAACCCGTCCAGCTCCACCCGCGCCGCCTCGTCCCACAGCCGTACGACCTCCACGACGGCCATCGCCGGATACTCCCGTCCGGCCAACCGCCGCCATACGCGGCCCAGTTCGGCGGCTCGGGCCCGGTACTCGGCGACGTCCGTGGCGTAGACGGTGACCCGGGCGAGGTCTGCCGGGGTGCCGCCCGCCGCCTCGAGGGCGGCCAGCAGATTGCCGAGAGCCCGTTCGAACTGCTCGGGCAGGGTGTCCCCGACGACCTTGCCGTCCGTGTCCAGCGCGGTCTGGCCGGCGAGGAACACGACACGGGAGCCGGTGGCCACGACGGCGTGCGAGAAGCCGGTGGGCGGGGACAGCTCCGGAGGATTGACGCGCTCGGCACTCATCGGACCGCCCTCCTGGTCACGTCAGCCATCACCCGGCCACCCTCCTCGTCACATCCGCCATCACCCGGCCACCCTCCGCGTCCCGGGCCTGTAGCCCCTTGCACCAGTCCGCCCGTCCGCCTGTCCGCGTCCCGTACGTCCCGCGCAGGCCTCATCCGTCGGTCCCCGCCGCCCGGTAGGTCTCCTTGGCGATGATTCCGCGCTGCACCTCGCTGGCGCCCTCGTAGATCCGGGGCGCCCGCACCTCGCGGTACAGGTGCTCCAGCAGGTGCCCGCGCCGCAGGGCCCGGGCGCCGTGCAGCTGGACCGCTGCGTCGACGACGTACTGCGCGGTCTCCGTGGCGAGCAGCTTCGCCATCGCCGCACGGCGCGGGACGTCGCTGTCGCCCCGGTCGTGCGCCGCCGCGGCCGCGTAGACCATCAGGCGCGCCGCCTCCGTGCGCAGAGCCATCTCCGCGATCTGGTGGGCGACGGCCTGGAGGTCGCTCAGCGTGCCGCCGAAGGCCTCCCGCTCGGCGGTGTGGGTGACGCTCGCGTCGAGCGCGGCCTGGGCCATGCCGACTGCGAAGGCGCCGACGCTGGGCCGGAAGAGGGTGAGCGTGCCGAGGGCGACGCGCAGGCCGCGGCCGGTCTCGCCGAGGACGTCGGCGTCGGTGACGGGTACGGCGTCGAAGGCGAGGCTGCCGATGGGGTGCGGGGAGAGCATGTCGAGGGCGGTGCCCGTCAGGCCCGGCCGGTCGGCGGGGACGAGGTAGGCGGTCACGCCGCGCGGGCCGGGCGCGGTGCGGGCGAAGACGGTGTAGAAGTCGGCCTCGGGGGCGTTGGAGATCCAGCGCTTCTCGCCGGTGAGGCGCCGACGGCCGGGGCCGTCGGGCGTGGCGGCGAGCGCGAGGGCGGCCGCGTCGGAGCCCGCGCCGGGCTCGGTCAGCGCGAACGCGGCGACGGCGGACCCGTCGGTGACCAGGGGCAGCCAGCGCTCGCGCTGGGCCGGGCTGCCGTGCGCGTGCACGGGATGGGCGCCGAGGCCCTGGAGGGCGAGCGCGGTCTCGGCCTCCGTGCAGGCGTAGGCGAGGGACTCGCGCATCAGGCAGAGATCGAGGGCGCCCGAGGTGAACAGGCGCTCCAGCAGCCCGAGTCGGCCGAGTTCGGCCACGAGCGCGCGGTTGACGTGCCCCTCCTCGCCCTTCTCGGCGAGCGGGCGCAGCCGTTCGGCGGCCAGGGCGCGCAGTTCGGCACACCAGGCGCTTTGTGCTGGTTCGAGCGAGAATGCGGTCATCGCCGGTCCCCTCTGCCAGGCCTGCTCCCGACCATATCGCGCTCCCTTGACTGCCGTCACCAAGGCGATACGCTCCAAGGGCGCTGCCCATCCGAGCCGTGTGTGAGCCACCTCGATCCAGGGGGCGAACCGCCATGAACGAGTCGGCCCATCTCGACACCTTCGCGCGCGACCACCTTCCGCCGCGCGAACAGTGGCCGGAGCTCCTGTTCGATCTGCCGGAGCTGCACTACCCCGAACGACTGAACTGCGCCGCCGAGCTGCTGCACGGGCCACCGGACGGCCGTCCGGTGTTCCGGACCCCGGACGCGATCTGGACGTACGGCGAGCTGCGCGCCCGCGTGGACCGGATCGCGCACGTCCTGACCGGCGAGCTGGGCGTGGTGCCCGGCAACCGGGTGCTGCTGCGCGGCCCCACCACCCCGTGGCTGGCGGCCTGCTGGCTGGCCGTGCTGAAGGCCGGTGCGGTCGCCGTCACCGTGCTCGCCCAGCAGCGGCCGCACGAGCTGCGCACGATGTGTGAGATCGCCCGTGTGCGCCACGCCCTGTGCGACGTCCGCGCGGTGGACGACCTCGCCAAGGCTGAGGTGCCGGGGCTGTCGGTCACGACGTACGGCGGTGACGGGCCGGACGATCTGATGAGCCGTCCGGCGCCGGACGGGCCCTACCGGGCGGTGGACACCGCGGCCGACGACGTGGCGCTGATCGCGTTCACCTCGGGCACCACCGGCCGCCCGAAGGGGTGCATGCACTTCCACCGTGACGTCCTGGCCGTCGCGGACACCTTCTCGGAGCATGTGCTGAAGCCGCGCCACGACGACGTGTTCGCGGGCAGTCCGCCGCTCGGCTTCACCTTCGGCCTCGGCGGGCTGGTCGTCTTCCCGATGCGGGCCGGTGCCAGCGCGCTACTGCTGGAGCAGGCCGGGCCCGGACAGCTGCCGCCCGCGATCGCGGAGCACCGGGTGTCGGTGCTGTTCACCGCGCCGACCGCGTACCGCGCGATGCTCGCCGCGGCCGACGAGCACGACCTGGGCTCGCTGCGCCGCTGCGTCTCGGCCGGGGAGAACCTGCCCGAGGCCACCTGGCGGGCCTGGCACGAGCGCACCGGCCTGCGGATCATCAACGGCATCGGCGCCACCGAACTGCTGCACATCTTCATCTCGGCCGCCGACGACGCCGTACGCCCCGGCCGCACGGGTGTCCCCGTCCCCGGCTGGCAGGCGCGTGTGCAGGACGAGCACGGCGAGCCGGTGCCCGACGGGGAACCCGGACTCCTCGCCGTGCGCGGCCCGGTCGGCTGCCGCTATCTCGCCGACCCCCGCCAGAGCGTGTATGTGCGGGACGGCTGGAACGTCACCGGCGACACCTACGTCCGCGAGCCGGACGGCTACTTCCGCTATGTCGCCCGCGCGGACGACATGATCATCTCGGCCGGTTACAACATCGCGGGACCCGAGGTCGAGGACGCGCTGCTGCGGCATCCGGACGTGGTGGAGGCGGCCGTGGTGGGCCGGCCGGACGAGGACCGCGGCCAGGTCGTCGTGGCCTTCGCCGTGCTGCGCGAGGGCGCCCCGCGCGACGCCGACGCCCTGCGCGCCTTCGTCAAGGGGGAGCTCGCACCGTACAAGTGCCCGCGGGAGATCGTGTTCCTCGACGCGCTGCCGCGCACGGCCACCGGCAAGCTCCAGAGGTTCCGGCTGCGCACCGAGGGTGACCAGCCGTGATGCCGACGACCTAAGATGATCAACGTGTCCGACCAGCATGCACCACGGTCTCTGATCGTCACGCTCTACGGCGCGTACGGCCGCCGGTTCCCCGGCCCCGTGCCCGTCGCCGAGCTGATCCGGCTGCTCGCGGCGGTGGGCGTGGACGCGCCCTCGGTGCGTTCGTCGGTGTCCCGGCTCAAACGGCGCGGGCTGCTGCTGCCCGCCCGTACCGCCGAGGGCGCGGCGGGCTACGAACTCTCGCCGGACGCCCGCCAGTTGCTGGAGGACGGCGACCGCCGGGTGTACGCCACGGCACCGCCCGGGGACGAGGGCTGGGTGCTCGCGGTGTTCTCGGTGCCGGAGTCGGAGCGGCAGAAGCGGCATGTACTGCGCTCCCGGCTCGCCGGACTGGGCTTCGGCACGGCGGCGCCCGGGGTGTGGATCGCGCCGGCGCGGCTGTACGAGGAGACCCGGCACACGCTTCAGCGGCTGCGGCTCGAGCCGTACGTCGACCTCTTCCGCGGCGAGCATCTCGGCTTCGCGCCGACCGTGGAGTCCGTCGCTCGCTGGTGGGACCTGGCGGCCGTCGCCAAGGAGCACGAGGCGTTCCTCGACCGGCACGGGCCGGTGCTGCAGGCCTGGCAGCGGCGCGCGGACACGCCTCCCGAGGAGGCCTACCGCGACTATCTGCTCGCCCTGGACTCCTGGCGGCACCTGCCGTACATCGACCCCGGCCTGCCCGCGCACCTGCTGCCCGCGGACTGGCCGGGCGTCCGCTCGGCGGGCGTGTTCCATGCGCTGGACGAACGGTTGCGGGAGGCGGGGGCGGGGTTCGCTGGTCTGCGCGGCTGACGGCCACGTCGGCGTCCCCGGGGCGCGGGGTGCGTGATTCGGTCCGCGGGTGCGTGGTGGTCGCTCGCGCAGTTCCCCGCGCCCCTACGGGGCACATGCCCGAAGCGCCTCCTGAGGGCGCGGGTCACGCACGCCGCCGGCCCGTTCAAGCCGCGGGCACGTCGTGGTTGCCCGCGCAGTTCCCCGCGCCCCTTCAGGGCACGTGCCCGACGCCCCTCCTGGGGGCGCGGGGAACTGCGCGACTGGGCACGGCGGTGGCGCGGACGAACGGTGTACGCCGCGTGGAGGACGGAGTCCTCATGAACGGCCCAGGCCCAGGCGCGGCTTGGGGGCGTCCGTGCGGCCCGTGTTGGGGCGGCGGCTGCCGGCGCGGTAGGGGGCGGGCCATACGGCTCCCGGCCCGGCGTAGCCCTGCTCGGCGGCGGCGTGCAGGGTCCAGTGCGGGTCGTACAAGTGCGGACGGGCCAGCGCGCACAGGTCCGTACGGCCCGCGAGGATCAGGGAGTTGACGTCGTCCCAGGAGGAGATCGCGCCGACGGCGATCACCGGGACGCGCGCCTCGTGGCGGATCCGGTCGGCGAACGGCGTCTGGTACGACCGCCCGAACTCCGGCCGCTCCTCGGCCACCACCTGCCCGGTCGAGACGTCGATCGCGTCGGCGCCGTGCGCGGCGAAGGCCCGCGCGATCTCGACGGCGTCCTCGGCGGTGGTGCCGCCCTCGGCCCAGTCGGTGGCGGAGATACGGACGGTCATGGGCCGCTCCGGCGGCCACACCGCGCGCACCGCGTCGAAGACCTCCAGCGGGAAGCGCAGCCGCCGCGGGAGCGAGCCGCCGTAGGCGTCGGTGCGACGGTTGGTCAGCGGGGAGAGGAAGCCGGAGAGCAGATAGCCGTGCGCGCAGTGCAGTTCGAGCAGGTCGAACCCGGCCCGCGCGGCCCGTGACGCGGCGGCCGTGAACTGCTCTCGGATGTCCGTGAGCTGGGCCCGCGACAGAGCGCGCGGGGTCTGGCTGCCCGGCCGGTACGGCAGCGCGGACGCGGCGACCAGCGGCCAGTTGCCGTCGGGCAGCGGCTCGTCCATGCCCTCCCACATCAGCTTCGTCGAGCCCTTGCGCCCGGAGTGGCCGAGCTGGACACCGATCGCGGTGCCGGGCGACTGCCCGTGCACGAATCCGACGATCCGCTTCCACGCCTCGCCCTGCCGTCCCGTGTACAGGCCGGCGCAGCCCGGGGTGATCCTGCCCTCCTCGCTCACGCACACCATCTCGGTCATCACCAGCCCGGCCCCGCCGAGCGCCCGCGCGCCGAGGTGGACGAGGTGGAAGTCGCCGGGCACGCCGTCCTGGGCGGAGTACAGGTCCATCGGCGACACGACGACCCGGTTGCGCAGGGTCAGCCCGCGCAGCCGGAACGGGGTGAACATCGGAGGCGTGCCGGGCGGACAGCCGAACTCCCGCTCCACGGACTCGGTGAAGTGGGCGTCCCGCAGCCGGAGGTTGTCATGGGTGACCCGGCGGCTGCGGGTGAGCAGGTTGAACGCGAACTGGCGTGGCGGCTGGTCGAGATGGCGCGCGAGGTCCTCGAACCACTCCAGGCTGGCCCTGGCCGCGCGCTGGGTGGACGCCACGACGGGCCTGCGCTCCTCCTCGTACGCCGCCAACGCGCTCGCCGTGTCCGGCTGTTCCTCCAGGCAGGCGACGAGTGCGAGGGCGTCCTCGACGGCGAGCTTGGTGCCCGAGCCGATGGAGAAGTGGGCCGTGTGGGCGGCGTCGCCGAGCAGGACCAGGTTGTCGTGGGACCAGCGCTCGCAGACGACCGTACGGAACGTCGTCCAGGCGGAGTTGTTGGAGCGCAGCGGCCGGCCGCCGAGCGCGTCGCCGAAGATCTTGGCGCAGCGCTCGACGGACTCGGCCGGGTCCATCTCGTCGAAACCGGCCGCGTGCCAGACCTCCTCGCGCATCTCGACGATCACGGTGGAGGCGTCGTCGGAGTACGGGTAGCCGTGCAGCTGCATCACGCCGTGCTCGGTCTCGGCGATCTCGAACCGGAAGGCGTCGAAGGCGAAGTCGGCGGCCAGCCAGATGTAGCGGCAGCGGTGCGGTTCGACGGTGGGGCGGAAGGCGTCGGCGTACTTCTCGCGGGTGGTGCTGTGCACTCCGTCGGCGGCGATGACGAGGTCGTGGGTCGCCATGAGGCCGACCGGATCGGGTGCGGGTGTACGGAAGTTGAGGGTGACGCCCAGGTCCTCGCAGCGGGTGTGGAGGATCTGGAGGAGGCGTTTTCTGCCGAGGGCGGCGAAGCCGTGTCCTCCGGAGGTCTGGCGGGCGGCCCGGAGGACGATGTCGATGTCGTCCCAGCGGGTGAAGTGCTCCTGGAGGGCCGTGTAGACCTGGGGGTCGGCGTGTTCGATGCCGCCGAGGGTCTCGTCGGAGAGGACGACGCCGAAACCGAAGGTGTCCTCGGGGGCGTTGCGTTCCCAGAGGGTCACCTGGCGGGTGGGATCGCGGCGTTTCAGCAGGGCGGCTGCGTAGAGGCCGCCGGGGCCGCCGCCGATGATCGCGATGCGTGGGGGGTGCGCTGCCGTGCCCCGCGTCGGGAACATCGCTACCTCCCCTGCCACTTCGGAGGGCGCTTCTCGGTGAACGCCGCGTGGAATTCCGCGTAGTCCTCGCCGTTCATCAGGAGCGCCTGGGTCGCCGCGTCCATTTCCACGGCCGCCGCCAGGGGCATGTCCAGTTCGGCGGTGAGGAGGGCCTTGGTCTGGGCGTGGGCGAGGGCGGGGCCGGCGGCGAGGCGCCCGGCGAGGGCGGTGGCCGCCTCGTGCGCGCGGCCCTCGTCGGTCAGCTCGCTGATCAGGCCGATGCGTTCCGCCTCGGGAGCCCGCACCTGGTCGCCCAGCATCAGCAGACGGGTGGCGTGGCCGAGGCCCACGACCCTGGGGAGCAGATAGGCCGCGCCCATGTCACCGCCGGAGAGGCCCACGCGGGTGAAGAGGAAGGCGAAGCGGGTTGTCGGGTCGGCCACCCGGAAGTCCGCCGCCAGGGCGAGGACCGCGCCGGCGCCCGCTGCCACCCCGTGCAGGGCGGCGACGACCGGGAAGGGCGCCTCCCTGATCGCGCGGACCACCTGACCGGTCATCCGGTTGAAGTCCAGGAGCTGCGCGGTGTCCATCGACAGGGTGGCGCCGATGATCTCGTCCACGTCACCGCCCGAGCAGAAGCCGCGCCCCTCCCCCGCCAGCACCAGCGCCCGCACCGCGCGTTCGCGCGACAGCTCGGCGAGCAGATCGCGCAGGTCGGCGTAGGCGCCGAAGGTGAGGGCGTTGAGCTTGGCGGGGCGCGCGAGGGTGACGGTGGCGACGCCGTCGGTGACGTCGAGGCGCAGATGACGCCAGTCGGCCGTGCGGCCGGCGGAGCCGGTGAAGGGACTCATGGGGTGCGGCCTCCTCGGGCGGGCACTGCCTCACTGAGCTCTACACCCTGAACGTATCACCGATTCGTGACTGTCGTCAGGGTCACGCGATATGCGTTTCTGGCGAGAGGTCCAGGCCGGGGCCCGGGGCGGGGAGAGCTACCGGTCCGGGGAGAAGTCCCGGTCCGGGGAGAGGCCGGGTCCGGGGAGGTCTCACCCGGACCGTCGTGCTCCGCTTCTGTCACACACGTCACCACCCGTCCTCGGCCAGTCGATAACGCGGTAACAGTGTGCTCGCGCGCGGGAGGCCTGGCGTCGCCCGGGGTAAGCGCCCCGGTAGCGGGACGGACGGTCCCGTGCGACGCCCGCCGTGCGACCGGCTGGGGGGCGCCGTACCATTCCTGAGATTGAAAGCAGGACGGCCTGATGTCTACTTCGGGAAAGCCTGCGCCATGAACGGACTCGCCTTGCACGAACGCCCCGCCGCACCGGCCTTCTGGCGCATCGCGCTGCCGCACTCGACCGCGGCCGTGCCCGTGGCGCGTGCGCTGGTCCGTGCGGCCCTGGCCGAGCTGGAGAACGGCGCGGACTGTGACACCGCCGAGCTGCTGACGGCGGAGCTGGTGGCGAACGCCGTGGAGCACACCTCCGGGGACGCCCCGATAGAGCTGGTCGTGCGATTGCTGCCGACCGGCTGCCATGTCGAGGTGCACGACCCCGACCCGGCGCCGCCGGGCGATCTGCTGCACGCCGGGGACACCATGCCCGACCCCTGGCAGGAGCACGGGCGCGGACTGCTGCTGATCCGCGCCCTGAGCTCGTCCTGCGGGCACCGCCCCACCGGCTCCGGCAAGGCGGTGTGGTTCAGACTGCCGCTGGTACCGCCTCAGCGGCGTCCTCGTCCGGCGTGACGGCGGTCAGCCGCGAGTTGCGGCGGCCGTAGAGGCGGTAGACCACCAGACCGATCGCGAGGAACACGGCGAACTGGACCCACGTCGTCCAGCCGGTCTCGTACATCAGGTACAGACAGAAACCGACGCCGAGCAGCGGGAACAACGGGACCAGCGGTACCCGGAAGGTGCGCGGCAGGTCCGGCTCGCGGCGGCGCAGGGCGATCACCGCGATGTTCACCACGGCCATGACGGCGAGCGTGCCGATGGTGCTCAGGTTGATCACCGCGTCCAGGGAGGCGAAGGCCGCCGGGAGCGCGAAGACGACCGCGACGATCAGGGTGCCCGCGACGGGCGTCGCGGTGCGCGGGGAGACCTTCTCGAAGACGGCCGGGATCAGGCCGTCGCGGGACATGGCCAGCAGGATGCGGGTCTGTCCGTACATCACGGCCAGCACCACCGAGGCGATGGCGACGACCGCGCCGAAGGCGACGATCCCGCCGCCGACCGTGGAGCCGGTGACCTGGTTGACGACGTGGGACAGCGCGGCGGGACGGCCCCCGACCTCGTCGGCGCCGACGGCCCCGATCGCAGCCAGCGCGACGGCGCAGTACAGCAGGGTGACGACGGCCATGCAGACCAGGATCGCGATCGGCACGTCCCGGCGCGGGTTCTTGGCCTCCTCACCGGTGGTGGTGATCGCGTCGAAGCCGATGTAGGAGAAGAACGCGGCGGTGGTGCCCGCGCCGATGCCGCCGAGGCCGGCCGGCGTGAAGGGGCTGAGGTTGCCGTCCTTGAAGGCGCTGTAGCCGATCGCGCAGAAGGCGATCAGGATGACCAGCTTGAGCACAGCCATGGCGGCCGTCGCCCGCGCGCTCTCGCGCACCCCGCGGATGAGCAGCGCGGAGGCCATCGCGATGACCAGCACGGCCGGGACGTTGGCGACGCCGCCCTCGCCGGGTCCGGCGGACAGCGCGGCGGGCAGCTGCACGCCGAGGAGGCTTTCGAGCAGCTCGTTGACGTACTGGCTCCAGCCGACCGCGACCGCCGAGATCGAGATGCCGTACTCCAGCAGCAGGCACCAGCCGATGAGGAAGGCGGTGGTCTCGCCGAGGGTGGCGTAGGCGAAGGAGTACGAGGAGCCGGAGACGGGGATCGCGCCGGCCAGCTCGGCGAAGGCGAACGCGGTGAACACACAGGTGATCGCGGCCAGGACGAAGGAGACGACGACCGCGGGTCCGGCCTGGGCGACCGAGTCGGACAGGCCCACGAAGATGCCGGTGCCGACGACCGCGCCGACGCCGAAGCAGACGAGCTGGAACAGTCCCATCGTGCGCTTCAGACCGTGGCCCTCACGGTCGGCGCCCGACTCTGCCACCAGCAGGGCAGGGGACTTGATACGGGGAGCGGGCATGCGGGTGGTGCTCGTTTCTGGTGGTGCGGGGTGCGACGGGGTCGTCGCGCGACGGCCTCGGACGGGGTGGGGCCGGGCCGCCGGACAGCATAAGGCGCGGGTAAGTCCCCGGACGCCGATGGTTGCCTCGGGCCATGGTCGCGGGGGCCTCACCGGCCGCCGCCGGGGAGTGCGGCTCAGGTCATGGCCGCCGGGAAGAGCGGGTCAGGCCATGATCGCCGGGAGGGCGTTCAGGCCATGGTCGCGACCAGTACCGCCTTGATGGTGTGCATGCGGTTCTCCGCCTCGTCGAAGACGACCGAGTGGGCCGACTCGAAGACCTCGTCGGTCACCTCGAGGGATGTCAGGCCGTAGATGTCGTGGAGGTCCTGGCCGACCTTGGTGCCGAGGTCGTGGAAGGCAGGCAGACAGTGCAGGAACTTCACGTCCGGGTTGCCGGTGGCGCGCAGCACGTCCATGGTCACGGCGTAGGGGACGAGGGCGGCGATCCGCTCGGCCCAGACCTCCTTGGGCTCGCCCATGGAGACCCAGACGTCGGTGGCGACGAAGTCCGCGCCGCTCACGCCCTCCGCGACGGACTCGGTGAGGGTGATGCGGGCCCCGCTGGTCTCGGCCAGCTCCTGGGCGCGGTCGACGATCTCCTGGACGGGCCAGTACGTCTTGGGGGCGACGATCCGTACGTCCATGCCGAGCAGTGCGCCGGTGATCAGGTAGGAGTTGCCCATGTTGAAGCGGGCGTCGCCGAGGTAGGCGAAGGCGATCGCGTCCAGCGGCTTGGCGCTGTGCTCGGTCATCGTGAGCACGTCGGCGAGCATCTGGGTGGGGTGCCAGTCGTCCGTGAGGCCGTTGAAGACGGGGACGCCCGCGTGCGCGGCCAGTTCCTCCACCTTGGCCTGGCTGTCCCCGCGGTACTCGATGCCGTCGAACATCCGGCCTAGGACGCGGGCGGTGTCCTTGACGGACTCCTTGTGCCCGATCTGCGAGCCGGAGGGGTCCAGGTAGGTGGTGTGGGCGCCCTGGTCGGCGGCGGCGACCTCGAACGCGCAGCGGGTGCGCGTCGAGGTCTTCTCGAAGATCAGCGCGATGTTCTTGCCGGTCAGACGCCGCTGCTCCGCCCCTGCCCGCTTCGCCGCCTTCAGCTCCGCGGCGAGCTCGACCAGGCCCCGGAACTCCGCCGCGGTGAAGTCCAGCTCTTTGAGGAATGCGCGCCCGGCGAGGGCGGTCGGGACATTCGCCATGGGGCGCTCCAGGGATACGAGGGCAGGACTGCGGTAGGACTGCGGAATTCTATACGACCGCTAGAATTTTTATACAGCCCTCCCGCCTTCCCTCACACAGCGTCTCGCTCTACGGGACAGCTCATACAGCGGGGCCCGCCCCGGCCCCGCCCCAGTTCGCTGCCCGGGATCTCGATCACCTCGATGCCCTGCTTGCGCAGATGCGTGTTGGTGGTGGAGTTCCGCTCGTAGGCGACGACCACGCCCGGCTCGACGGCGAGCACGTTGCAGCCGTCGTCCCACTGCTCACGCTCGGCGGCGTGCACGTCCTGGGTGGCGGTCAGCACCCGGATCTCGTTCAGCCCGAGCGAGGCCGCGATGGCGCGGTGCATGTGCTCCGGCGGATGGTCGGTGACCTTCAGGTCCTTCTCGCCGGCGCCCGGCTCGATGGTGTACGAGCGGAGCATGCCCAGCCCGGCGTACTGGGTGAAGACATCGCCGTCGACCATGGTCATCACGGTGTCGAGGTGCATCAGGGCGCGCCGCTTGGGCATGTCCAGCGCCACGATCGTGCGGGCGGACCCGGCGGCGAACAGCTTGTGGGCGAGCATCTCCACCGCCTGCGGGGTGGTCCGCTCGCTCATGCCGATCAGGACGGCGCCGTTGCCGATGACCAGCACGTCGCCGCCCTCGATGGTGGACGGGTAGTCGGCCTGCCCCTCGGACCAGAGATGGAAGGACTGGTCGCGGAAGAGGGGGTGGTGCCGGTAGATCGCCTCGAAGTGCACGGTCTCGCGCTGCCGGGCGGGCCAGCGCATGGCGTTGATGGAGACGCCGTCGTAGATCCAGGCGGAGGTGTCCCGGGTGAAGAGGTGGTTGGGCAGGGGGTCCAGCAGGAAGTCGTCGAGGTCCATGGCGTGGAAGCGCACGGAGACCGGCTCCGCGTGCCCCTCCAGGAACTCCCGCTTTGTCATGCCGCCGACCAGCGCCTCGGCCAGTTCCCGGGCCGGCAACGACTCGAACTCGGCCCGCAGATGGTCGGTGGCCAGCGGGCCGTACTCCTTCTCGTCGAACACCCGGTCGAGGACGAGCGCGCGGGCCACCGGGATCTCCAGGGCCTCGGTGAGCAGGTCCCCGAAGAGATGCACGGCGACGCCCCGGTCGCGCAGCACATCGGCGAACCCGTCGTGCTCGGCACGCGCCCGGCGCACCCAGAGCACGTCGTCGAAGAGCAGGGCGTCCTTGTTGCTGGGGGTGAGCCTTTTGAGCTCGAGATCCGGCCGGTGAAGGATGACGCGGCGCAGCCGCCCGGCCTCGGAGTCGACTTGGAATCCCATGTCTCCATCCTGACCACCCGCGACCGCCTTCACCCGCTTCTCGCGCGTTTCCGTACCCGCTTGTTCTCGTCCCCTTGACGACAACCGGCCCTCCGTTTTATCGTCTCCATGACGAAAACTGGCGAGGGGGGCTCACATGGCCGACATCACGCGGCGCCTTGGCTGGCGCCATCTGCGGGGCGCACCCACGGCGCACATCCGCCACCACCGCTCGGGCCGCCTGGTGCACGACGGGCCGGGGCTGAGCTTCTGGTTCCGGCCGCTGACCGCCGCCCTGTCCGAGGTCCCGGTCGACGACCGCGAACTGGCGATGACCTTCCACGCCCGCACCTCCGACTTCCAGGACGTCGCCGTGCAGGCGACCGTCACCTTCCGTATCGCCGACCCGGCGCTGGCCGCCGCACGCCTGGACTTCTCCGTCGACCCGGACACCGGCGCCTGGCGCGGCACCCCGCTGGAGCAGCTCGGCACGCTGCTGACCGAGACCGCCCAGCAGCACGCGCTGGACGTCCTCACCCGGACAGCGCTGTCCTCGGCCCTGGTCGACGGGGTGGCGGCGGTGCGCGAGCGGGTGGCTGCGGGTCTGGCCGCCGAGCCCCGGCTGCCGGCCACCGGCATCGAGGTGGTGGCCGTACGCGTGATGGCGCTGCGTCCGGAGCCCGAGGTGGAGCGGGCGCTGCGCACCCCGGCCCGTGAGCAGATCCAGCAGGAGGCGGACCGCGCGACCTACGAGCGCCGGGCCGTGGCCGTCGAGCGCGAACGCGCCATCGCCGAGAACGAGCTCGCCAGCAAGATCGAACTGGCCCGCCGCGAGGAGCAGTTGGTCGAGCAGCGCGGCACCAACGCCCGCCGGGAGGCGGAGGAGGCCGCGGCCGCGGACGCCGTACGGGCCCAGGCGGAGGCCGCGCGGACCGTGCGGCTGGCGGAGGCGGAGGCGGCTCGCTCGGTGAAGCTGGCGGAGGCGGAGGCCGCGCGGTCGGTGAAGCTGGCCGAGGCGGAGGCCGATCGGTCGCTGCGGCTCACCGAGGCCGAGGCCAGGCGCACCGCGCAGCTCGCCGAGGCGGAGGCGGCGCGGGCCGTACGGCTGGCGCGGGCCGAGGCGGAGAGCGCGCGGGAGGTCGGCGAGGCGCGGGCGCAGGCCCAGGCCGCCTGGCTGCGGGTGCACGCCGACGCCGGGGTGGACGGCGTGGCCACCCTGCACGCCCTCACGGGCACGCGGCTCGCCGAGAACCTGCCCAGCATCGAGAGCGTCACCATCACTCCCGACGTGCTCACCGGCCTGCTCGCCAGGCTGGGTGTGAGCGGCCGGGACGGAGCATGAGCCTCGCGCCCCGGGCGGTCCTCGTGCACCGCACCACCGAGTACGAGGAGCTCGTCGCCCGGCACGGCACCCACGGCCAGGCCGCGTTCTTCCTCGCCTCCCGGGGCCGGGACATCGAGGAGGTCGCCGAGCGGCACCGCCGTACGCACCGGGCGCTCGCGCAGGTGGCCGCCGCGGTGCCGGCGGCCTGGCGGCAAGCCCGGGTGGAGCGGGCCGACCTGGACCGGTTCCTGTTCGCGCCGGAGGACGTCGTGGTCGTGGTCGGCCAGGACGGGCTGGTGGCGAACGTCGCCAAGTACCTCGCCGGGCAGCCGGTCGTCGGCATCGACACCGACCCCGGCCGCAACCCCGGCGTCCTGGTCCGCCACCGCCCCGAGGACACCGCCGCGCTGCTCACCGGGGGCCCGGCCGCCGAGGAGCTCACCATGGTCGAGGCCGTCGCGGACGACACCCAGCGGCTGGTCGCGCTGAACGAGATCTACCTCGGCGCGGCCGGCCACCAGACCGCCCGCTACCGCCTGGACCTGGAGGACGACGGGGGTGTCGTCGAGGCCCAGGCCTCCTCGGGGGTGCTGGTCGGCACGGGTACCGGCGCGACCGGGTGGCTGCGGTCCGTCTGGCAGGAACGGGGCGCGCGGCTCCCGCTGCCCGCGCCGACCGAGGACCGGCTGCTGTGGTTCGTCCGCGAGGCCTGGCCCTCCCCCGCCACCGGGACCTCCCTGGTCGCGGGCGAACTCCCCGCCTCCCGCAGGCTCCGGCTGACCGTCGAGTCCGAACGCCTCATCGTCTTCGGCGACGGCATCGAGGCGGACGCGCTGGAACTGACGTGGGGGCAGGGGGTGGAGGTCGGGGTGTGTGGGGAGCGGTTGCGGTTGGTGGGGTGAGGCTGCGTTCTGCCTTTGGCGTCTGCTCCTTGCGTTCTGCCGCCTGTGTTCCGCGCCCTACGACGGCCCGCGCCCGCGCGGCCGCAGCCGTTCCGGCCGGGCCGGCAGGCGGCGCGAGGCCCGGCCCGGTTGCGGTTCATCAGGGAATCACGGATCACCGACCCCGGTCGGGGCCGGGGCCGGGAATCAGGAGATGGTCCCCTGGCCGACGCCGGCCAAGGGATCCCGTATCGGTCACCCACGGCCGGAATCGATCGCTCTGGCGTGCCGGCCCGCCGGAGCCGGGCGGCTCACAACCGCGGATCCACCGGCTCCGACTCCAGCGCCAGCACCCCGAACACCGCCTCGTGCACCCGCCACAGCGGCTCGCGCTCGGCCAGGCGGTCCAGGGCCTCCAGGCCGAGCGCGTACTCGCGGAGGGCGAGTGAGCGCTTGTGGTTCAGGAAGCGCTGCCGCAGCCGGGTGAGGTTGTCGGGGCGGGTGTACTCCGGGCCGTAGATGATCCGCAGGTACTCGCGGCCGCGGCACTTGACGCCGGGCTGCACCAGCCGTCCCTTGGCGTCGCGGACCACGGCGCCGACCGGCTTGACGACCATGCCCTCGCCGCCGCGGCCGGTCATCTCCAGCCACCAGTCGATACCCGCCGCGACCGACTCGGCGTCGCCGGTGTCGACGTACAGCCGTCGGGTGGTCCGCAGCAGGCTCGTGGAGTCGTGCTCCACGAGGCGGTCCAGCAGGGCGAGTTGCTCGTCGTGCGGGAGTCCGGCCAGGCTGCGGCCCTGGACCGCGAGGATCTGGAAGGGCGCGAGGCGCACGCCGTCCAGGCCGTCCGTGGTCCAGCAGTAGCGGCGGTAGGCGGCCGTGAACGCGGCGGCGTCCGAGGCGCGTTCCCGCTGGCGGGCCAGCAGTTCGCCGACGTCGACCCCGCGCTCCGCCGCGCCCTCGAGCGCGGCCAGCGCGCCGGGGAAGACGGCCGAGGACGCGGCGCCGACGGCCGCGTACTGCGACCTGAGCAGCGCGGACGCCTTCAGCGACCACGGCATCAGCTCGGCGTCCAGCAGCATCCAGTCGGTGGCGAGTTCGTCCCACAGCCCGGCCTCGCCGATCGCGGTCCGCACCCGGCCGAGGATCTCCTCGGTCATCGCCCCGTCGGTGAGGAACGGCCGTCCGGTGCGGGTGTAGAGCGAGCCCGACGGCCCGTCGACACCGAACCGCTCCCGGGCCGCGTCCGCGTCCCTGCACACCAGGACCACGGCACGCGAGCCCATGTGCTTCTCCTCGCACACGACCCGCCCGACCCCGTCCGCCGCGTACTGCGCGAAGGCCTCCGCCGGGTGCTCCAGGTAGCCCTCCACCCGGCTGGTGGGGGTCGGGGCCATGGTCGGCGGCAGGTACGGGAGCAGCCTCGGGTCGACCGCGAAGCGGCTCATGACCTCCAGGGCGGCGGCCGCGTTCTCCTCGCGGACGGCGACCCGCCCCTGGTACCGGGTCTCGACGGCACGACGCCCGTTGACGTCCGCCAGGTCCAGCGGCCGCCCGTCCTGTCCGCCGGGCGCCTCCGACCGCAGCGGCCTGGCCGGCTCGTACCAGACCTTCTCGGCCGGTACGTCGACCAGTTCCCGCTCCGGCCAGCGCAGCGCGGTGAGCTTGCCGCCGAACACCGCGCCGGTGTCCAGGCAGATGGTGTTGTTCAGCCAGGTGGCCTGCGGGACCGGGGTGTGGCCGTAGACCACGGCGGCGCGGCCGCGGTAGTCCTCCGCCCACGGGTAGCGCACCGGCAGCCCGAACTCGTCGGTCTCTCCGGTCGTCTCGCCGTACAGCGCGTGCGAGCGCACCCGGCCCGAGGTGCGGCCGTGGTACTTCTCCGGCAGACCGGCGTGGCAGACCACCAGGCGTCCGCCGTCCAGGACGTAGTGGCTGACGAGCCCGTCGATGAACTCCCGTACCTCGGCCTTGAACTCCTCGCTCTCGCCCGCCATCTGCTCGACGGTCTCGGCGAGTCCGTGGGTGTGCTGGACCTTGCGGCCCTTGAGGTGACGGCCGTACTTGTTCTCGTGGTTGCCCGGCACGCACAGCGCGTCACCGGACTTGACCATGGACATCACCCGGCGCAGCACACCGGGGCTGTCCGGCCCGCGGTCGACGAGGTCGCCGACGAACACGGCCGTACGGCCTTCCGGGTGCGTGCCGTCGACGTAGCCCAGTTTGGTGAGCAGGGACTCCAGTTCGGCGGCGCAGCCGTGGATGTCGCCGACGATGTCGAAGGGGCCGGTGAGGTGGGTCAGGTCGTTGAAGCGCCTCTCGGTGACGACGGTGGCCCGCTCGACCTCCTCGACGCCGCGCAGGACGTGCACCTTGCGGAAGCCCTCGCGCTCCAGGTGCCGTACGGAACGGCGCAGTTCGCGGATGTGCCGCTGGATGACCCGGCGCGGCATGTCCGCGCGGTCGGTGCGGGCCGCGTTGCGTTCGGCGCACACCTCCTCCGGCACGTCGAGGACGATCGCGACGGGCAGCACGTCGTGCTGCCGGGCCAGGGCGATCAGCTGCTTGCGGGAGTCGGACTGGACGCTGGTGGCGTCCACGACCGTGCGGCGGCCGGCCGCGAGGCGCTTGCCCGCGACGTAGTGCAGGACGTCGAAGGCGTCCTTGGTGGCGCTCTGGTCGTTCTCGTCGTCGGAGACCAGGCCCCGGCAGAAGTCGGAGGAGATCACCTCGGTCGGCTTGAAGTGGCGCCGGGCGAAGGTGGACTTGCCGGAGCCGGAGGCGCCGACGAGCACGACGAGGGAGAGGTCGGTGACGGGCAGGGTGCGTCCCTGCGGGCGGGGCTCGTTCGTCTCGGTCATGCGGCCTTCTCCTCCTTGTCCGACAGCGTGAACGCGGCCATCTGGGTGGGCGGTCCCACCTCGGGGTCCTCTGGTCCCACGGGGACGAACTCCACTGCGTAGCCGTACCGTTCGGCGGTCGTGGCGGCCCAGGCGCGGAACTCCTCGCGGGTCCACTCGAAACGGTGGTCGGCGTGGCGGGTGTGCCCGGCCGGGAGGCTCTCCCAGCGGACGTTGTACTCGACGTTCGGTGTGGTGACGAGCACGGTCCTCGGGCGGGCCGCGCCGAACACCGCGTACTCCAGGGCGGGCAGCCGGGGCAGGTCGACGTGCTCGACGACCTCGCTGAGCACGGCGGCGTCGTAGCCCTTGAGCCGGTTGTCGGTGTACGCGAGCGAGCCCTGCATCAGCCGGACGCGGGAGGCCTGGCGCTCGCCCATGCGGTCCAGCTTCAGCCGCCGGGAGGCGATGGTCAGGGCCCGCACCGACACGTCCACGCCGACGATCTCGGTGTAGCGGACGTCCTTGAGCAGCGCCTGCACCAACTGGCCCTGTCCGCAGCCGAGATCGAGCACCCGGGTGGCGCCGGACGCGCGCAGCCGGTCCAGAATGGCCTCCCGGCGCCGCACGGCGAGCGGGGTGGGCCGCTCCTCCTCCTCGGTCTCCGCCCCGACCGCGTTGTCGAGGTCCTCGACCTCGCTGTCGTCGGCCTCGGCGAGCCGGACCAGTTCCAGGCGTTCCAGCGCCTGGCGGGTCAGCGACCAGCGGCGCGAGAGGTAGCGGCTGGTGATCAGCTTGTGCTCGGGGTGGCCGGGCAGCCAGCCCTCGCCGACCCTCAGCAGCTTGTCGACCTCGTCCGGGGCGACCCAGTAGTGCTTGGCGTCGTCCAGCACCGGCAGCAGGACGTACAGGTGCCGCAGTGCCTCGGCGAGGGTGAGCGACTCCGACTCGAGCACCAGGCGGACGTAGCGCGAGTCGCCCCATTCGGGGAACTCGCCGTCCAGGGCGATCGGATCGGCGGTGACGGTCCAGCCGAGCGGCTCGAACAGCCCGCGGACGAGTGCCGGGCCGCCCCGGGCGGGCAGCGCGGGCACTTCGATCCTCAGCGGCCGCGGCTGCTCCGGCAGCTCGGGGCGGGCGTGGCACGCCCCGCGCATGGCGCTGGAGAAGACGGCGCTGAGGGCGACCGCGAGCAGCGAGGACGCCGCGTACGGGCGGTCGTTGACGTACTGGGCGAGCGCGGCGTCGGGCGCGCCGCCCCGGCCCTTGCCCCTGCGGACCAGCGCCACCGTGTCGACCTCCAGCAGCAGCGCGGCCGTGCAGCGCTGCTCGCTCGCCTCGGGGTAGAGGACGTGCGCGGTGCCGTAGGACGTGGAGAACGCCTGGGCCTTCTCGGGATGCTTGTGCAGCAGGAAACCGAGGTCGGTGGCGGGGCGTTCGGCCGTGCCGGTGGTGGTGATCGTCAGGAACATGGGCGGGGCCTCTCAGGCCAATGGACAGTGAGTGGTGCCGTACGTGGCGAAGCCCCCGGGACGCGGTGATCCTGGGGGCTCGGCAGGACGACGGCTCTACTGTCGCACAGGGCTGTGACCGGCGCCTTCGGTTATTCCGGGGCGGTTTCCGGGCCCGTCCACGGCGCCTCTCGCCGGGGTTGTGGCCGGAGTGCGGGGCTGCGTGCGGACCTCTCGCCGGGGTTGCGGCCGACGTGGGGGGGGCTGCCGTCCGGACCTCCGGCAGGGGTCACGGCAGTTGCGGCTGCACCTGGGAGGCGATCAGCTCCAGGTGGTCCAGGTCGTGAAGGTCGAGCATCTGGAGGTAGACGCGGCTGGAGCCGACCGCGGCGTAGCGGCCGATCTTGTCGACGACCTCGGCCGGGGAGCCCGCCAGGCCGTTGGCGCGCAGCTCGCCCACCTCGCGGCCGATCGCGGCGGCCCGTCGGGCGATCTCCCGCTCGTCCCTGCCGACGCAGACGACGAGGGCGTTGGAGTAGACGAGGTCGTCGGCCTCACGGCCCGCTGCCTCGGCGGCGGCGCGGACCCGGCCGAACTGCCGGTCGGTGTCCTCGACAGAGCTGAAGGGCATGTTGAACTCGTCCGCGTACCGGGCGGCCAGCCGCGGGGTGCGGGTGGCGCCGTGGCCGCCGATCAGGACGGGGACCTTGCCCTGGGCGGGCTTGGCCAGGGCGGGCGAGTCGCTGAGGTCGTAGTGGGTGCCGTGGAAGTCGTAGGTCTTGCCGGGCGGGGTGGCCCACAGTCCGGTGACGATCTCCAGCTGCTCCTCCAGCCGGCCGAACTTCTCCTTGGGGAAGGGGATGCCGTACGCGGTGTGCTCCTCCTCGAACCAGCCCGCGCCCAGGCCGAGTTCGATCCGGCCGCCGGACATCTGGTCGACCTGGGCGACCTGGATGGCGAGCACGCCGGGCAGCCGGAAGGTGGCCGCGGTCATCAGGGTGCCGAGCCGGATGCGCCTGGTCTCGCGGGCCAGTCCGGCGAGGGTGATCCAGGCGTCGGTGGGGCCGGGGAGTCCGTCGACGGAACCCATCTTCAGATAGTGGTCGGAACGGAAGAAGGCGTCGAAGCCGAGCTCCTCCGTGGCCTTGGCCACGGCGAGCAGGGTGTCGTACGTGGCGCCCTGCTGGGGCTCGGTGAAGATGCGTAGATCCATACGCCCCATCCTGCACCGTGACCCGCCCCGACGATGATCGTCGGCTCGGGCGGAGCGGGCCGGACCGTCCGGTGCGCAGGGGGGCGGAGGCCGTGGATGTCCGAGGGAGCCGGGCCGAAGGGGCTGCTTCAGCAGATGCCCCCGGCGGGAAGGACGTCGCACCGGGCGTCCAGGACGTCGTGCGGCGTGTCCAGGACGTCGTGCGGCGTGTCCAGGACGTCGTGCGGCGTGTCCAGGACGTCGTGCGGCGTGTCTAGGACGTCGCGGCCAGGGCCTCCTCGCCGTCGGCCAGGCGTCTGAGCATCTCCAGGACCCGGTCTCTCGACTCGTCCGCCGCGTCGATCGCCTCCATGCACTGCCAGTACGTGCCCTCGTCCGCGGCGGTGCTGGCGACGCCCACCAGGGCGATGCCCACCTCGCCGAGGAGGCCGCCCAGGCCGAGAAGGGCCTGGCGGGCGTCGCCGAGGTCGGTCAGCTGGGCGGCGCGCAGTTCGCCCGGTCCCAGCTCCGGTTGGCCCAGGACTCCGCAGCCGCGGCCCGCCAGCTCGGTCAGGCCCAGCGCCTCGCCCCGCAACTGCGGCGGGCCGAAGACCGCCAGGCGGCTGCCGATCGCCTGGGCCAGTGACTGCGCCTGCCACACCTCCACCATGATCTGGTGCTCCTCGCCGCTCCCCGCCAGGGCGCGCCTGCTCGTCAGGATGAGCCGCACCGCGTCCATGCGCTGCCCCCGTCTGTCCGGACGTGTGCTCCGCACCCGCCCGCCCGAACTCCACTGCTCACTACCCAGAGTGAGGGCGTGTGCGACGAAAAGCCAGAGGAAGACGGAAATCTGTGGACAACAATTCGGATTCAGGTCGGATTTTGACTGCGGAGAGTGAAAGTGGAGTGGTTTCCTCAGCGGCTGTCGACCCTCAAGGGGGCGGGAAACGGAGCTCGTTGCGGTCGATCTTCGCGTCGAGGGCCGCCAGCGGGTCGACGCCGAGCACCTCGCACAGCTGGAGCAGATACGCCAGCACGTCGGCCACCTCGTCGGTGACCCGGTGCGCCGTGTCGGGGTCGTCCATCACCCGGGCCGACTCCTCGGGGGTCAACCACTGGAAGATCTCGACCAGTTCGGAGGCCTCGACGCTGAGCGCGGCGACCAGGTTCTTGGGGGTGTGGTACGGCTGCCAGTTGCGCGCGGCCGCGAACGCGGCGAGCCTGCGCTGGAGTCCGGCCACGTCCGGCGGCCGCTGATCGTCTGTCACCTGTCCAGGTGTACCACTGTCACACCGGGCACCTCCGCCGCCCAGGACGCGTCGCTCACCGCGCCGACGCACCGGATGTGACCCTGCTGGGACATCCGCGCGGCGAGCCGGAGCAGTTCGGTCCGCTGACGGGGGTCGAGCGAGCGGTCGAAGCCGTCCGCCAGCACGGTGAGCGCGCGCATCGCGTCGGGCACCTCGCCGGGCGGGTCGGCGTCCAGCACGCCGGGCCCGGTGAGCAGGACCAGCGCGAGGGCGAGGTAGCGCAGTTCGCCGTCGCCCAGCCTGCCGAGTTCGGTGCGCGACCCTGCGCCCCGGTCCAGCAGGGCCCGCACCGTGCCCCGGCCGTCGGACTCGGCGAGGACGTCCAGCACGGGTCCGGCGCACCCGGCACGGGCGGCCGTGACGAACCGGGCATGGCGCCGCCCGCACTCGGCGCGGGTGCGCCACACCACGTCGGCGAGGTTGTCGCAGCCGGGCAGCAGCAGCCCGGGCCCGTTCGGCACCGGCTCGCGCATCCGGCCGGCCCGGGGGTCGCAGGCGAACACCGAGCGCAGCGCCACCACCATCTGCTCCGCGGCCGCCAGCACCCGGCGCTGCCCGTCCGTCCGGCCCGCCACGCGCAGCGGGAGCAGCGCGGTGCCGAGCCGGTCGTCGGGCAGCGGGGCCCGGGTGACGGGCGCGCTGCCCGCGGTGTGCCAGGCGGCGTGCACGACGGGCCGGCCGGGGTCGCGCAGGGCGGTCTCCAGCAGCACCACCCCGTCGGCGCTCAGCCGCTCCCCCACGACACGCAGTTCGGGCTCCGCCTGCACGGCGACGTCGAGCCGCACCGGGCCCTCGGGGCCGTCGGCCGTGCAGCCGATGCGGAATCCGCGCCGCCCCTGGGCGTCGGGCCGGGCCCGCTCGGGCACACAGGAATCCGGGTCGGGGAAGACGTCGTACAGCCCGGCCCCGCCGCCGAGCCGGGCCAGCGCCTCGTAGGCACGCAGCGCGGTGGTCTTCCCGCTGCCGCTGGGCCCGGCGAACAGGGTGCAGGAACCGAGCGGGAACGAGGCGCCGCGGTGCCCGGCGAACGCGGACAGCCGCAGCTCGGTGAGCCGGGGCCGCAGGTCCTGGCCGTCGGCGGGCGGGAGTGAGGACCCGGGTGCCGCCGTCCGCGGCGGTGCGCCGAAGTCGCCGGCCGGTTCGGGCGGCGTCTCTCGGGCGCGGGAGGCGATGCCCTCGTCCGGGCCCGCCGCGCGGGGCAGCGGGACGGACTCGGGACGGGAACGCGCCGTGCGGGACGGCGGGAGGAAGGGGGATCCGGGGGGTACGGCCATATCCGGACCGTATGGCTCCGCCGTCAGGCGAACCGTTCCACCCGGGCGACCTTCCTACGATCGGGCGACCACGGGGACACCGGCGTCACACGCCGGGAAGCCCGACCTTCCTACGATCGGGCGACCACGGGAGCATCCGCGTCACACGCCGGGAACCCGGCCTTCCTACGATCGGGCGCCCACAGGGGCACCCGCGTCACACGCCGGGAACCCGGCCTTCCTACGATCGGGCGACCACAGGGGTACCCCCGTCACACGCCGGGGACCCCCGCGCTCTCCATCAGCCCCCGCACCTCGGTGCCGGGCGGCGTCAGCAGGAACACATTGCGGTCCACCCGGTGCATCCCGCTGGACAGGCCGAAGACCACACCGGTGCTGAAGTCGAGCACACGCTTGGCGGTGTCGCTCTCCGCGCCGGTGAGGTCGAGCAGCACCGGGATGCCGGCCATCAGGGTCTCGGCCACCTCACGCGCGTCCGCGAAGACATTGACCCGGAGCACCACGAAACGGCGCCGGGTCTCGGTCACCGCCTCCGGCAGGGCCCGGTGGCCCACCGACGACGGCCATGCGTCGCGACCACGCAGCGGCACGACCTGGGCGAGCCCTTCCCACTGTTCATCGGTGACATCGTGGCTGTTCACCGGCTCCCCCCGATCTGACTCGCACTCATCGCCTGCACGGCCAATTCTTACGCCAAGTCACCCGTTCGGCCCAACAGCGACACGGTCCGCGACCGGACGGGTGCCCGGCTCAGCGGTCCCCGCTCACAGCCCAAGTCCCGGTCGCGGCCCCGGAGTCGGGGTCACGGGCGGCGGGCAGAGGCGCTTGATCTCCTTTTTCAGTTCCTCGTAGGCGGTGTGGGTCGACACCCCGGGCGCCTTCACCAGCCCGCGCAGCCGGCCGGAGACCACGGCGGTCCTGAGGTGCGCGGTGACGGCGGGCGTGGTGTCCGCCTCCCGGCACAGCAGGGTGATCAGCTCGGGGCCCGCGTCCGTGGCCGTCAGCCAGTGCGTGGCGAGGGGCAGGCCGGCTGGGACCCGGCCCAGCCGGGCCGCCGTGATCAGGGCCATGCAGGCGTCCCGCGAGTGCCAGTGGGCGGTGCCCTCGCGGGCAAAGGCGTCCAGCGCCTCGGCGGCCGCGGCGTCCGACCAGTCGGTGCGCGGCAGCCAGGCGGTGGCCCAGGCGACCGCGGCCGGGTAGGCGGTGGTGTTCGGGCGCAGCGCGGGCTCGGTGCGGGGCAGGTACTCCCCGCCGCCGCAGTCGGCGAGCGCCTGCGCGGCCCAGCCGATCTGCGTCCAGTGCTTCTCGGCGTCGACCGCCAGCGGACGCCGGAGCGTGCGGTCCAGCAGCCCTCCGACCGCGGGGAGCAGGAACTCCACCGGCTGCTGGGCGTGGCGCAGGGACTTGAGCAGAGGGCCAGAGCCGTCGAGACCCATCGCCTCGACGATCACGGCGGGTTCCACCCGGCGCAGATCGCGGACGATCTCCTCCACGATGTCGTCCCGGCCGGTCAGCCACAGGCCCGTCACCAGTGCGGGCAGCTCCCGCAGGTCGGCCCGCATGCGCAGGGTCAGACGGCGCAGCAGCCGGTCCTGGTTGACGGTCTCGGCGAGCTGCTCGCCCCACTGGGGCTGCCAGGTGTAGCTGAGCAGCAGGATCTCCGTGATGGCGCGGGGGCTGGCCAGCAGGTGCAGCGTGGAGTGCCACACGTCGTTGACCAGGGTCCGCATCCACGCCTTGGGCTCGGTGGCCGGGACCACGCCGAGCCGGGCGAGCTTGCGGCCGACGTCGCCCTGGGTGATGGGGTCCTGGCCGAACTTGAAGATCTCGGTGAAGGTGGCCCAGCGGCTGCCCCGCGAGGTGCGCAGGGACGCCAGTTCCCTCCTGCCGAGGCCGGGCTGGCAGCGCTCCAGCACGCTCAGCAGGTCGGCGGCGATGGGCGGGTGGACGACACTGCGGATCAGCAGATCGGTGAGATACGAGATCTCCTGGTCGCCCTGCGGGGTGCTCAGTTCCTTCACGGCGGTCGCGGCCTCGTGCGGGGCCACCTTGCGCAGCTGGCTCAGGCCCGTGGTGAAGGCGCCGATGCCGCGTACGTCGTGCAGCCGGCGTGCCCAGTCCCACTGCGGGTTGACCTCGCGGAAGACCTTGAGCACCAGGGAGGCCGCGCCCTGCCGGCCGCCCGCGCGCAGGGTGCTCGCCATCACCTGGAGCTTCTGCGCCACGTCACCGGCGCCCCACTTCACCTTGGTGTCCACGGCCCGGTCCAGCTCGACCCGCTTGGCGAACTCCTTGCCGATGTCCGGGTCGAGGGCGAGGCCGAGCCGGTGGGTGTGGACCATGCTCTGCGGATCGAGCGAGGCGTTGCGCATACGGTCGACGAGCAGGCGGCTGTCGAGGCGTTCGGCGAGCCGCTCCAGGAAGCGCTGGCCGAAGTAGTCGTCCTCGATCAGCAGCATGGCGAGGCGCGGACCCCACGGGCGGGCCGTGCCGCGCTGCGCCTGGATACTGGAGACGACCAGGTCCAGGGCGTGCTCCTCCAGTTCGCCCCGGTAGTCGGCGCCGGCCTCCCACAGGCCGCGCAGGAAGTAGTAGGTCACGGCGGGCCGGCGCTCGTGCTTCATGACCTTGCGGGCGAACTCCGGCCCGAGTTCGGTGGCCAGCCGGTGGCCGAAGCCGTCGCGGGTGTCGCAGTACAGATCGTCGGCCTTGGCGACACTGCTGAGGAGCATGCCGGCGCCGCGTCCGTCCTTGTGGTCGATGGACCTGGCGAGGTCGCGGGCGAGTTCCGGGTCGGCCGTGGGGCTGCCACCGGCGGCGCCCCGGTAGAGCAGGCCCTTGATGGTGGCGCCGTGGATGTTGCGCACGGTGGAGATGAGGATGGCCGCCTCTGCCGGGGTGGCGGCACGCAGGACCCGCGCCAGCGCCTTGCCGGGCTGGAGGTTGTTCAGCAGGCGGTTGCACAGGCCGCGGTTGTTGCGGGCCAGGTCGTGCAGGGCGCTGCTGATCTGGATCGCGTCGGCGTGCGCCAGACCGGCCTTGAGCTGGCCCTCGTACTCCTTGATCAGGTCGTCCCAGCTGTCCGCGCTGCGGTAGTGCAGATAGAGGGACATCCAGGCCAGTACGGCGGCCAGCGGCGTCTCGCGGGTGGGCTTGTTGTGGTCCAGGATCGACACGCCCGGCTTCTCCAGCGGGCGCAGCTGGGTGCCGAGTTCGGGGCTCGGGCCCTCCGCCTCCCGGGACCAGCGGTGGATCAGGTCGTCCAGCTTGCGGATGTTGATCAGATCCTCGGGCCGCTGCGGGTTCGCCCCTCGGACCAGGGCGTCGGCCCGGTTCTTCAGCCAGGTGCAGACGGTGCCGACGGGGACGGTGTCGTCGCCGGCGAGGCGCAGCAGGGAGCGGGCGAACTGGTAGCGGTCCCGGACGGTGGCGGGCCGCGCGAGCACCGCGTCGAGGCCGCCGTCCTGCTCCTGGCCGATCCAGGTGAGCAGGTCGGCAACCTCGGTGCCGGGCATCTGGTACTCGTGGTCCCACAGCGACTTCAGCGCGGTGGTCAGGTCGCGCACGGCCAGGCCGGGGGTGGTGGGGATCCGGGTGACGACGGGCGACAGGGCCGCGCCGATCCAGTCCGACTTGCTCCGCCGCCCGCACAGCCGCAGCAGGCGCAGCGCGGTGGGCGCCGGCGCCATGGCGGCCCAGTCGGCGAGAGCCCTGCGGACGGGCTCCCGGTCCAGCAGGTCGGCGAACTGCAGAGGGGCGTAGGCGGCCCGGTTGGCGAGCAGGGCACGCACCCGCTCGTGACCGTTCTCCTCCTGGAGGATGTCGATCACAAAGCTCTCCAGGTGGGAGAGCAGCAGGCCGACGAGCGGTTCGTCGCCGCCGGCACACACGAGGACGGCCTCCGCGCGCACCTCGCTGGGGATCCGGGCGAGCCCGCGGTACTCGGTGACGCCCAGTGCGGTGAGTGTCTCCCGCGGTACGGCGGCCAGTTGGGCGACGGGGACGCCGTCGTCCACCATCGAGACCGCCGCGAGCCGGCACACCGCCGTACGGGCCTCGTCGCCGAGGCCGGCGCAGACACCTTCGGCCCGCGCGCGCATCACGCGCGCGGCGGCCTCCCAGCGCCCGGTGTCCGGCGCCGGGCCGGCGCCGACACCGTCGCGCAGCAGCTCCACCAGGACGCTCAGATCGCCCTGGGCGGCGTCGACCGCGAGGGTGATGTCGGCGTCGCCGCCGGGTGCCCCGTAGACCTTGGGGTACGTCCTGACCAGCCGGTGGGCGAAGTCGGGGATCTCGTCGGGGGGCAGCGGGGTCATGTGCCCGATGACGCCGTTGCTCTCCCAGTTGCTGGTGGCGCCGTCGACGTAGCGGGTGAGCGCGAGCACTCCGACCTTGAGGTCACCGAGGGACTCCAGGGCCTCGCCGACCCGGCCGTCGTTGAGGGGGTGCAGGTCCTCCAGGACAACGAGGGTGGGGCGTCCGGGCACCACGGCGGCGTCGATGAGCGCGGCCCGCACGATGCCGCGCAGGCTGCCGTCGGTGGGCAGATGGCGCTGCCGCGGCGAGATGACGACCGTCTGCCACTGGAGGGCTTCCAGCTTGGTGACCAGCTGGCGGGCGCACACGCTCTTGCCGCTGTTGCGGGTGCCCGACTGGATGACGCGGGCGGTGTTCCACTTGCGCAGATGGGCGGCGAGCAGCTCCGCCTGGTTCAGGGCGACCAGCGGGGTGCCGTCGCCGCGCAGCCAGTCGTCGTCCTCGCCTGTGCTGTGCAGCAGGCTCCACTCGTTGACGTCGAGGGTCTCCTGGGCCCAGCGGCGGCGGGTCCGCTCCCAGCTCTCGCCCCACAGCAGCCGGGCGGCGCCCTCCAGCGTGGGGTCGGTGTCGGCGTCGTTCTCCAGCCGCCAGCCGCGCTCGTCGCGCCACAGCCGGCGCAGTCCGGCCTCGGTGGCGACGGCCGCGGTGCGTTCGACGCGGTCGTACGGCCGCCAGATGCTGCCGTCGGCACATCCGGCCAGCGGGAGCACACCGAGCTGGGCGGGGGTGGGCAGACCGCCCTCATGGGCGAGGTAGGTCAGGGCCACGGCGGCGGCGCAGGCATGCGGAGCGACCTGGGAGGGGTTGGCCGCGCCGAGCACGTCGACGGAGACGGTGACGGCGGGCGGCTGGGCGCGGCCCACGTCGACGACGAGCTGCCGGGCGGTGGCGAGGGCGCGTTCCACCTCGGCCTCGGCGGAATGCGACAGCGCGGTCCAGGCCGGCCGGACCGCACGTGCGGCGCCGCGGGCGGCGGCGGTGGCGGGCGCGGCGAAGGCGACGGTGGCACGGGCGGCGGTGTACCAGTCGTCGACCGGGTCCAGCAGGAGCGGGACCTCCTCGGCGGTCACGGCCAGGCGCTGCGCGGGCACCGTCGTGTTCGGGGACTTCTCCGCGTCGGTGACCAGCCCGGCGAGCTCCTCGAGGAGCCCGTTGTCCAGCCGTGCCACGAAGGGCGCGAGTTCGGTGCTGCCGTTGTCGAGGTACTCGGCGAGCAGCGCACCCGCGCCGACGGGCCGGGCCTCGCCGGCGTACTCGAAGGGACGTTCGGGGAGCGCTCCCGTGCGCAGCGTGCGTTCGCCGAGGTCGATCACCGTCCGCAGCAGTTGCTCGACGCGGGTCACGTCCGCCGGTATGGGCGCCAGGGCACTGGCCAGGGCGTGCAGCGCCATGCGCAGTTCGTACTCCAGCGCGCTCTCCCGCCGCCCGGTGTACGTTCCGGCCTCCGCAATGCTCACGGTGTCCTCCTCGATCGGCGCGCCCCGGGACCCGCCGCTTGCTGTTCAGCGGGCGATGCGGACCACGCCCGCGCTGGTGCCGACGACGAGCTGTCCTCGCGCGTCGACGTCCACCGAGCTGACGTCGAGGCCGAGGACGAGGTCGTACGGCCTGCCCCCGTCGCGCAGCGGCGTCAGCCTGATGTCGCCCCTGTTGCCCGCGCTGACCAGCAGCGGACCGTCGGGGCCTGTGGTGCGCACATGCAGCTGGGTGACCTGGCTGGTGTGCCGGGTGACGTCCTCGGTGAAGGCGCCGTCCCAGGACGTCCACACGACGGTGCCGTCGCCCGCGCCGGTGTAGACGCCCTCGTCGTCGGAGGCGATGGCGGTCAGGCCGAGCTTCTGGTCCGGCCGGTAGGTGTGCCGGAAGGCGCCGTCGGCGTGCCAGACAGTGACCTCGCGCGCGGTGCGCGCCGCGACATGGGGGACGCCCTCGCACACGGCGGCCGTCGCGCCGCCGAAGCGCAGCCGGTCCCTGGGCACGACCGGGCCGTTGACCCCGCCCTGCCGCCACTGCCAGCCCTCGGTGCCCGCGAACAGCAGGCCGGCCTCGGTCATCCGGCAGGCGACCAGCGGGCAGTCCAGCTCCAGATCGTCGAACTCCTGGCCCACGCCGTCCATGCGCTGGATCCAGGCCCGGCCCGAGGCCTCACCGGCGAGCAGGGCGGGGCCGCCCGCGTCCACCAGGGTGGTGGTGGTCACCAGGTCGCGGCGCCAGGTCAGGGCGAGGTGGTGCCAGGACGTGGGCTGGGCGTCGGCGGACCGGTGCTGCACCTCGCCCTCGTCGTCGACGAGGAGTTCACCGCCGCCGGGCACACAGTGCACGCTCCGGGCCGGGCCGTCGTGATAGGTGAGGGAGGGCTGCCAGCCGATGGCCGCCTCGCAGGCCCGCTCGGCCAGTTCGGGCAGGTCGTGCACCTGGGCGAGCAGCGCCAGGCGGGACAGGGTGTTGCCGTCCGTGCGGTCCGCGCGGTTCAGTTCGGTGCACAGCCGCCGCACGTGCGCGACCCGGTCCCCGGCGCCCTCCTGGATGAGGACCAGGGCCCGGTTCAGGGCCTCGGAGTTCATCATCAGCAGGAACTCGGGGTCGTCGAGGTACTCGCGCAGCTTGCCCGCCAGCCGGGCGTGATGGGCGAAGTGCTCGCGGGTGTAGCGGTCGGCGGCCGTCCAGTCCCGCCCGTCGTCCGAGGCCCGTCGGGGCAGCCGGGCGGCGAGTGCCGCGACGAACGCGGCGTGCGCCTCGGGTTCACCCTTGTCCTGGACCAGGAAGTCGGCCCGGGCCGAGTCCGGGAACCTCCAGCCGTGTCCGTGCATGCCGCCCTCCGGAGCAGCGAGGAACTCCCTTGCCAACTCCTGTACGCGTGCCAGCTCGCCGGCCGACACGCGTCGGCCGCTCGCCTGCGCCACGACGTCGATCCAGAGCCGCTCGTCGTCGGGGAGGCCCTCGCCCTGCGCCAGGGCGACCGGCAGCAACAGGTCGAGCGCCCATCGCGGCTCGTCCTTGTCCAGCGACCTGAGCTGTTTCAGGAACAGGTCCGCGGTGGTCCGTTCGGCCCGCACCTGGGCCGTGGCCGGGTCCTCGGAGCTGAGGGACACGGCGAAAAGATACGCCCTCAGCCACGACCGGCCCGCCACATGGGCCGTCTTGCGCGCGATGTCGTCGACCGTCTGCTGGTCGATATGGGCCCAGTTGGTGTCGCGGCGGTGCCGCAGCATGTGCGCGACGAGCGCCGCGACGTCCTGCTCGGCGAAGAACTCGGTCCCGTCCAGGTCGACTTCACGCCCGGTGAAGCCCGGTGGCACCTGGTTGCCCGCCATCACGACACGGACGTTGTCCAGTGCGGCCAGCGGGGCGAGCAGGGACGCGTGGAGGGTGTCGGGGGTCGGTGAGGCGTCGACGGAATCGAAACAGAGTGTGAGGGTTCGCCGTGCGGCCTCGAGGGCGACGGCCTCGACGACGGCCTGGGGATCGCGCGAGAGGCCACCGTTCACCGGGAAGTGGGCGCTGAGGGTCCAGGCGGCGGCCCTGGCGGTCAGCCCTCGGACGTCCATCAGGTGGTCGAGACAGCCCTCGGGGGCGGGTTCGGGTGCGTCGGGGCCGGACGGCAGTGGGATGCCCTTGGAGCCGTTGTGGATCCAGTCGAGCACGACCGACTTGCCCGAGCCGGCGGCACCGGTCAGCATCAGGCCGCCCGGGTCCGTGCCCTGGAGGTAGCCGACGACCTCGCCGACCGCCTTGCCGCGCCCGCAGAACGCCCAGCCGGTGGAGTCGGCCGCCTCCAGCGGGCGGCGCACCGGGTTGTCGCCCAGATAGCGGGGGTTGAGGAACGCCCTGGACTCCCGGAACGCGGGTAGCAGTTCGGGCGTGGGAGAACCCTCGTCACCCGCCAGTTTCGCCATACGGGCGACGAGTTCGGCGCCCAGCCGTTCGGTGGGCAGGTACTCCTCGGTGGTCTCGGCCCTGGTCGTGCGCAGTGCCGCCGCGAGGGAGTCCACGAAGTGGAACTCCATGGCCTCCCGCAGGCGGTCGATCGCGCCGATCGCGGAGAGGACCGGGAGCCGGGTGCCCTTCAGCCGCTCCTCCGCGACCCGCTCCCCCAGCCGTGCCACGGCGAGTCCGGCCTGGCAGGCGTCGAGCAGGATGATCACCTCGCGCGGGCGGGGCTTTCCGGTCTCGACGAGTAACTCGAAGAGCGTGTCGAGGCTGACGAGCGTCTCGCCCTTGTCCTTCTCGCTGTCGGCCGCGGCGATGGTGAGCCGGCCGCGGCTGAGCTCGACGGCGTGTCCGGAGTAGTAGAAGAGCAGCACGTCGGGCGGGGGGCCGTCGTCGCCGCCGCGGGCGGCCCGCCGGAAGCTGCTCTCCAGTTCGCCCGCCGTGGGGTTGAGCCGCGACTCGGGGTGGATGGTGTAGCCCGCCGACTCGGCGAGGACGGCTTTCATCATGCGCAGTTCGTCGGGTACGAGGATCAGCCGCTCGAAGCCGCCGCCGAAGTCGCTGGTCCCGGAGACCAGTGCGACCCTTTCGGCATGGTCGGCACCGGCCGCCGAGCCCTCCGCCCCTGTCACCGCCCGGTGGCCGGCAGGCCGTCCGCGACCGCCTCGGCTAGCTCCGCCGTGGACAGGTAGCGCATCACGGAGTGGCCGCCGAGGGCGTACTTGCCGGGGCTGTACCACGGCGTGTTGACGACGAGGCGGTCCTCCACGCGGTCCCCGAAGGCCGGGCCGAGCTGCTTCACCAGGGCGATCGGGTCCTCCTCGGCCGCGATGTTGACCCAGCGGTTCACATGCGGCCACTTCACGCCCTCGGGCACGCGGAGGCGGTCCTGGACCAGACCGAGACCGAGCGGCGAGCCCAGGGTGACCAGGGTGTCGACATTCCACTCCGGGTTGGCGCACAGCGCCTCGTAGGCGACGACCGAGCCGAGCGAGTGCGCCACGACGACCCGGGTGTCCGGGGTGACGACCCGCTCGAACCGCTGCTGGGCACAGGCCCGGACGGTGTCCTCGGGGTCGAGGTAGCGGCGGACCTGGCGGACGAGCCAGATGACCACGTTGGTCGCCGGGTGCCCCAGCCGCTCGGACTTCTCCAGCAGCCGCAGCGCCGCCTGGATCAGCCCCTTGCCGCCGCCCGGGGACACGTCGAGTCCCCCGGCGAAGGCCTCCAGCAGTTCGCTCTCCAGGGGTAGGGTCACGTCGTCGGCGGTGAAGTCGGGGATGTCGGCGAACTCGTTCTCGCTCACCGCGCTCTTGCCGCCGCGGCTGCGGTAGCAGTTCCCGTAGAACACGGCGTCGACCAGTTCGGGGGCGGGCACCGGGAGCGCGGCGTCGGTCATCGACCTGCGCAGCTCCGCGTACCAGTCCGTGAGTGATGTCTCGCGATGCTTGTACTGATATCCGATGCCGTGACACATCACCACGTGCGCCATACGTCCCCCTGTTTCAACGGACCAGAATTGTAGGGCGAGTTGTGTCCTGCCCGGCCCGTTCGAACGACACACGCCACGGATGAGTGAAAATCGACCCCGCTCCGGTCACTCCTACTGATGTAACAGCTGCTACATTCCGCGGCGTGACCATCTCCGACCGCCTTCGATGGCTCGTCCTCGTCGTCAAGATCCCCGCGGAGCCCTCCCGCCACCGGGTCGCCGCCTGGCGCGAGCTGCGCAGGATCGGGGCCCTCTCGCTCGGACAGGGCATCTGGGCCGTGCCGGACGTGCCGGTCTTCGGTGACGGCGTACGGCGGACCGTCGAGCTGGCCGAGCGGGCCGGGGGCCATGCGATCGTCCTGGAGGCCACCGGGCGCGGGGAGCAGGACGCGGCCCGGCTGCGGGCCTCCTTCGACGAGCTGCGCGACGCGGACTGGACCGAGTTCCTCGCCGACTGCGGGAAGTTCGAGGAGGAGATCGCCAAGGAGATCCGCATCGCCAAGTTCACCCTCGCGGAACTGGAGGAGGAGGAACAGAGCCTGGAGCGGCTGCGGCGCTGGCACCGCGATCTGACCGCCCGCGACGTGTTCGGCTCCGCGCTCGCCGCACGGGCGGCCGAGCGCCTCAAACAGTGCGCGGCCGTCTGCGAGCACTACGCCGAACTGGTCTTCAGGACCCTCCACGAACACCCCGAGGACACCCGATGAGCACCGCCACCAGCACACCGATACGCCGGATGCTGCCGCTGCACGCCGCCGGTTTCACCACCGCCTTCGGCGCCCACGGCATCGCCGCCAACCTGGGCGGCTTCTCCGACGACGCGGTCACGTCCCTGCTGGTGCTCGGCGGGCTGCTCGCCCTGTACGACGGCGCCGAGGTCGTCCTCAAGCCCGTCTTCGGCACCCTGGCCGACCGGATCGGCGCCAAGCCCCTCCTGGTCGGCGGCCTGGTCGCGTTCTCCGCCGCGTCCGCCCTGTACGTGGTGGCCGGCAGCCCCGGCTGGCTGTGGGCCGCGCGCCTCGGCCAGGGCGCCGCGGCCTCCGCCTTCTCCCCCGCCGCCTCCGCGCTCGTGGCCCGGCTCAATCCGGCTGCCAAGCACGGCCGTGCCTTCGGCAGTTACGGCTTCTCCAAGTCCCTCGGCTACACGCTCGGCCCGCTCCTCGGCGGTGTGCTGGTCTGGGCGGGCGGTCTCGGCCTGCTGTTCCTCGTCCTGGCGGTCCTCGCCGCGGCCGTCGCCGTGTGGTCCGTGCTCGCCGTCCCGGCCGTGCCGCCGCTGCCCAAGCGGCGCCAGACGCTGCTGGACCTGGCCCGCCGTCTCGCCGACCGCTCGTTCCTCGCGCCGACCTCCGCGCTGGCCGCGGCCACGGCGGCGCTCTCCGTCGGGGTCGGCTTCCTGCCGGTCTCGGGCGCGGCCGCCGGTCTGGGCACCGTGGCGACCGGTGCCGCGGTCTCCGTGCTCGCCGCCACCGCCGCGGTCGTCCAGCCGTACGCGGGCCGGGCGCTGGACGCGGGCCGGCTGACCACGGGGACGGGTCTCGCGGTCGGCCTCGGTGTCACCGCCGCCGGACTGTTCGCGGCGATGCTGTCCGGCCTCGCGGGCGTGCTCGTGGCAGCCGCCCTGATCGGCGCCGGCACGGGTCTGATCACACCGCTGGGCTTCGCCGCCCTCGCCTCGGCCACCCCCACCGAGCGTCTCGGCCAGACCATGGGCGCGGCCGAACTCGGCCGTGAACTCGGCGACGCGGGCGGCCCGTTGCTGGTCGCCGGGGTCGCCTCGGCGCTCACCCTGACCTACGGCTACGCGGCCCTGGCCCTGGTGACCGCGGCCGGTGCCCTGATCGCCTTCGCCGGCGTCCGCGGGGAGCGGCGGGCGGCTCGGCGCTGAACGCGCGGCGCGGCCGTCCGGCCGCGGGCGGGGTCGTACGGCGGGGTCCCGGCGCGGGGGTGTGAGCCCGGCACGCCGGACTGCGGCGAGTCCGGTCGTGGCCCCTCGGGCGTCACGGTCCGGTCTCGCCGCCGCTGTCATTTCCGGTCCAGGCTCCGGGCCGTGGCCTCGTGCCTGGTGTCGCGGGCTCAAGCGGTGGTGATACGGATCGCGTCGACCACCGCCTCGGCGTTTCTCAGGGCCTCCTCGGAGGTGGCTCCCCCGGTCATCACCGAGCCCACCCGGTCCCAGGAGCTGCGCAGTTCGTTCACCGTGTCGCCGGGCTCGAGGTGCAGGGACAGCGAGAGCACTCCGGGCAGCCGGGCGGCGTCCTCGGCGCCGTCCACCGAGACGACCTCGCCGGGCGCGGCGTCCATGAAGCGGACGGCTGCGCCGCCCGCCGCGCGCTGCGGCAGACCCTCGGGGCGGCGGCCCTGCATGACCTCGTAGAACGCTCCCGCGAGGTTGATCCGGTACGCCTCCTCGATCAGCATCGGGATGCCGTCGCCGGGGAAGCGGCCGGCGCACTCCACCAGGTAGGGGCGGCCGTCGCTGACGATCCACTCGCAGTGCACGATGCCGCTGCCGAAGCCGACCGAGCGGATCACCGTCTCGGTCTGGGCGACCATCAGCTCGCTCAGCTCGTCCGGGATGCCGGCGGCGGGCACGGTGTGGCCGCGCTCGATCGGGCGGGGGCCGGGGTAGAGCATCTTCCCGGTGACGTTGGAGAACAGCACCTCGCCCTCGTGCACCAGCAGTTCGACGGAGAACTCGTCACCGCGGACGAACTGCTCGATCAGCATGCGCAGTTCGCGCTCCCGGTCCGGCACGAAGCTGCCCTCGTCCTGGCTGATGCACTCCGCCCAGGCGGCGTCCAGGCCGTCCAGGTCGTGCAGCACCTTGGTGCCGACGGAGGCCTGCCGGTTGGCGGGCTTGAGGACCAGCGAGCCGGGGTGCGCGGCGGCGAACTCCCTTACCTCCTGCGGGGAGGTGACCTCCGCGGAGGCCGGGTTGAGGACGCCCGCGGCGCGGCTGACGCGGCGCAGCAGGGACTTGTCGCGCATGATCTGGGAGGCTCCGGCGCCCGCGCCCGGCACTCCGTAGCGTTCGGCGAGGCGGGCCGCGAACGGGGTCGCGTACTCGACGAGCGGGGCGACCACGGCCGGGGCGAGGCCGGGGTAGGTGTTGTAGAACTCGTCCGCCGCGCCGGGGAGCTGGTACTCCCACTCGATGAGCTCGCGCAGCATCCCGGCGCCTTCGAGGGCCTTCTTGACGTCACGCTTGCGGATCACGTCCGGCTCGTCGACGACGATCACCGAGCCGGGGGCGAACTCCTTGATGTAGGGCAGGACGTTGACGTAGCCGACGATGATCCAGGGTTGCTCGGTCATGATGCTTCTCCTGTGCCGCAGCGACGAGGGGTCAGGGGTGGCGGATCTCGAGCGTGCAGCACTTGACGCTGCCGCCCGCCTTGAGCAGTTCGGAGAGGTCGACGTGGTAGGTGACGAAGCCGTGGTCGCGCAGGCGGGCCGCGAGACGGGTGGCCGGCTCGGGGAGGATGACGTGGTAGCCGTCGGAGACCAGGTTCAGGCCGAAGAGCAGGGCGTCCTCCTCGTCGGCGAGGACGGCGTCGGGGAACAGGTCCTGAAGGACGCGCAGGCTCTCCGCGTCGAAGGCGCCGGGGTAGTAGACGATCTGGTCGTCGTCGAGCGCGGCCAGCGCGGTGTCGAGGTGGTAGAAGCGCGGGTCGGTCAGTTTCAGGCTGACCACGGGGCGGCCGAACAGCGCCTCGGCCTCGGCCTGGGAGCGGGGGTCGGAGCGGAAGCCGTTGCCGGCCAGGACGGCGCGGCCGGTGGTGACGTAGTCGCCCTCGCCCTCGCTGGTGAAGTCGGCCTGGACGATCTCGCGGTAGCCGTGGTCGCGGAACCACTGGGCCCACAGGTCGGCCTCGGCCTGGCGCTCGGGGTGCCGGAAGCGGGAGATGAGGACCTTGTCGTCGACCACGAGGGCGCCGTTCGCCGCGAACACCATGTCCGGCAGGCCGGGGGCCGGTTCGATGGTCTGCACGTAGTGGCCGAGTTCGGCGTAGAGGTTGCGCAGGTTCTCCCACTGGGCGAGGGCCAGGGCCTTGTCGGTGGGTTTGCGCGGGTCCATCCACGGATTGATGCTGTAGGTGACCTCGAAGTGCTCGGGGCGGCACATCGCGTAGTTGCGCAGGCGTGCCTTGCGTCGGACGGGGCTGGCCTCGGGCGCGAGAAGACCGGTCATGCGGGAGTCCTTCCGGGTGCGGGGAACGGGGGCTGTTGCGGTACCGGGCCCGGGTACTGGGCTGTAGCGGTGCGGGGCCGGGGTACTGGGGCTGTAGCGGTACGGAGCCGGGGTACGGGGACCGTCGGGCGCGAGGGCCGGGGGTGTCGCCCGGCGGTCAGCCGGTGATCCCGAGGCTGAGCGGGAAGCTGGGGCGGCTGTCCAGCAGGTAGGCGCCGGCGGACTGGAGGATCTTGTCCTGGGCCACCACGTGCTGGCACATCGTCATGGAGTCGCGCAGCCAGCGGTCGAGCGGGCTGGGCTTGTAGATCGCGGCCGTCTGCATCAGGTCGTAGAGCTTCATCACGATGGAGCGGGCGGTGCGGAAGGCGTGCAGCCGGGAGAGGGACAGCGCGGCCCGCTCGTCGGCGGTGAGGTCGTCGAGGGTGCCGCCGTCCTCCAGCACCTCCCACTGGCGCCGCATCGCGCCGTAGACCGCGCTGCGGGTGGCGTTGAAGTCGGCCTCGCACTCGGCGAGGGTGACCTGCACCCGCCAGTTGTCGTTCCAACCGCCGCCGCCGGGCTGGGACTTGGCGAGGACCTGCTCGCGCACCCAGTCCAGGGCGGCGCGGGCGACACCGAGCGGGACGCCGGGCATGTTGCGCATGTGGACCTCGGGCTGGGCCAGCGGGCCCTCGCCGTTGCGCACCTCGCCGAAGGTGAGGGTGCGGCCCTCGGGGACGAACACCTCGTGGATGGCGTAGTCGCAACTGCCGCTGCCCGACAGGCCGGTGGTGTTCCAGGTGTCGATGATCTCGACGTCGGCGCGCGGCACCATCAGCAGGATGGAGTCGTGGGAGCCGTCGACCAGGTAGGGCTCGCCGTCCTCGTAGATGAAGGCGCCGGAGATGACCCAGTCGGCGTGGGTGATGCCGCTGCCGAACTGCCAGCGGCCGGTCAGGCGGTAGCCGCCCTCGACCTTCTCGGCGCGGCCGGTGGGGAAGAGCAGGCCGGCGGTGGTCATGTCGAGGCGGGGGAACATCTCCTTGGCCACGGTCTCGTCGAGGAACGAGGCGTAGAGGCCGGAGTCCATGCCGATCATGGCGGCCCAGCCGGCCGAGGCGTCGCCGTAGGCCAGGGCCTCGACCACCTCGGTCTGCTCGACGGAGGTCAGCTCCGGGCCGCCCCAGGCCCGGCTGAAGCCCATCCGGAACGCGCCGGTGGCGCGGATCAGCTCGACGACGTCCGAGGGGAGGCGGCGGTTCTGCTCGATCTCGGCGGCGCGCTCACGCAGTCGCGGGGCCAGCGCCTTGGCGGCGGCGAGGATGTCGGCGGCGGTGTTGGGGACCGCGTCGTGGTTCGTCATGTCAGGACTCCTTGGAGGTGGCGGTCGCCAACTGCTGGAACTTGCCGTGCAGGAAGAGCAGCGGGGGCTGGAGGTCACGGATGCCGGTGGACACGACCTCGCCGATCACCATCGTGTGATCGCCCAGGTCGAAGCTGTCGCTGAGCACGCATTCGATGCCGCTCTGCGCGTCGAGGATGAGGGCGCCGGTGGCGGGCCCGGGGTTGGCCGCGAGGCCGGCGATCACTTCGGCGCGGTCGCCGCGGCCCTTGGCGAGCTGGCGGGCGAGGTACTCGGCGTCGCTGTCCAGGATGGAGATCGCCCACTTCTTGGTCTCCAGCAGGTCCCCCAGGAACTGGGAGTCGCGGTGCAGGGAGAGCGAGACAAGCGGCGGGTCGAGGGAGACGGAGGACAGCGAGTTGAGTGTCACCGCGTCATGGCGGCGGTTGCCCTCGTTGTCCGCGTAGGTGGTGGCGACGCACACTCCAGTGGCGAAGTTGCGCATGGCGCCGCGCAGATCGGCTGACATGACGGTTCCTCCTCTGAGCTAGACGGCCTGGCGGAAGGTGAAGACCCGGTCGGGGTCGTAGTGGCGCTTGATCTCCTGGAGCCGGTCCAGGTTGGGGCCGAAGTAGGCGGCCTGGGCGTCGGTCAGGTCGGGGTCGGCGAAGTTGGCGTAGGAGGCGTCCCGGGCGTGCTCGCCCATCGCGGTGTGCAGCTCGGTCAGCCAGTCGAGGTTGGCGCGGCGCACCTCCTCGGGGTCGTCGGTGGACCAGGAGGTGTCCATCGAGATCAGGAAGAGCACGTCCCGGTGGGGGAAGGCGGTCTCGGTGACGGGCACCCGGTTGATGGCGCCGCCCCAGGTGAACAGGGCGATGCCGGCCCCGTCCGGGTTGCCGCTGCCGGGCCACTTGCGCAGCGCGGTGAGCAGGGTGTCCACGCCGGCCTCGGTGAGCGGCTCGGCGACGGTGCGGGTGCGGACGGCGAAGGGGTCGCCCGAGGTCTCGTGGCGCAGGTAGTCCTTGGCCTCCCAGTAGGTGCGGTCCTCGATGTCCGCCTTGACGGGCGAGCCGGTGGCCAGCGCGGGGGCCAGCAGTTCGCGCAGTTCGGCGGCCGGGCCGAGGTGCTGGCCGATCACCGAGACCATGCCGTCGTCCTGCGCGGAGCGGCTCACACCGATCCGGGCGGCGAAGCGGTCGGGCGCGTCCCGCATGATCCGCTGCATCACCGGCAGCACCGCCTCGGCGTCCTCCAGCGGCCACACGACCAGACAGGTGGAGCTGTCGACCGTGGGCCGGGCCTGGAAGGTGAAGGAGGTGTTGACCCCGAAGTTGCCGCCTCCGCCGCCCTTGCAGGCCCAGAAGAGGTCGGGGTGCTCGGTCTCGTTGCAGGTGACGACCGTGCCGTCGGCGAGCACGACCTCGGTCTCCACCAGGGAGTCGCAGGTCAGGCCGAAGGCCCGGGAGACCGCGGCGACGCCGCCGCCCAGGGTGAGGCCGCCGATGCCGACCTCCTCGGAGTTGCCGAGGGGCACCGCGAGGTCGTGGCGCTGGAGCTCGGCGTACAGGTCGCCGGAGCGGGCGCCGCCGCCGACCGTGACCAGTTCGCGCTCGCGGTCCACGGTGACGGTCCGCAGACCGTGCAGGTCGAGCACCAGTCCGGTGGTGGCGGCCTGGCCGGAGTAGCTGTGGCCGCCGCCGCGGGCGACGACCGGCACGCCCTGTTCCCGGGCCCAGGCGATGCCCCGGGCGACGTCGGCGACACTCGCCACCGAGAGGACCCCGGCGGCCCGGATGTCCGCGTAGCGCTTGTTGAAGGCGCTGCTGTTCTCCTCGAAGCCGGGCTCCCCCGGCAGCCGCACCGTTCCGTCCACCTGCTCGCGCAGGCGCTCCCAGTCGGTCATCCCGCTTCCTCCGGTTCTCTCACTTCCGCCAGGTACGAGACCCCGGTCTCGGCGTGCGGCCCGTACCGCTCCCACTCCTCGCGCAGCAGCAGTCCGCCGTCGGCGTCCCGCTCGGGGGTGTTGACGGTGCGTCCGGAGATCACGTCGCCGCCGGCCAGCACCATCGTGTAGGCGAGGTGCAGGGTGCCGTCGGGCTCGCAGACCCCGTTCACGCTGCCCCGGCGGACGGGTCCGCCGGCGAAGTCCGCCCAGACCAGGTCGTCCTTCTGGTGGTACCGGGCCGTCACACCGTCCGTGGACGCCAGCTTGCGGAACCGGCGGCCGTCGTAGTCGATGGTCATTCGTCCACGTCCAGCAGGCCCGCGGGCATCTCCAGACGCGCCGCCACGTCCTTGCGCTCCAGCGGCTCCGCGTCCAGACCGACGGCCGCGACGGCGGCGGCGAGCCGCTCCTCGCAGGCGTCCCGGTCCTGGCCGGAGCAGACCACGAAGGAGTGCCGGGCCAGGTATCCGCCGGGCGGCAGGCGCAGTTCGGTGCCCGGGTCGACCATCGGGGAGGCGGTGACCAGCCCCGGCAGTCCCTCCGGCACCCGCACCTCGTGGACGGTGACGTCCTCGGTGGGGTAGCCGAAGCGGATGCCGGCCACGCCGTGTTTCGTGAACCCGGTGTCCGGACGGTGTCCGGAGGCGACCTCGACCAGCAGTTCGCCGGGGTCGATGCCGGTGGCGATCCGGCCGAGGAAGGGGATCAGGTCGCCGCCCAGCCGACCGTTGATCTCGATGATCACCGGGCCGTAGGAGGTGAGCTTGACCTCGGTGTGGGTCAGCCCGTTCTCGACGCCGATCACCTCGTGCGCCTTGGTCAGGACGTCGGTCAGCTCCTGGTCGGCGAGCAGCGGGTCGGCCGCGTCGACGACATGGCCGATCTCCTCGAAGTACGGGTAGTGGCCGGTCTCCTTGCGGGCCACGAACATCACCCGGTACTCGCCCTGGTGCACCACGCCGTCGACGCTGATCTCGGGGCCGTCGGCGTAGCCCTCCACGATCGCCCCGCCGCGGAACGGCTCGTCGCCGACCAGGCTGGCGTTGGAGGCGATCAGATAGGCCTGGTCCAGCTGCGACTCGTCCTCGGCGAGGACGACGCCCATCGAGGCGCCCAGCGCCCGCGGTTTGACGACCACGGGGTAGCCGATCCGGGCGGCCGTCTCACGGGCCTGCTCCAGGGTGTCGGTGAGCTCGAAGCCGGGCTGGGGCAGTCCGGCGGCGGTCAGCAGCGACCGGGTGCGGTGCTTGTCCCGGCAGCCCTGCACCCCGTCGGGGCCGAGGCCCGGGACGCCGAACTCGGCGGCCAGTTCGGCGGAGGGCATCACGAGCGGCTCGTCGTAGCAGAACAGTCCGACGACCTCGCGCCGGCCCGCGATCTCCCGGGCGGCGGCGCGCAGCGCCTCGTGGTCGAACACGTTGACCACGGTGATCTCGTCGAAGTAGTCCTGCTGCCAGGTGGGCTTGAGGTTGTTGATCAGGACCAGCTTGAGGTCGAGCTCGGCGGCCCGCCTGGCGGCGGACTCGATCAGGTACTCGCGGTAGACCTTGAGCCCACTGCCGATCACCAGCAGGACGCGGTCGTCGGCGGTCATATCGTCTCCTCTCGGAAGTCTGTGGTGAGTGCTTCGAGAATCCGTTCGGCGACCAGCGGCGCGGTGCGGAAGCCGTCGCCGCCGCTGGCGGTCCGGGCCCAGGTGCTCGGGCCGATGCGGACCAGGTGGGAGTTGCCGGTCTGGGCGTCCACCAGGTAGTGGCAGCGCTTGACCGCCATCACGGTGTAGCGGTGCGGTTCGCTGACGATCTGCTCGGAGAGCACCTGCTCGGCCCACTGGCGCTCCTCGTCCGGAGTGCCGGCGGTGACCATGTGGGCCTCGCGGCAGGCGACCGCGGAGCTGACCTTGAGCAGGGTCCCGTCGCCCGGCGGCAGCAGCCAGGCCTGTCCCGAGATGCCGATCCGGCCGACGCCCGGGGTGCGTTCCCACGCGGTGACCAGCTGCTCCGGCGGCTTGAGGTAGACCAGGGTCTGCCGGTGCAGCACCATCGGGATGTCGACCAGGTCCTTGGACCAGGGCCCGGTGGCGACCAGGGTCAGATCGGCGTCCAGGGTCTCGGCGTCGGGCAGGTACACCCGTCCGGTCTCCGGGTCGACCGCCTTGACCTCCTGCCAGGGGCGGAGCGAGACGTTGGGCTGCTCGGTGAGCCAGCGCACCAGGACCTGGAGCGCGTGGTCGGCGAGCAGGATGCCGCCGTGCCGCTCCAGCACCCCGACCGTGCCGTCGGGGAAGCGGACGTGGGGGACGCTGCCCGGCTCGATCAGCCGGACCGGGAGGTCCGCCTTGGCCGCCGCGGACAGCACCGCGTCGACGTCGTCCTCGGGCCAGGCGGTGATCATGCCCACCCGGCGGTAGAACTTGGAGCCGGTCAGGGCCTCCAGGCCCATCCAGCGCCGGTGCGCCACCGCGATCCGCCGGGAGGCGGCGAGGTCGTGCGTGTCGAGGGCGCGGACGGCCCGGTGCTGGTCGAAGGAGGTGGACCCGGGGTTCGGAATGGCGTCCCGGTCCAGGACGGTGACATGGTGTCCGGCCAGGGCACACCGCACCGCGGAGAGCAGTCCGGTCACGCCGGCGCCGACCACCAGTACCCGTCGCTTGTCGGTGGGCATGTCACACCGCCCCGCCGTCCAGCCGCGGCAGTTCCCGCACCGTGATCTCGGTCGTCCCGTCGCTCGGGGTCAGCCGGGTGTCGATGCCGGCCTGCTCGGCGAGGTCGATCAGGATCGGGGCGGCGTTGCGCAGCACGGTCTGCACCTGGTGGACGAAGTCGCCCGCCTCGGCGTCGGTGGCCTCCCAGCGGTCGAGCCTGCCCAGCTGCTCGGCCAGTGTCTCGGCCGTGCGGACCAGGCTGAAGGAGTCGAGCTCGTAGGAGGTGGCGAACCGCTCGGTGATCCGGTCGGCGGCCTCGCGGGAGGCGGCGGAGACCGGGAGGGTCCGTCCGGCCCAGCGCCCGGCCCTGGCGGCGACCCGGTTCCACGGCTCGATCAGCCGGGTTCCGGTCACCGCGGGCAGCGCCGACCAGCCGAAGTTGGTCTTCTGGTTCTCCGGGCTGGTGGCGGCCAGGTGGTAGCGGCCGATGTCGCGCGGCAGCCGGTCCGCGAGTTCCTGCCCCCAGACCAGGTGGCCCCGGCTGGTGGAGAACTTCTGATGGTCCAGCTCGTAGAACTCGTTGGTGACGAACCGGGCCGGCAGGGCGTAGCGGTCGTGCAGGGCGAGCAGCATGGCCGCCCCGGCGATGGCGAAGGGGAAGGTGTTGTCGAAGCCGAGGAAGTAGACGGCCTCGGTCCCGGACTCAGGCCACCAGGGCTCGTCGTCGGCGGAGAGCACCTCGCCGCGTGCCTCGGCGGAGACGGCGGTGGTGTAGATGGACCAGGCCATCGTCTCGGCGTTGGGGTTGACGGACTGGCCGGCGACCTCCGGGAACGGGGCGGGGATGCCCCAGGAGACCGGGTAGGTGACGGGGAAGTCCGGCAGCGGCCGGGCGAGCATCTCGGCGACGGCCTGGGCCATGTGCGGCCGCAGCGCGGCGCCGGTGGTGGCGAAGTACTCCTTCAGCCGGTCCCGGTACTCCTCCAGCGGGACCACCAGGACCGGGACCTCGCGCAGTTCCACGGTGTCGTCGGGGTTCTCTGTGGAGCGCGGGTCGATCAGCTCCCCGGCGGGCAGCGGGTGGCCGCAGCTCTCGCAGAGCCCGGCGCAGCCCTCGGCCAGGCAGTTGCGGCAGCCGCCCTTGACGAAGCCGTCCACCAGGTACTGCCCGGTGCTCGGCGAGTAGGGGAAGAGGGTGGGCCGCAGGACCAGCTTGCCCTCCTCGTGCAGCCGGCTGACGAACCTCAGCACGGCCTTGGTGAAGCGCTCCTCGTCGCGGGTGAAGCCGTCGACCTCGATGCCCATCGCGGCGAGCGTGGACTCGATCTTCGCGGTGGAGTCGGCGACCAGGGCCTCGGGGGTGGTGCCCAGCCGGCGGGCGGTGGTGACCACGAAGGTGGAGGTGTCCTGGGCGCCGGTGCCGAAGACGGTGTCCCGGCCGGCGGCGCGCTGGTAGCGGGTGAAGACGTCGGCGGCCAGGAACGGTCCGGCCAGATGGCCGAGGTGCAGGTCGCCGTTGGCGGTCGGGGCGGGCGATATCACCGCCACGCGCTTGCTCATGCTGGGGTCTCCTTCTGATGGCGGGTCAGGAAGTTCTCCGACATCTCGGAGTCCCACCAGATCCCGTAGTACTCGAAGTCCTCCGAGGAGGGGTTGACCACCTTGTGCGTGCAGCCCGGGGGCAGATGGACGATGTCGCCGGCGACGAACTCCCGCTCGACGCCGTCCACGACCAGGGCGGCGCTGCCGCTCATCGCGATGAACATCTCGTACTCGTGATGGTTGTGCGGGGTGGACTCTCCCCCGGCCCGCACGACGCACCAGGCGCCCTCGAAGGGGGAGTTGAGCACGTCCCAGGGCTTCAGGCGCTCGCCCTCGATGCCGTAGGCGGGGGTCAGGTTGGCGCGGTCCAGCCGACGGATCTGCATCAGCGGACACCCGCCGTCGCGCCGACGCTGCGCCGGTCGAGCATGTCCCTGCTGATCTCGTGCGAACGCTGCGCGAGGACGCTGAGCAGCGAGTCGGAGATGCCGTGCGTGGCCTCGTTGAAGCCCTGGAGGTACAGCCCGGCGTGGACGTCGTCGCTCGTCCTCACGCGGTAGCGGCGGTCCACCTCGATCTCGTCCAGGCCCACCTGGCCGGCCAGGCTGCGGACCATCGCGGGCATCCGCTGGTCGTAGCCGGTGCCGAGCAGGACCAGGTCGCAGCGGTACGTGTCCACCCGGCCGGACTTGCGGTCGCGCAGGATGAGGACGACCTCGCCGTCCTCCTCGCGGGCCGAGACCACCTCGGTCATGGAGCGGACCGCGGAGCGCTGGGAGCCGGTCAGCTTCTGCTCGTAGAGCATCATGTACGTCTCGTCGAGGAACGGGGCTGCCAGACCGGCGTAGTTGGTCAGGCGGACCTCGTCCAGGATCTGCTTGCGGGCCTGCGGGGAGGAGCCGTGGAACTCGTCGACGAAGGACGGGAAGAACAGCTCGTTGACGAACTTGCTGGTCTGGTAGTTCATCAGGCCGATGGAGCGGTGGATCAGGGTCGGCTGGCTGAGCGGCAGGTCCTTGTGGACCGAGACGAACATCTCGGCGGCACTCTGTGCCGCGCCGATCACCACGACCCGCACCGGGCGGTCGATCGGGTACTGGGCGATCCGGGTGGAGTACTGGGTGCTGTGGATCACCCGGTCGCGGGGCAGGTCCTTGAACTCGGCGGGGATGTTGGCGTCGCGGCCGGTGCCGACGACCAGGTCGCGGGCGTCCACCGTGTCGCCGCCGGCGAGGTTGACGCGCCAGCCGACCACCGTGCCGTCGTCAGCCTTGCGCGGGCTGACGCTCTGGACCTTCGAGTTGTAGCGGATTCCCACATGCTCCAGGGAGTTGGCCACCCACTGGAGATACTCGGAGATCTCCTTGCGGAAGGGGTTGAAGGTGCCGAGGTTGACGAACTCGTCGAGCCGGCCCTTCGCGTGCAGGAAGGAGAGGAAGGAGAACCGGCTCTGGGGGTTGCGCAGGGTCACCAGGTCCTTGACGAAGGAGACCTGGCTGCGGGCGAACGGCAGCAGCAGGTTGCGCTGCCACACCACGTCCGCGTGCTGTTCCAGGATCAGGGTGTCGGCTGCCAGGCCGGCGGCGCCGGACTCCTCGATCGCCACCGCCAGGGCCAGGTTGGACGGGCCGGCGCCGATCGCCAGGACCTCGACCTCGTGGTTGGTCATCTTCTGCCACCTCGCTACTCGTCCTACCGCCCGTTCGAGCGAGCAGGTGAACGGCCGTTCCTCTGTTCGGATCCGTTCGGTAGGACGAGTACATCGAAGGCGGATATTGATCGACAGGCTTGTCCGAACCGGACAATCAACAAGCGGCTTACGGGAGTTGTTCGAACGGTCAGGTCAGCTGCCGGGCTTCGGCCAGCGGCCGGACGCGGGTGAACGGCACGGAGTGCCTCGGCAGCAGGTCGTACGCCGTTCCGCCGGCCGTCACGAGGGCCCGCGCCAGGGCGTCGAGCCGGTACGCGCCCAGCCGCTCCGTGTGCCGGAGCATCCCCGCCTCGACCAACTCGTCGGTCAAATCCTCGGACCCGGCCAGCATTGATTCGTCGGCCCGCAGCTCCGGCTGGGGCAGCAGGGTCAGCCGGTCGAGCAGCTCCCGCGCCTCGTCGCTGAGCCGGGCGTGCGCCGAGGCGAGCACCTCGCGCAGGGACAGGTCTCCCACGGTCAGCCAGTCCAGCAGCGCCTCGGGGCGCTCCAGCCGTGCGACCGCCCAGCGCAGCGACATCTCGGGGTGGGCGAGCAGCTTGCGGGCGGCGATGTCCAGCGCCAGCGGCAGATCGCCGCAGAGCTCGGCCAGCCGGTCGGCGCTCGCCGGGTCGGCCTGGGCCCGCTCCGGCAGCCCCCGTGAGATCAGGGCCACGGAGTCGGTCCGCGGCAGCAGGTCCAGCCGCACCCGCAGGACGTCGCGCAGGCCGAGCAGCGAGGACCGGCCGACGACGATGGTGGTGCTGGTGGCGGAGTCGGCCAGCAGGGGGCGTACCTGGCGCTCGCTGTGCACGTTCTCCAGCAGCACGAGCACCCTGCGCTGGGCGAGCAGTGAACGGTAGAGCCCGGCGCGCTGGTCCGGCGCCGCCGGGATGCGTCCGGCGGGCACCCCGAGCGCCGTGAGGAACTCGGCGAGCAGGCCCGGTACGTCGTACCCGCCCTCCGGCACCGGGCCCAGGTCGGCGTAGAGCTGGCCGTCGACCATGGCCGGGGCCAGTTCGTGCGCATGGTGCAGGGCCAGTTCGCTCTTGCCGACGCCGGCGGGTCCGCTGATCACCACCGGACCGGGCGGGGCCGAGGCGAGCAGGCTCAGTTCCGTGCGGCGGCCGACCAGTCCCTGCGGGCGCGGCGGCAGCTGGCACGGCCTGGGCAGCACCGGCGCGGCCGGCCGGAGCCCGGGGGGTATCGCCTCGGCGGCCGGCTCCCGCGGTATCGGCGGTCCGGGGGCCGCCGCGGGTCGGGGCGGCAGGGCGGGTATCCCTCCGGCCGCCGCCTCCAGCCATCGTCGGCGCCATTCCTCCCGGTCGCCGCCGCAGGCGGCCGCGTACGCCAGCGCGACCTGGAGGGTGGGCAGCCGGTGCCCGTTCGCCGCGCTGGACAGCACCGAGGCCGAGTACATGGCGGCCTTGGCCATGTCCCGGTACGTCGGTCCACCGGCTTCGGCACGCAGGCGTCGCAACCGGCTCGCGAACTCCGCGACCGCTCCGCCCGAGGCGTCCACCGGTTTCTCCGGCCTCCCCATTTCCATCGCCTCATCTCGTGTAGAAATATGGATGATTCGCATATCTCGGACATCTCGGAAAAACACAAAGGGCGGGTCGGTCCGATGTCACGGGCCGACCCGCCCCGTGGGTGGCGCACGTCCGTCAGGCCGTGCGGCGCGGCGACGCGCCTCAGCGAGTGAAGCTGCTGTTGACCGCGCCGAAGTCGAGGGCGCCGTCCAGCGCGTCGTAGGTGCCGTGGTCGACCAGTTCGGCGGCGGCACGGCGGGCCAGCGAGTAGGCGGCCTGGGCGACGGCGGTGCCGAGGCTGACCCGGCGCACGCCGGCCGCCTCGAACTCGGCCACGGTGGGCGCGCCCGGTCCGGCCATCACGTTGACCGGCAGCGGCTGGCCCTCGACCAGCTCGGCGATGACCGCGAGGTCGAGCAGCCCCGGCACGAACAGGCTGTCCGCCCCGGCCTCCGCGTAGACGGCGGCGCGGGCCAGTACGTCGGCCGCCCGGCCCTCGGGCTCGCCGATGCCGAAGAGGAAGACGTCGGTACGGAGGTTGACGACCAGCTCCGGCAGCCCGGCACGCTCGGCGGCCTCGCGGGCGGCGCGGATGCGGGCCGCCTGCTCCTCGGCCGTGAACAGGGTGAAGTCGGGCTTGGAGTCCTCGAGGTTGACGCCGACCACACCGGCCTCGATCACGGCGGTGACGGTCGCGGCAACGTCCTCGGGCGCGAGGCCGTAGCCGCCCTCGATGTCGGCGGTCACCGGCACGTCCACGGTGTCGGCGATCCGGCGCACCAGGGCGACCATCTCGTCGCGGCTGAGCGCCTGCTGGTCCGGCTTCCCGGCCGACCAGGACACGCCGCCGCTGGTGGTGGCGATCGCCTTGGCGCCGCCCTGGGCGATCAGCGCGGCGCTGCCGGCGTCCCAGGCGTTCGGCAGCACCAGGATGCCCTTCTCGTGGAGCTCGCGGAGGACGAGGGCCTTGGTCTGCTGGGTGTTTGCCATGACGGCACCTTTCGTGAAGAGGTGTGCAAGAGACATCTTGCCGATATCGGTAAAAGGGCTGAAAGCGGTGATGTGAGACTCCGTCACCTTGCAACCGCCGTGTGCGGCAGGCCGATTGTGGCCCGAGAGACCGAGGTGGCGCCTCCGGTCCAGCAAAGGGGAGGCGCCACCTCCGATACGGCACGGAACGGGGCGGTGCGGGGGACGCGCGTCGGGCGCGTCGAGCCGGGGGCACATGGATCGCGGGGAGCGTGGTGGCCTCGTGGATCACATGGAGCCTGCCGGGCTCGTGGAACGGGTCGAACCGGTGGAACGGGTCGAACTGGTGGAGCGGGTCGAACTGGTGGGGCCGGTACGGCTCGTGGTGCTTTTCGAGCCGGTGGGGCGGACGTGACGGGCGGAGCGGTCCGGCCGTCGGAACGGGCGGAGCAGGCGGAGCAGGCGGAGCAGGTGGAGCAGGTGGAGCGGGGGATCCGGTGGAGCGGGCCGAGCGTTCGGTGCCGGCGGAGCGTGTCGGGCACGCGGTCGGTCAGACGCGCGCGGGCTCGGCGAGCAGGGTCTTCTCCACCGCCGGCGGCTTCGTCCGCAGGGACAGGACGCCGGCCGCGATGCTGAGGACACCGGCGACGTACCACGCGGGCGCGTAGGTGCCGAAGCCGTCCCGGGTGAGGCCGGCCGTGGTGGCGGCGAACGCGGCGCCCAGCTGGTGCGCGGCGAAGATCCAGCCGAACACGATCGGAGCCGACATCCCGAAGTGCTCACGGCACAGGGCGACGGTCGGCGGCACGGTGGCGATGAAGTCCAGGCCGAAGAGGACGATGAAGACCAGCATCGGGCCGGTGACCTTCTCGTCGAACAGCTGCGGCAGGACCAGCAGGGAGACGCCGCGCAGCGCGTAGTACCCGAGCAGCAGGACGCGCGAGTCGTAGCGGTCGCTGAGCCAGCCGGAGGCGACCGTGCCGATGAGGTCGAAGATGCCGATGAGCGCGAGCAGGCCGGCGGCGGTCACCGACGGCATGCCGTGGTCGTGGGCGGCGGGGATGAAGTGCGTGTTGACCAGGCCGTTGCTGGTGGCGCCGCAGATCGCGAACGCGGCGGCGAGCAGCCAGAACGCCCTGGTGCGGGCGGCGGTCTTCAGACCGTCGACCGCGAGCTTCGCAGCGTTGCGCGCGGGCGGCTGCACCGGCACGACCTCGTCCGCGCCGTACGGCGGGATGTCGAGGTCGGCGGGGTGCTCGCGGAAGAACAGCAGAATCATCGGCACCGTGGCGAGGGCCACGACCGACACCACGATCGCGGCGGTCTTCCAGCCGCCGGGCGACTCCGAGAGCTTCGCCACCAGCGGCAGGAACACCAGCGAGCCGGTCGCGCCGCCCGCGGTCAGCACACCGGTGACCAGGCCCTGGCGCTTGACGAACCAGCGCGTGCCGAGCGTGGCGACGAAGCCCAGGGAGATGGAACCGGAGCCCAGGCCGACCAGGACGCCCCAGAGCAGCACGAGCTGCCAGGACGCGGTCATGAAGACGGCCAGGCCGCTGCCGAGGGCGATCAGGGACATGGCGGCCGCGGTCACCTTGCGCATGCCGAAGCGTTCCATCAGCGCGGAGGCGAACGGCGCGGTGACGCCGTAGAGGGCGAGGTTGACGGACATGGCGAGGCCGATGACCCCGGTGGACCATCCGAACTCTTCTTGCAGCGGCTCCACCAGCGCACCGGGGGTCGCCCGGAACCCAGCCGCCGCGACCAGCGCGACGAATCCGATGGCCGCGATCATCCACGGCCACACTTGCTTCTGACGAATCATGTGCACAGCGTGATCGAGGCAACACCGTCCCGGAAAGCGCGGCCGGGACACCTTGTCAGGTCCGCCCGGGCGTACGGTTGTCGGCCGGTCAACGGCCGATCGGGACCTTCCGTTCCGACGTCGCCTGGTCGATGTCGGACGAACGTACGGTCATCGACACCGTCCACTCCCCCGCCAGCGCGAGCCGGGCCGCACCCGCCCACCGACCTGCGCCGTCACGCTTCAGCGGGACCCGCAGCGGGCCGAGGTCACGGGCGGGCAGCGCGAGGGCGAGGCGGACCTCCGGCACCTCGGCCGGCGTGCCGTCGACACGCCGCAGCTCCAGCCGTACGGCGTAGCCGCCGGACTTCGCCGGTACCAGGCGGAGGGTGGCCTCACCGCGTGCGTCCGGGGTGCCGCCGCCGGTGTCGAAGGGGAGCTGCGAGGTGACGGTCCGGGCGGGTGCGGGAGATACGGCGGCGACGGTGCTGCGGTCGTCGTCCGCGCTCCGTCCGGGCGGCGAGGAGGTGAGCAGCGTGGTGACCGTGAGGACGGCGACGGCCACGGCCGACTCGGTCAGGACGGAGCGCCGCAGGCCGGCGCGTACGGTCGCGTCGCCGCCGTGCGGCGTGGAGGTCTCGCGTGGCGCGGGGGTCTCGCCCTCCTCGTCGGCCTGGACCGACACCGCGCCCCGGGACGGTCGCGCGCTGTCGTCGTTCGCGTGGTCCTCGCCGCTCTCGGCGCTCGCACCGGTCCGCACGGCTGCGTCGGACCGCCCCGTCGGCCGCACGAACTCGCCTCCCTCACCGGCCGGTTCACCCGTCCGCAGCCGGGCGAGGCGGGACCGGGAGACCCAGGCCGCGGCGACCATGAGGGTCACGAATCCGCCCTTGAGCAGCAGCAGTTGTCCGTACCGGGTGTCGAACAGGGCGTCCCAGGGGCCCACTTCGCGCCAGGCCCGGTACAGCCCCGTGGCGACCAGGACGGTCACCGAGCTCAGGGCCACCGCGGAGAACCGCCGCGCGGCGGCAGGCGCCAGCCCGTGCCGCAGCCCGGCCGCCAGGGTGGCCAGACCGCCCAGCCAGGCCGCCATGGCCAGCAGGTGCAGGGCGGTCAGCGGCAGGGCGAGCCAGACCTGGGGTCCCTCGGAGGCATGGTCCGTCGAGACCCAGGTGAACGCCATGCCGACCGCCAGGACCAGTCCGGCCGTGCCGAGCCGCACCCGGGCCCGCCGGGGGGCCTCGGTGCCGGGCTGCCCGAGCGCGCCGACCAGCAGCACCAGGAACACGGCGCTCGCCACGAGCAGCAGCAGCCTGGCCGCCAGCGCGAAGTAGATCCGCTCGTCCACGTCGACATGGGCCGGCGCGGGATCGTCCGAGGGGAAGAGACCGCCGCCCTGCTCGTACGGGCCGCGCAGCATCATCAGGATCACGGTGGAGCCCAGCAGGCCGATCCAGCCGGCCGCCAGCAGCTTCTGCACCGGCCGGACGGAGACGCCCGCCGGCCAGCACATCAGGACGAACGCCACCGCGCCCGCCAGCAGCGCGAACGAGCCGTACGCGACCACTCCCGCGGTGCCGTACAGGAACGCGATCACACTGTCCGTGCGGGCGCCCTGGAACTCCTCGGCGGAGACCGAACTGGCCGAGGGCGCACCGACGGAGAAGACGAAGGCACCGCCGAGCGGATGCGAGTCCCCGGAGATCACCTGCCAGGCCACGGTGTACGTGCCGTCGCGCAGGCCGCCGCGGAGCGCGACGCGCGCGGTGTCGTCCCGGCCGGCGGCGTGCTCCGGTGTGCCCGTGTCGACCCGTTCGCCCGCCGGGTCGAACACGCGCAGCGAGGCGGAGGGCAGCGTCACCCCCTCGCCGAAGGTGAGCGTGACGGCGGACGGCGCCGAGCGCACCACCGAGTTCTGCGCGGGGTCGGTGGACTCGAGCTCCGCGTGCGCGGACGCGGTGCCCGCCGCGCCCAGCACGGTCAGCACGGCGGCCAGCACCGCCAACAGCGCGCCGACGGCCCGGCGCACCCGCACGGATCCCGTGGTCATCCTGCCTGCTCCCCGTCGGTAGGCGTATCCGCGGTGGGCATCCCGCGGGAGGCGGTTCCGCCCCGAGAATAGGACCACCGGCTACGCCGGCGGGTTGTCCAGCGTCAGCGCGGTGCAGCGCACCCCGCCGCCGCCCTTGGCCAGTTCGGTCGTGTCCAGCTCGACCACCTCGAGTCCGCGCCCGCGCAGTTCCGCGGCCAGCCGCGGCACGCCCTGGGTCATGGTGACGGTGGTGCCGTCGCTGACCAGGTTCAGCGCGAACAGGGCGGCCTCCTCGACCGGTACCTCGATCAGGTCGGCGCCGAGTCCGCGCAGGGTGCGCACGCTGGCCGCGTCGAGGGCGTCGGGGCAGTACGCCAGCAGGTCCGGGGCGACGACACCGACGGCCAGGTCGAGGTCGTACCAGCGGGAGCTCACGGTGCGCAGCGGCACCACCTCGTAGTCCAGCTCGCGGGCGAGCACGTCGAGCATCCGCTCGTCGGTGCGCTGGCCGTACGCCGCCAGCAGCAGGTCGCCGCAGGCCAGCGCGTCGCCCTGGCCGCTGAAGAGGTAGGGCGCCTCGACGACCTCGTAGTGGTGCTCGGACAGCCACGCCGTGAAGTACGGGATCTCGGCCTGCCGCTCCGACGGCGGGTTGCCCAGGACGGCCTTCTCGCCGCGGATCACGGCGGCGTTGGCGGTGAACACCATGTCCGGGCACTCGGGCGCGGAGGGCAGGTACTCGATCTTGCGGCCGGCCGCGAGGTGCGCGGCCACGATGGCCTGGTGCTCGGCGAGCGTGGCCTGGACGTCCGGCTGGATCGCGGTGTCCATGTAGGGGTTGATCTCGTAGTCGACCCGGAAGTGGCTCGCGTCGGAGACAAGCAGTTCGCTGTTCACGGGTGCCCTCTCATCGGTGGTCAGCCGGCCCTGCCCTGTGGGGCGGGTACCGGCGCGGAATGGTCCGAGGCGCGGAACGGGGCTGGACGTTGCGCAGCCGTGTCCATCCGAGTCCAGCCGAGCGGCGAATTGATCGCGAGCCTTGAACGGCAAAGGCAATCAAGTCCGTTTCGTCCGGCGGGAGGGTGGGCCGGACCCGCGCGCGTGGGAATTCCGTCGGACATGACGGAGTCCGTCCGGCACTTTCGCAGAAAGGCCGTCGGCGGGTGAAGAGTTATGGAGGATTCACTCCGCAGGATCCGAAGGATTCCGAGCGATTCCATGTGGCATTGAAGAACTCTTCACGGCGTCTTACGACGCCTTCCCGGCGTCTTCCCGGGCCGCCGACGGCTCCGAAGGTCCGCCTCTCGCACGCAACGGCCGCCGGCCGCCGAACACGGCTGCCACCGGCACTGAACGGCTCCGGAATTTCCCGCGAACGACGAAGTCCCGGGCACCCGAAGAAGTTGACGGAAATCATTCACGACCACGGAGGTTCCTCGTGACCAGTGACGCGATCGCGACCAGTCCGGCCATGGCGGGGGCCGCCCTGCTGGAGGGCACGGGCGCGCTCTGGCGGGCCCTTCCCGCGCGGCAGCAGCCGGACTGGGAGGACCTCGACCTCCTGGCCGAGGTCACCTTCGACCTCGCCGACCGGCCGGGGCTGGTCGGCGCCGGCGAGGTGGCCGAACTGCGGGGCCTGCTGGCCGAGGTGGCGGCGGGCCGCTGCCATGTCGTGCAGGCCGGCGACTGCGCCGAGGACCCGGCGGAGTGCGCGCCCGGCCACATCACCCGCAAGGTGGCGCTGCTGGAGGCGCTCGCCGGGGTGATGTCGATGAACACCCTGCTGCCCACGCTCCGGGTCGGCCGGATGGCGGGCCAGTTCGCCAAGCCCCGCTCGCGCCCCACCGAGGTGGTGGACGGCGTGGAACTGCCCGTGTACCGGGGGCACATGGTCAACAGCCCCGAGCCGGACGCGGGGCTGCGCCGCCCCGACCCGCGCCGCCTGCTCTCGGGGTACGAGGCGGCCGGCCGGGCCATGGCGACACTGCGGGGCCGGGCGGCCGAGCGGCCCGCGGCCTTCGCCACCCCGGTGTGGACCAGCCACGAGGCGCTGCTGCTGGACTACGAGGCACCGCTGATCCGCACGGACGAGTCGGGCCGTCGCTACCTCGCCTCGACGCACTGGCCCTGGATCGGCTACCGCACCAACCAGCTGGACGGCGCCCATGTGGCCCTGCTGGCGTCGGTGGCCAACCCGGTGGCCACCAAGGTCGGTCCGGGGATGAGGCCCGACGAGCTGCTGGCGCTGTGCGAGCGGCTCGACCCGGCGCGTGAGCCCGGCCGGCTCACCCTGATCGCCCGTATGGGCGCGGACGCCGTCACCGAGGACCTGCCCGCCCTGGCCGCGGCCGTGCGCGCCGCCGGGCACCCGGTGATCTGGCTGTCGGACCCGATGCACGGCAACACGGTCAGCGGGCCGGGCGGCCGCAAGACCAGGCTGGTGGAGAGCGTGGTCCGTGAGGTGCGGGGCTTCCAGCAGGTGATCGGCGAGGCGGGTGCCGTCGTGGGCGGGCTGCACCTGGAGACCACGCCGGACGACGTCTCCGAGTGCGTGCACGACGAGCGGTCCATGGGGAGCCTCGGCGAGCGGTACACCACGTTCTGCGACCCGCGGCTGAACCCGGCGCAGGCGCTGGAGGTCGCCGCCGCCTGGCAGGGCCGTACGTCCTGGCGGTGACGTTCCGGCTCCGGGCGGACCCACCGGGTCCGCCCACCGGTCTGCCCACCGGTCTGCCCTTCGGCAACAGCCCTCGGATCCGCCCGACGGAAACGGACAGGGAAACGGCCTGCGGCCTCGTGAGTGATCACGAAGCCGCAGGCCGTTCCGTTGCGAGGGGTCAGTCCTCGAGGGTCACGTCGAACAGGTCCAGCTGGAGCAGCGGGGTGACGGTCACGTTCCCGGTCCGGGTGGACCAGCCCGACTCCACCTTCTGGTACCAGAGCGGGATGGCCGGCATGTCCTGGATGATCTGCTTCTCCGCCTCGCGGTAGAGCTCCCAGCCCTCCTGCTCGGAGGCCGCCGCGTCGGCCCTGGCCAGCAGGGCGTCCACCTCCGGGTTGGAGTAGCCGGAGCCGTTGACGGCGGCTCCGGTGCGGAAGATCGGGTTGAGGAAGTTCTCGATCGACGGGTAGTCCGCGACCCAGCCGGAGCGGAAGACGGTCGTCATCCGCTCCTCGTTGATCAGCTTGCGGAACTCTCCGAAGGTGGGGACCGGCGCGTAGCGGGCCTCGACGCCGAGGGCCGCTGTGATCGTGCGGCAGGCCGCGTCGATCCACACCTGGTTGGCGGAGTCGTCGTTGGAGGTCAGCTCGATCGGGCCCTCGAAGCCGGTGGTCTCGAACAGGGCCCGGGCCTTCTCCGGCTGGTAGGTGCACAGGTCGCCGCTGGCGTCGCCGCCGTAGCCGGGCACGATCGGCGGGACCAGGCCGTCCGGGAGCATCTTGTCGCCGTCGAAGGCGGTGTCGATGACGTACTGCCGGTCGATGGCCATCGAGATCGCCTGGCGCAGCCGCGGGTCGCCGAAACGCGGGTCGTAGAGCGGGAAGGAGAGCGACTGCACGCCCATGTACGGCTTGGAGACGCAGCGTCCGGCCAGTTCCTGCTTGTAACGGCCGCCGTCGAGCGCGTCCGCCGGGACGAAGTCGAGGTAGTCGAGCTTGTTCGCCACGACGTCGGCGTAGGCGTCCTCCAGCATCCGGTAGAACCGGAACTCCACGCCCTCGACGCGCGGCTTGCGGACACCGGCGTAGGCGTCGTAACGCAGCAGCACGATGTGCTCGCCGGGCGTGTGCGACTCGAAGCGGAAGGGGCCGTTGCCGACGGGGTGCGCCTCGAAGGCCGCGCGGTCGGCGAAGAAGGCGGCCGGCAGCGGGAAGAAGGCGGCGTAGCCGAGCTGGGTGACGAAGGCGGAGAAGGGCGCCGACAGGGTCACCTCGAAGGTGCTGTCGTCGATCACCTTCAGGCCGGACAGCGTCTCGGCGGCGCCGCTCTGGGTGGCTTCGTAGCCCTGGATGTGGGAGAGGTACTCGGCGCCCTGGAGTTTGTTCGGGCCGTAGGTGGTGTAGTTCCAGGCGTCGACGAAACTCGCCGCGGTGACCGGGGTGTTGTCGTGGAAGGTCCATCCCGGATTCAGGGTGATCCGGTAGACGCGGGAGTCCGCCGATTCGATGGACTTCGCGACCGCGTTGCGCGGTTCGGCCGTGTTCGGGTCGTACTCGACCAGGCCGGTGAAGAGGGCGTTGACGATTTTCACGCTGTCGCGTTCGGTCGCGTCGCCGGGCACCAGCGGGTTCTCGGGTTCGGTGCCGTTCCAGCTGATGATGTTCATGCGTGTGAATCCCTTGGGTCAAAGTGCTGAAAGGGTTTCGGGCGCGCCGGACCGGGCCGACCGCGAGCACCGCGGCCGCCTCCGGTGGGCAGTGTGGCCGCTCTCGCGTCTGACGGGGAGCAGGGCCATGTCTTTCGACCGGGCACGGTGCAGGCCGTTGAATTCCCGGCGCGTTTCCCGCGGACCGGTCCCGTGTCGGACGGGACCGGTCCGGCCGCGCGATCGGAATTCCGGCCCGGGCAGTTGTCCTGACGCAACGTCATGCGACTGCCAGGGCACGGGGATTTCGCGACTCCGGGTATCTCAGGCGGCCTGAAGACCCGTCTTGAGTGCCGTGGCTATCTCCACGGCGCGGCGAGCCTGGAACTCGATGGCACCGAGGTTCTCCTCACCGGGAGGAGTGGTGCCGCCGTGCGAGACATGGCTCGCGCCGTAGGGATTGCCGTTGCCGGTCGCGAACTGTATGGGGTCGGCGTAGCCCGGGGGGACGATGATCGCGCCCCAGTGGTAGAAGGTGTTGTTGAGAGCCAGCAGCGTGCTCTCCTGGCCGCCGTGCGAGGTGGAGGTCGAGGTGAACGAGGAGACGACCTTGTTCACCAGCCGCCCCTTCCGCCAGAGTTCGCCGGTGCTGTCGATGAACGCCTTGAGCTGAGCGGCGGGCAGGCCGAAGCGGGTGGGCGTGCCGAACAGGATGACGTCCGCCCAGTCCAGGTCCTCGACGCGCGCCACGGCGGCACCGTCGGCGGCGGGTTGCTCCGCCCCCTCGGGGCTGGTGGCGGCCGTGGCCTTGGCGGCCGTCTCGGGGACTCTGCGCAGCCGTACCTCGGCGCCGGCCTTCTCCGCCGCCGCGGCGGCCGACTCCGCCAGCGTGTGCACATGTCCGGTGGACGAGTAGTAGATGACGGCGACGTTGGTCACGGTCGCAACTCCAATTCGCGAGGGGCCGGCATACGGACGGGACCTATGGGCGGGCCTCGGCGAAACCGCCGGACGGGCCGCCCGTAAATCGACTCTCGCGGGCGGTCGCGGACCCCGCAAACAGCCCGTCGCGATTTCATCACCTTGCGCGTCCGCGGAACCCCGGGCAGTTCACGGAAGGGCGAAAGAACGGCCTGTCGCGCGATTCACCGCGGAACTGTGTCAACTCGGCGCCCTGTACCGAAGACCGGCGATCTAAGCTGTTCCGATATCCGGAGTCCACCCCCCACCAGACGCAGAAGGAGCGTCCTCCACCCATGCATGCAGACCAGACACCCACGGGCCGCACACCGCCCGGGGGCCGCAGGGGCAACCGTGCGGCGGTCCTCGGATCGCCGCCCGGCCGTTCCCTGTCGCCCACGCTGCATCGTGCCGCGTACGCGGCCATGGGGCTGGACTGGTCCTTCGAGGCCATCGAGTGCGACACGGCGGCCCTGCCCGCCGTGTGGGACTCGCTGGGCGAGGACTGGGCCGGGCTCTGTCTGGCCGTACCCCTGAAGCGGGCCGTCCTGCCGCTGCTCGACGAGGTCTCGGACCTGGCCATGGACGTGGGCGGGGCCGACACGGTGGTCTTCAGGCAGGGGCGCAGTTTCGGCGACCACGCGGGCGCCCACGGCATCACCGCCGCGCTGCGTCAGGCGGGTCTGGAGGCGCCGGAATCCGCCGTGGTGCTGGGCGGCGGAGCGGCGGCCTGTTCCGCGCTGGCCGCGCTGCGGGAGGTCGGGGTCCGGGAGCCGGTCGTGGTGGTCCAGGGGCGCACGGGCGCGACGGAGGTCGAGGCCGCGGCCGGCCGGCTCGGGGTCTCGGTGGACCTGCACCACGTGAACGAGTTGCAGCGGTTGCTGCGGGGCGTCGCGGTGGTGGTCTCCACCCTGCCCGAGGAGGCCGCCGACGCCCTCGCCCCGGCCGTCGCCCACTCCGGCGCCGCCGTCCTGGACGCGGTGTACTCGGCCTGGCCGACCCGGCTCGCCAAGGCGGCGGGCTTCAACGGCAGTACGGTGGTCGACGGTCTGTCCCTGCTGCTGCACCGGACCGTACGGCAGATCGAGCTGCTGACCGGCCGGGCCGACGTGCCGGTGGCCGCGCTGGGCCGGGCCGCCCGAGCCGAACTGGAGCGCCGGGCCGCGCGCGAGACGGAGCCGGCGGGGTCGGGCGGCACGCTCCTCTGAGGCGGGTACGGAAGCCGTACCGACGCCGGTACCGAAGCGGGTATGGAAGCCGGCACCAAGCCCAGTACTGCAGCCGGCCGGTACAGAGACCGGCACCCAGGCCGTTGTCGAAGCCGGTACACGGGCCGGTACACGGGCCGGCACCCAGGCAGTACCCAAGCCGGTACACAGGCCCGGCACCCAGGCCGTACCCGGTCCGGCAGTCGTCCGGAGCCCGACGGCGTCGCGGGGTCCCGCACGCACTCCCCCATGTTCTCGGGGGTGTGCGGGGACCCCGGCCGCGTCGCCGTGACTCGCCTCGCCGTCCGGACCCCGTACACCGAACAGCGGTCCGCGGTGCCTACGCGGACAGTTCCTCCGGGGCGTCGAGGTGCCGGCGGCGGGCCGAGGACAGCACCGTGATCGCATGGGCCACCGAGCAGAGCGTCACATGCCGGTGCCAGCCCGCGTACGAGCGCCCCTCGAAGTCACGCATCCCCACCCGGGTGCTGACCTCCTGGAAGTCCTTGCTCACCCGCCGGGTCAGCCGTCCCAGTCGCAGCAGGGCGGCGGGCGGCACGTCCAGCAGATTGGACAGCCAGACCTCCCCCGGCCGGCCCTTCTGCATCGGCCAGCCGCCGACGAGGGTCAGGGCCCGGTCGGAGAGCGGAGGCATACCGGGCCTGCGGACGGCGGGCACGGTCACCCGGGTGCCGCTCACCAGGAGGGACCGGGTGATCGAGTACTCCGGGTCCACCCAGACGACAGGCTTGGACAGCTTCTTGCCGCGCTCGACCAACTGCTGCGCCTGGAAGAGCCGTTCCCCCGCACCTGGCTGGACCGGGTCGAAGCCGACCACCCGCGTCGATCCGTCGACTCGCATGACGAACGGAATGCGTCGCCGCGTGAACTGCTCGATCAGGGCGAGCGAGTTGAGGGTACGGCCGTCCAGGACGACCGGACGGCGGCGCAACCCCCATGCGGCGTCGGCGAGTTCGGCGACTGTGTGCACGACGCCCGCCTCGACGCTCATCGCGGCGACGTCGTCCGGGATCCTGGCCCGTCGGCGCCGGTCCTCGTCCTCCAGCCACTCGGCCGGCAGGTTCAGGCCCCAGTTGACGGGAGCGCTCAACTGTTCGTTGGCCAAGGAGACACCAAAGGCCTGCTGGCTGTTGACGACCCGTCCGAGGTCGAAGCGGAACGACTCGGCGACCCCGACGGAGTGCTCTCCGGCCTTCGGGATGGCCATGGAGTCGATCACCCAGGCCTGCGGCAGCAGCACCCTGTCCAGATGCCGGGCGAGCGCCTGCCGGACGGGGTGCCAACTCCACGAGGAGTTGCTGATGAAGTGATGCAGGCTCTGCTCGGCGGCACCGTGATCGGCCACTGCGGCCAGGGCGCGCATCGACTTGCGGCCCGGCACGGTCAGCAGCCCCGAGACGTACCACTCACCCCTGGTCCGCTGGTCGCGCCTCTTGAGCGAGCCCAGCATCCGCCCGCAGAACTCGGTGACGAAGTCGTCCGCGACGTCGCCCCATGCCTGCGCCGGGGCTTCCCTCTCCACGCCTTCCACGACTCCCCTCCCTCTCCCCGGTCGCCTTCGCAGGCGACCTCCCATTGGTGGCGGCACGGCCAGGGGCCGTACGTGGAACGCCGACCGGAACGACCATACCGTACCGGGCAGTTGGTTTTGTAGACTTCGTTCGTCAGGTAGTCGCACTCTTCGAGGTCCACCCGACAGACAATAAAATACCGCTTGGTTGGTTTGCTAGAGTGTCTTTCGACGATCTCGCTCGGGACTCGGTCCAGCGACCTCCGAAGCGGGCTCCAGTCGCACCCGGGTGGTTCTCGACCGCGACCGACCCGGGATCGCCGTGATGAGGGGGTAGCCATGCCACGCCAGGAACGAGCCGAACGCACCCGCGAACTGGTCGTCCGGGCGGCAGCCGCGTGCTTCGACACGACCGGCTTCGCCGCGACCAGCCTGAGCGAGATCGTGGAGATGGCCGAGGTCTCCAAGGGGGCCCTCTACTTCCACTTCAGCTCGAAGGAGAAGCTGGCCGAGGCGGTCGTCGCCCGACTGGGCACGGACTGGCGGGAGATGGTGCGCGCCGCCAGGACCCCCGACGGACCGCCCCTCCAGACGCTGATCGACATCACCCACGACCTGGCCCGCCGCATGCGGCACGACGTCGTCCTCCGCGCCGGACTGCGGCTCTGCGACGACCGCCGGAGCGCGGGCGGGGCCGGGCCGGTCAGCCCGTACCCCGCGTGGCGGCGCACGGTCGGCCTCGCGCTCGCCAGGTCCCGCCGCCGGGGCGAACTGCTGCCCGGCCTGGACCTGACCCAGGCCGCCCAGATGCTCACCGCCACCACGGCCGGCATCGAGCTTCTCTCCCGCCAGGACAGCGGCTGGCTGCGGCCGCGGGTGATCACCGGCGCCTGGGACGCCCTGCTCCCGGCCCTGGTCCCCACGGACCGCCTCCACGACCTCCACCCCGCGGGAACACCCACCGCCACCCCGCCCGCCCCACCCCCGGACCGACCGACAGAAAGATCACTAACGAAACCAGACCTTCCGGTACGACAATTTTCACACAGCAACCATCAGTCACAGTGAAGGTTGATCATAAGAAACCGCCCGCCTTGTTTTGAAAACCGACGATGCGAGGCCCCGAACTCCGCATCCCAAGGTCGAACCGGCCCTTCCGCCTCACAAACGGAGGCTGTCGCGGAAGGGCCACGGCACCCGATGACCGAGGACCGCGGGCCTGTCGGTGTGACGCCCGCCCGGGGCGGAGCTTCCGAGGCTGTTCGGCAAGGCGAAAACCGGCCGTGGGCGGCCCGCGCGAATCCGGGAGACGAGGTCCCACGGAAGCCGCGGGCCGTGTCTGCGGACCGCCTGGGCGCTGTCCGGGTCCCGGAGTGTTCGAACCCCCCGCTGGAGCACTCCGGCGGGATCTGTGTTCGGGCGACTTCGAGGGCTACCAGGCCCCGTTCTACAAGGCCGGCCGAGAGGCCGGGACGAGGGCCGCGCACGCGCACTCCCAGGCCCGGCTGGACGCGGAGATCGCCACGGGGCGCTGGACGCCACCCACCCGCGAAAGGGTCAAGGTGTAGTTGGCGCCGCCGGACACGGGTCTGCCCCTGGCACCTCGCCAAGGGCAGACCTGGCGGCTACTGAACCGCGAACCCGAGAAACGCCGTCCATGCGGCTGCAGCGACCGGGATGGCGGTCCGGCTGATGTCCTTGGAGTCTCGTACATGGATGACGTGGGGCAGTGTGGCGACCTCCACGCACTGGCCGCCCTCACCGCTGCTGTAGCTGCTCTTGCGCCACGCACCCGGTTCGTCAACGTCGACGTTCATGTCTCTCCAAGCCGTTTCTCGATGAGCGTCAATGACTCGCGCGGGGTCAGGGCCTGCGCCCGGAGAAGGCCGTACTGCTCCTCCAGTTCCCGGACAGTGCCCCGCTCGGTGTAGAGGCGACTGTGCTTGTATGCCTCCACGTAAGCGATCCTCCGTCCATCCTGCGTCTCGATCAAGGTGAACGGACCTGCCAACCCAGCATGCTCGTCACGCCCGTTCGGCATGACCTGAACCTCGACGTTGCGACGCTGGCCACACAACAGGAGCTGCTCCAACTGCCCTCGCATCACGTGGTCGCCGCCGAGGGGGCGGGTCAGCACGGACTCCTCGATGACGAAGCTGAGAGTCGGCAGCGGCAACCGGCCGAGAATGTCCTGGCGGGCGAGTCGTGCAGCGACCCGCTCCTCGATGATCTCGTCGCTGAGCAGAGGGCGGCGCATGGTGAAGACAGCTCGCGCGTATTCCTCCGTCTGCAACAGCCCGTTGATCAGATGGGTGTCGTAGACGTGAAGCTCAACCGCCTCCGCCTCCAACCTGGCCGCATCCCGGAAGAACGCCGGATACTGCGCCCGAGCCACTTCCTCCTTCATCTCCTGGAGGACCCCGCCCGCGTCCAGCGTCTCGTCGGCCCGGTCGATGAACTTCGGGGGCGGCACCCGGCGGCCCTGCTCGTACGCGGCGATGGTCGACACCGAGTAGCCCGTCGTCGACCCGAACTCGGCTCGTTCCAGCCCGGCCCGTAACCGGAACCTCTTCAACTGGCGCCCGAAGACACGCAGGACGCCGGAGCCCGGCCCCGACTCCCGCTCCCCGCCGCCCTCCTCCGTCCCGGACTCCTCCTCGGTCACTCCAGGAAGCTCGCTCAACGTCCCTCACCGCCCTCCCGGCCGACGCGGCCCCCGCGCCGGCCGTCACGCCCCACGCCTCCTACACCCACCGGCACGCCACGTACAGCGACCGTCTGTGTGCACGCCGTATCTCGTCACGGTAGAACCGGCAGGTCAGCGTGGACACATGAACAACGAAACTTCCCCCGCTCAGGGGGCCGCGCCGCGCCCCGTCCGCGAGTTCGCGATGCGGTTCACGTCGTCCGCGCGAGGGGCGCGGCTCGCGCGGCGGCTCGTGTCGCACCGGCTGGACTCTTGGGGCCACCCGTACACCGGGAGCGTCAACGAGACGCTGACGCTGATCACTTCGGAGCTGACCGCGAACGCCGTACGGCACGGGCACCTCGACGGGCGGGACTTCCACCTGCGCGTGACGGAGACCGGAGGCAGCCCGCACACCGTGCGCGTGGAGGTCACCGACACCCGCGCCGAACGCGTACCGCCGCCCACCGCGCAGGAGCCGCCCGGCGACGAGGAGTCGGGGCGGGGTCTGCTCATCGTGGCGGGGCTGGCGTCGCGCTGGGCGGTCGCACCGCCTGCCGAGGGACCCGGCAAGACCGTGTGGGCGGAGCTGTGCCTGCCCGGGAAGACACCCGCACCGCCCGCGACCAGCCGCTTTCCCGCCAACGCCTGAGAGCGTCTCAGAAACGCGCCCGCCCGCTGTCGGACCCTCGGCCGTCGTCGGCCGTACCGATCTCCGTCGTCGACAAGGACCCCGTTACGTGCGCGCGAGGAGGCGCGTGAAGGACGCGACGCTCTTCGACTTCGAAGCACGGCGGTACTACCGCGACGAGGGACGGACCTGTGTCGAGACGGACCGCGCCCCGACGCCGAGCGGCTCAAGCACCACGCGAAGGGCGTCGGCCCGTCCTGGGCACCGAAGCGCCCGCACCAGAGGCGGCCGCGGTCGAGGGCCGGAAGAAGCCGTGCCCACCCGCCGCACGATCCCGGGACGCAGGGTTCAGCTCCCGGACAGGCAGCGGACGACATACGTCATGTGCTGGACGTCGCGCAACCAGGTCTCCCCGGCGCTCGCGACCGCCTGCCGGAAGTCGCAGATCGCGAATCCGGCGGGCGGCGGCCCGGATGCCACGGGCCCGCGACAGCGTGGACGTCTTCCGGCACGGCCGACCGAGCCCGTTCCCCGACGACTCGTGGGTACGGGCGCCGCACGACGGGAGGCAACCCGACCGGCTCCGAAGCCCGGCCACCACACCGCGGGTCAGAGCCCCTGCTTCACCGGCTCCAGAATCGCGACGCACTCCACATGATGCGTCATCGGAAACAGATCGAACGCCCGAAGCATCCGCACCCGGTACCCGCCCTCCCCGAAGTACGCGATGTCCCGTGCGAGCGCCGCCGGGTCGCAGGCCACGTAGGCGATGCGGCGGGCGCCGAGGGCGGCGAGCTGGGCGACCGTCTTGCGGCCGGCGCCCGCGCGGGGCGGGTCGAGGACGATGAGGTCGACTTCGGTGATACCCGTGCGGGGCAGGATCGCGTCGACCTTGCCCTGCTCGACGCGGACGCGCGGGAACTCGGCCAGGTTGTGGCGGGCGTCCTCCACCGCGCGCTTGCCGGACTCGATGCCGAGGACCGCGCCCTTCTCGCCGATCCGGTCGGCGAGGGCGCCGGCGAACAGGCCGACGCCGCAGTAGAGGTCGAGGCACATGTCGCCCTTGCGGGGCAGCAGGCCCTGCATGACCGCGGTGACCAGGGTGTCGGCGGCCTTCGGGTGGACCTGCCAGAAACCGCCGCTGCCGACGCGGTGGGTGCGGCCGTCCGCGCGCTCACGGACGAACGGGCGGCCGTGGACGCGGTGGATACCGCCGTCCTTCTCGTCGACCCGCATCACGGAGACCGGCTTGTCCAGCTCGACCAGGGGCAGCCGGCCGCCCGGCCGCGGCGTGAGGATCACCTGGCGGTCCTGCGAGCCCGTGGCCGCGATGGCCTCCACCGACTCCATGCCGGTCCAGTCGCGCTTCTCCACGCCCAGCTCGCTGACGCCCTCGGCGGCGATCATGCAGTGGTCGACGCGCTCGACCTCGTGGGAGCGGTGGCGGCGCAGGCCTGCGTGGCCGTCGGCGTCGACGGCGTACTGCACACGGGTGCGCCACTGCGGTACCTGCCCGGCGGGCAGCTTGTCGCCCTCGGCGGGCATCACCGTGCCGTCCCAGCCGACCTGCTCGGGGGTGAGGCCCGCGAGCCGCTGGAGCTGCTCGGCGATCACCTCGCCTTTGAAGCGGCGCTGGGCGCCCGGCTTGGCGTGCTGCCAGTCGCAGCCGCCGCAGCGGCCGGGGCCGGCGTAGGGGCAGGGCGCCTCGACGCGGTCCTTGGACGCCGACAGCACCTCGACGGCGTCCGCGCGCAGGAAGCGGTCACCCTCCTCGCCCTCGGTCACCCGGGCGACGACCCGCTCGCCGGGCAGCGTGTGCCGTACGAACAGCACCTGCCCCTCGGACGTACGGGCGATGCAGTGCCCGCCGTGCGCGACGGATCCCACCTCGACCTCGTACTCCTCGCCCACCAGCGACTTCTTCGGTTCTGCCTGCATGGCGGGTGACTCCAGATCGGGGAAGGGTACGGCGGGACGGCGGACGGCCCACGGACAAGGGACGACGGACGCCCGTGCTCGCGGGACACTCGCGGGACAACAGCCCACCAGTTTACGTCGTCCGGGGCGGCGTACGGGCCGCCCCGGAATCCGTCATTCCTTGCCGGTCGACTCCTTGGGCCGCTCCTGCGCGGGCCCCCTGCGCACCGAACCCGGCGCGTTCCACTCCGACCGCTTGCGGGCGCGCTGCTTGGCGGCCTCGGAGGACTCGAGCTGGTAGGGGACGGAGGTGACCATGATGCCGGGCGTGAAGAGCAGCCGGCCCTTCAGGCGCAGGGCGCTCTGGTTGTGGAGCAGGTGCTCGTACCAGTGGCCGACCACGTACTCGGGGATGATCACGGACACCGCGTCCCGCGGCGACTCGCGGCGCAGGCTCTTGACGTACTCGATGACCGGCCGGGTGATCTCGCGGTAGGGCGAGTCGAGGACCTTCAGGGGGATCTCGATGCCGCGCCGTTCCCACTCGTCGCGCAGCGCCTTGGTCTCGCCCGGGTCCACGTTGACGGTGAGCGCCTCCAGGGTGTCGGAGCGCATCAGCTTGGCGTAGGCGAGGGCGCGCAGGGCGGGGCGGTGGATCTTGGAGATCAGGACCACCGAGTGCACCCGGGAGGGGCGGACGCTGTCGTCGCTGGGACCCTCCGGGGCGGCGAGCTCCCGGGAGACGTGGTCGTAGTGGCGGCGGATCGCGGACATGGTGACGTAGAAGATCACCATGCCGAGCAGGGCGACCCAGGCACCATGGGTGAACTTCGTGACCAGGACGACGACCAGGACCAGGCCGGTGAAGAACGCGCCGAAGGTGTTGATCGCGCGGGAGCGGACCATGTGGCGGCGCTTGCCGGGGTCCCGCTCGCCGGCCAGGTGGCGGTTCCAGTGCCGGACCATGCCGATCTGGCTCAGCGTGAAGGAGACGAACACGCCCACGATGTAGAGCTGGATCAGGCGCGTGGAGTCGGCGCCGTAGATCCAGACCAGCAGCCCGGCCGCGCCGGCCAGGAGGACGATGCCGTTGGAGAACGCCAGCCGGTCGCCGCGGGTGTGCAGCTGGCGCGGCAGATAGCGGTCCTGGGCGAGGATCGAGCCGAGCACGGGGAAGCCGTTGTAGGCGGTGTTGGCGGCCAGGAACAGCACGAGGGCGGTGGCGGCGGCCAGCACGATGAACAGGAAGCTGCCCGCGCCGAACACCGCCTCGGCGACCTGGGAGATCACCGGGTGCTGGATGTAGTCCGGGCCGACGGGTACGCCGTTGTCGAGGAGGTCCTTGGCGGGGTTCTCGGCCATCCGGACCTCGGACACCATGGCGAGGGCGATGATCCCGCAGAACATGGTGGTGGCCAGCAGTCCCATCATGGCCAGCGTGGTCGCGGCGTTGCGGGACTTGGGCTTGCGGAAGGCGGGGACGCCGTTGGAGATGGCCTCGACGCCGGTGAGCGCGGCACAGCCGGAGGAGAAGGCGCGCAGCAGCAGGAAGACGAGGGCGAAGCCGGCGAGGCCCTGGTGCTCGGGCTTGATCTCGTACTCGGAGGTCGGTGCCCGCAGGGTGTCGTCCAGGACCAGGCCCTTGAAGGCGCCCCAGGCGATCATGATGAAGACGCCCGCGACGAAGACGTACGTCGGGATCGCGAAGAGCGCGCCGGACTCCTTCACCCCGCGCAGGTTCATCAGCGTCAGGAGCACGATCACGGCGATCGCGCAGAGCACCTTGTTCTCCACGACGAACGGGACGGCGGAGCCGAGGTTCTCGATGCCGGAGGAGATGGAGACGGCGACGGTGAGGACGTAGTCGACCAGCAGGGCGCTGGCCACGGTGAGGCCCGCCTTGGGCCCGAGGTTGGTGTTCGCCACCTCGTAGTCGCCGCCGCCGCTGGGGTAGGCATGCACGTTCTGCCGGTAGGAGGCCACCACCGTGAACATCAGCACGACGACCGCGGCCGCGATCCAGGGGCTGAAGTGGTAGGCCGACACACCCGCGATGGACAGGACCAGCAGCACCTCTCCGGGGGCGTACGCCACGGAGGACAGCGGGTCGGAGGCGAAGACGGGAAGGGCGATGCGCTTCGGCAGGAGCGTTTCTCCGAGCCGGTCGCTGCGCAGTGCGCGCCCGATCAGAATCCGCTTGGGCACGTCGGTCAGTTTGGACACAACAGAACATCGTAAGGGTTCGAACAGCAGCCCGCCCACCGGCCCACCCGTAACACCCGCGCGCCTGTCCACGGCGGGTGCCGGGGCGTGTCGCGGGCGGGCCGTTTCCCCTCTGCCTCACGGGTGAAATCGGCCTCCGGTCCCGCAGGGCGTGGCCCCGTCGCGGGCGCCCCCATGCCTATATGACAAACCCGCCCCTCCCCGCAGCCGGCCCAGGAGTCCTCATGTCGTCCGCCGCAGAACTGATCGGGGCGAGCGCCGCGCTCGTCGCCCTCGCCGTCCTGACCCTCGCGAGCGTGCGCAGCATCAGCCGCCGCTGAGCCGGTGGGGCGCGAGCCGCACGCCCGTGCACGGGGGTGCCGCCCGCGGACCGTGCGTGTGTAGCTTGGGCGGCGGTCTGAGACCCTGTTCAAGCCAAGTCAACAACTCGTGACACCGGAAGGACGGTCGTGCACATCGTCATCATGGGCTGCGGCAGAGTGGGTTCCGCTCTCGCGCAGACCCTGGAGCAACAGGGGCACACGGTCGCGGTGATCGACCAGGACCCCACCGCCTTCCGTCGCCTCGGCTCCTCCTTCGGCGGCCGCCGGGTCACCGGCGTCGGCTTCGACCAGGACACCCTGCGCGAGGCGGGCATCGAGGAGGCCGGGGCGTTCGCCGCCGTCTCCAGCGGTGACAACTCCAACATCATCGCCGCGCGTGTCGCCCGCGAGATGTTCGGCATCGAGAACGTCGCGGCCCGGATCTACGACCCCCGCCGCGCCGAGGTCTACCAGCGTCTGGGCATCCCGACGGTGGCCACCGTGCGGTGGACCGCCGACCAGATGCTGCGCCGGCTGCTGCCCTCCGGGTCCGAGCCCCTGTGGCGCGATCCCACGGGCGGCGTCCAGCTCGCCGAGGTGCACGCGTCGGACGACTGGGTCGGTCACAAGATCAGCCGCCTCCAGGAGGAGACGGGTGTGCGGGTGGCGTTCCTGACCCGGCTCGGCGAGGCGATGCTGCCCACGTCGCAGACGGTGCTCCAGGAGGGGGACCTGGTCCACGTGATGATGCGTGCCGACGAGGTGGAGAAGGTCGAGGCGGCGTTCGCCGAGGGTCCGAAGGAGGGCGGTCACTGATGAGGGTCGCCATTGCCGGTGCCGGCGCGGTCGGCCGGTCGATCGCCGGTGAGCTGCTGGAGAACGGCCACGAGGTCCTGCTGATCGACAAGGCGCCCACCGCCATCTCGGTCGAGCGCGTCCCGCAGGCCGAGTGGCTGCTCGCCGACGCCTGCGAGATCACGTCCCTGGACGAGGCCGCGCTCCAGCGCTGCAACGTCGTGATCGCCGCGACGGGCGACGACAAGGTCAACCTGGTCGTCTCCCTGCTGGCCAAGACGGAGTACGGCGTCCCGCGCGTCGTCGCCCGCGTCAACAACCCCAAGAACGAGTGGCTGTTCAACGAGTCCTGGGGCGTGGACGTGGCCGTCTCCACCCCGCGGCTGATGTCGGCCCTGGTGGAGGAGGCGGTGAGCGTCGGCGACCTGGTCCGGCTGCTGCGCTTCAGCCACGGCGACGCCAACCTCGTGGAGCTGACGCTGCCGGAGGAGTCGGCCCTGGCCGGCACCCAGGTCGGCGCCGTGGAGTGGCCCGAGGACACGTCCCTGGTCACCATCATCCGCGGTACCCGTGTGCTGACGCCGTCCAAGGACGACTCCCTGGAGGCGGGCGACGAGCTGCTGTTCGTGGCCGCGCAGGCGCGCGAGGAGCAACTGGAGGACCTGCTGTCGGTGCGGCGCGACGACACCGACTGACGATCCCCGGGACGACGTGAAGGGCGCCGCGGCCGTTCGGCCGGGGCGCCCTTCACGTCGTACGGGTCGGGGGCGGTGTCTACTCGCCCGCGCGGGCCGCGGCCTCGCGCTCCTTCTCCGCCTGCTCGGCCGCTTCCATCTCGGCGAACACGTCGATCGGCGGCGGCGCCTTCGCCAGGAAGACCCAGGTCAGATAGACGGCGAGCAGGAACGGCGGGATCTTCAGCGCGACCAGCACCCAGCCGAGCTGGGTGGTGTCGGCCCACCAGTACAGCGGGAAGAGGATCGCGCACTTGGCGAGCAGGATCAGGCCCCAGGCGTAGCTGGCCTTGGCGTACGCCTTCTTGCGGCCGGGGTTGCGGGTGCGCCAGGAGAGGTTCTCCTTGAAGACCGGCCCGAGGATCAGGCCGATCAGCGGCACCCCGCACAGGGTCGTGATGATGTAGGCCAGTGCCAGGCCCAGCGTGTAGAGCATGCCGGGCAGATAGAAGTCCTTGGCGTTGCCCGTCATCATCGCGAACACGACACCGAAGGCCACGCCGAAGACACCGCTGAAGGCGTGCTTGACGGTGTCCTTCATCGCCAGGCGGACCACCACGAGGACCAGCGACACCGCGAGCGCGGCGATCGCGGACATGTGGAGGTCCTTGTTGATGGTGTAGATGGTGACGAAGAGAAGGCCCGGCACCACCGTCTCGACCATGCCCCGGACCCCGCCGAACGCCTCGAACAGCGCGGCTTCCGTCACCGCCCGGGCATCGTCCGCTTGAGTGTCCTGGGTCGGCTTGTCGAGCGACGTCACCGGCTACTCCCTACCGAGGGGTCTCAGTTCGTACTTCGGGTTGAAAAGCACCCGGCGGCCCCGGCTCATCGAGATCCGGCCGGACGCGATCAGTCTGCGTCCCGGCTCGATCCCGGTGATGGAACGCCGGCCCAGCCACACCACGTCCAGGGCGGCGGAGCCGTCGAACAGCTCGGCCTCCAGGGCGGGCACGCCCGCGCGCGGGCGCAGGGTGACCGTGCGCAAGGTACCAGTAACGGTGACGACCTCGCGGTCGTGACAGTCGCCGATGCGGGTGCAGCCCGCTGTCTCGGCGTCCTCTCGCAGCTCCTCGGACTCCAGGTCCTCCTGCGACGAGGAGAGCCGGTCTAGCATGCGCCGGAACCGGCCCACCGGCTTGTCGGATCGAGGAACAGCACTCATGTCTGAAGGGTACCGGGGGTCACCGACAGGCCAGTAGCCCCGCCCGACGGGAGATCGCTCACTCGCCCTCCTTCGCCCGGGCCGGCCCGCCCTCACTTCTCGAAGCGGTAGCCCATCCCCGGCTCCGTGACGAAGTGCTTCGGGTGCGACGGATCCGCCTCCAGCTTCCGGCGGAGCTGGGCCATGTACACCCGCAGATAGTTCGTCTCCGTGCCGTACGAGGGCCCCCACACCTCCTGGAGGAGCTGCTTCTGGCCGACCAGCCGGCCGGCGTTGCGCACCAGCACCTCCAGCAGATGCCACTCGGTGGGCGTGAGCCGGACGTCCCTGCCGTCGCGGTTGACCTTCTTCGCGGCGAGGTCGACGGTGAAGGACGCGGTCTCCACCTGGACGTCCTCGGTGCCCGCCCCGGTCGGCTCGGCCCGGCGCACGGCGGCGCGCAGCCGGGCGAGCAGCTCGTCCATGCCGAACGGCTTGGTGACGTAGTCGTCGGCGCCCGCGTCCAGTGCCTCGACCTTCTCGTCGGAGGTGTGCCGGGCGGACAGCACGATGATCGGCACCCGGGTCCAGCCGCGCAGCCCGCGGATCACGTCTACGCCGTCCATGTCGGGCAGGCCCAGGTCCAGGACGACGACGTCGGGGTGGCGGTCGGCGGCCAGCCGCAGCGCGCCCGCGCCGTCGTGGGCGGCGTCGACCTCGTACTTGCGCGCCTTGAGGTTGATCACGAGGGCGCGCACGATCTGCGGCTCGTCGTCGATCACCAGCACCCGGGTCATGAAGCCCGCCTTTCGGGTCGTACGGGGGAAGGCAGTGTCCCGCTCGCGGGCGTCGCGGCGGGGAGGGTGAGCACCATGGTCAGCCCGCCGCCCGGGGTGTCCTCGGCGCTCAGGGTGCCGGCCATGGCCTCGGCGAAGCCGCGGGCGACGGCGAGGCCGAGCCCGACCCCGGCGCCACGCGGGGCGTCCCCGTGGCGCTGGAAGGGCGCGAAGATGCGCTCCTTGGCCTCGTCGGGGACACCGGGTCCGCGGTCCACGACGCGTACCTCGACGCGGTCGGCGAGTGCGCTGGCCGCCACCAGCACCGGCGTCCGGTCGGGGCTGTACTTGACCGCGTTCTCGACCAGGTTGGCCACGGCCCGCTCCAGCAGCCCCGGGTCGACGGCGACCATGGGAAGCGTCTCGGGGACGTCCAGCTCGACGCTGCCCTCGGGAACGCCGCCGAGGGCCATCGGTACGACCTCGTCGAGGTCGATCTCGCGGATGATCGGCGTCACGGTGCCGGTCTGGAGACGGCTCATGTCGAGGAGGTTGCCCACGAGGTGGTCGAGCCGGTCGGCGCCCTCCTCGATCCCCGCGAGCAGCTCGGCCCGGTCCTCCTCGGACCACTCCACGTCGTCGGAGCGCAGCGAGGACACCGACGCCTTGATGCTCGCGAGGGGGGTGCGCAGGTCGTGGCTGACGGCGGCGAGGAGCGCGGTGCGGATGCGGTTGCCCTCGGCGAGGGCGCGGGCCTGGACGGCCTCCTCCTTCAGGCGCCTGCGGTCCAGCACCACGGCGGCCTGGGCGGCGAACGCGGCCAGCACGCGGCGGTCCTCGGCGGGCAGCACCCGGCCGGTCAGGGCGAGGGCGAGGTGGTCGCCGACCGGGACGTCGACGTCGGCGTCCTCGGGGCGCAGCGTGACCGGCCCGTGGCCGACCCGGCCGACGACGGTCCACGGTTCGACGTCGCTCTGCCGCTCCAGCAGGGCGGCCAGGTCCATGCCGAAGGTCTCCCGGACCCGTTCCAGGAGCTCCTCCAGGGAGGTCTCGCCACGCAGCACGTTGCCCGCGAGGAAGGAGAGGATCTCCGACTCGGCCCGCAGCCGGGCCGCCTGATGGGTCCTGCGCGCCGCCAGGTCGACCACGGAGGCCACCGAGAGCCCGACCCCGATGAAGATCGCGATGGCGACGATGTTCTTGGGGTCGGCGATGGTGAACCGGTGCAGCGGCGGTGTGTAGAAGTAGTTCAGCAGCAGCGAGCCGAAGGCCGCCGAGGCCAGCGCCGGGAACAGCCCGCCGAGCAGGGCCGCCGCGACGACGATGGCGAGGAACAGCAGCATGTCGTTGGCGAGGCCGAGGTCGACGGTGTTCAGCAGCACCGCTGCCACGACCGGACCGAGGAGCCCGACGATCCAGCCCCAGACGATCCGGGCCCGCCCGAGCCGGGCGCCCCTGGCCACGGGCAGTCCCCGTCCCTTGGCGACCTGGCCGTGCGTGACGATGTGCACGTCGAGGTCGGGCCCCGACTCCCGGGCGACGGTGGCGCCGACGCCGGGGCCGAAGACGTACTGCCAGCTCCTGCGGCGTGAGGAGCCGAGGACGATCTGGGTGGCGTTGACACCGCGGGCGAAGTCCAGGAGGGCGGCGGGTATGTCGTCTCCGACGACGTGGTGGAAGGTGCCGCCCAGGTCCTCCACCAGGGTCCGCTGGACGGCCAGCTCCTTGGGCGAGGCGGCAGTGAGGCCGTCGCTGCGGGAGATGTAGACGGCGAGCACCTCGCCGCCGGCGCCTTTCTCCGCGAGGCGGGCGGCGCGCCGGATCAGGGTGCGCCCCTCCGGGCCGCCGGTCAGTCCGACGACGATCCGTTCGCGTGAGCCCCAGATCCGGGAGACCTTGTGCTCGCTGCGGTACTCGGTGAGGTACTCGTCGACCCGGTCCGCCACCCAGAGCAGCGCCAGTTCGCGCAGCGCGGTCAGGTTGCCGGGGCGGAAGTAGTTCGACAGCGCCGCGTCGACCTTGTCCGGCTGATAGATGTTGCCGTGCGCCATACGGCGTCTGAGGGCCTGCGGCGACATGTCGACCAGCTCGATCTGGTCGGCGCGCCGGACCACCTCGTCGGGGACCGTCTCCTGCTGCCGTACGCCCGTGATGGACTCCACCACGTCGCCGAGTGACTCCAGGTGCTGGATGTTGACGGTGGAGATCACGTCGATGCCGGCGGCGAGCAGTTCCTCGACGTCCTGCCAGCGTTTGGTGTTGCGCGAGCCGGGCACGTTCGTGTGCGCCAGCTCGTCGACCAGGGCGACCTGGGGGCGGCGGGCCAGGACGGCGTCGACGTCCATCTCCGTGAAGGCACTGCCCCGGTACTCCAGATCCCGGCGCGCGACGTGCTCCAGGCCGTGCAGCATCACCTCGGTGCGCGGCCGCGCGTGGTGCTCGACGTAGCCGACCACGCAGTCGGTGCCGCGCTCCAGACGCCGATGCGCCTCGGAGAGCATCGCGTACGTCTTGCCGACGCCCGGTGCCGCGCCGAGGTAGATCCGAAGCCGCCCGCGTCCCATGGCCCTCATTGTCGTCTCGTCGTCGCCACCTGCGCTGTCGACAGTACGGCCGTGGATCCCGGCAAAGCGGACGAGGGGGCGGGTGCGGGACGTCCTTGACGCAACCCTGACGCGTCGGGCACCGGCGTGTGCGGGTGCCGGGTGGCTCCCTGGCGCGTCGGGCATGCCGTGTGCGCGGTGACGGGCGGCTCAGCCCTCGCGCAGTTCCCCGTCGCCGAGCTCCAGCACCCGGTCGGCCAGGTCCAGCAGGGTGGTGTCGTGGGTGGCGACCAGGGCGGCGACGTTCTCGCTGAGCACGACGGCCCGCAGCAGCTCCATCACGGCGTGCCCGGTCTCCGCGTCGAGCTGGGCGGTGGGTTCGTCGGCGATCAGCAGGGCGGGGCTGTTGGCGAGGGCACGTGCGATGGCCACGCGCTGCTGCTGGCCGCCGGACAGCTCGCCGGGCCGCTGCTCGGCGTGGTCGGCGAGCCCGACGAGGGCGAGCAGCAGTTCGACCCGTTCCTCGCGCTCGCGGACCCCGGCCCGGCGCAGCCGCAGGGGCACGCCGACGTTCTCGGCGGCGGTGAGGATGGGGATGAGCCCGAAGGACTGGAAGACGAAGCCGATGCGGTCCCGGCGCAGTTCGAGCAGGCCCTGCTCGCCGAGCCCGGACAGTTCGCGCCCGTCGACCGTGAGGCTGCCCCGGTCGGGCGCGTCGAGCCCGCCGACGATGTTCAGCAGGGTGGTCTTGCCGGATCCCGAGCGGCCCTTGAGGGCGACGAGTTCGCCGGGGCGCAGGTCGAAGGACACGCCTCGCAGGGCGTGGACGGCCGCGGCGCCGCTTCCGTAGGTCTTGTGGACGTCCTGGACGCGCACCATGGTCTCGGTGACCACCTGGCTCATGCTGTGCCTCCCCCGTGGGCCGGGCGCCAGTATCGCGGGCGGCGCCCGGCCGATCAACGGGTCAGTTCGGGTTGTCGCCGTGGGTGAGGGTCTCCCAGGCGACGAAGAGGTTGTTGCTGCCGGCCGGGCGGTTTCTCCGGGTGAGGGTCTCGGTGTTGGTCATGGCGATGCCGAGGCGGTTGTGCAGGGCGTTGTAGCCGACTTCCGTGACCGGGCCGAGTCCGGGCTCGAGGGCGCCGTTGCAGAGCCATGAGGGGACGGCCGTGCCGTTCTCGTACTTCGCCTGGAAGCCGAGCGCGTGCCGCAGCCGCTCGCCGACGTCGGTGCCGTAGAGGTCCTGGCCCTGGATGCGGCTGGTCTCGGCGATGTGCGAGATCGCGGAGATGCCGTAGCCGGTGTGCGTGAAGTCGCGGCAGGTCTCCTGGGTGAGGCCGGTGACGAAGGTGGACTGGCCCTGCCAGTACTTGACGATCTTGTCGCGGGTGTCGAGGTTCTGGCCGGGCACGGTCTTCGGCAGCGCGCCGTCCGACTCCAGGTAGACGTAGGCGGCCGTGCGGGTGCGGAACTTCGCCATGGCCTTGTCGTACGACGTCCGGTCCTCCAGGAAGACGGAGATGCCGACGGCCGCCTCCATCATCGACAGCTCCCAGTTCCCGTTGGAGTTGGAGCCGTTGATGATCTCGGGCAGGTAGACGGTGCGCAGCATCGTCTTGAAGCGGGCCTCGTTCGGCCAGCCGCCGGTGTACGTGTACTTGATGATCTCGGCGGCCTTGGGCCAGGAGGAGCCCGCCCAGCCGGTCTGCAGGGGCGCGTTGCTGTTGGTGTGGTCCTGGAGGACGGCGGACCAGGCGTCCATCAGCTGGATGGCCTTCTGGGCGTAGCGGGCGTCCTTGGTGACGTACCAGGCGAGGGCGTTGGTGTAGGCGGCGATGGCGTCCTCGCGCTCGTCCGTGCAGCCGTGGTTGGGGTTGGAGTACGAGCCGCATTCGACCACGGCGCGGGGTTTCGGGGCGCGGTTCGGGTCGGCGTACTTGCTCGCCGTCATCTGGTCCCAGGCGCCCTTCCAGGGCTGGGCGCCGGCCAGCACCTGACCGCGGGCGAAGTCCAACTGGCCCCGGGAGACGGTGACTCCGGGGTGGGCGAAGGTGGCGGGGGCGGCCGTCGCGGGCTGCTGCGCCAGGGCACCGCCGAGCAGGAGGGCTGTGACGAGGGCGAGGAGGGGGGTACGACGCACGACAGCTCCGTTCTCATATGTGAACGATGGTCGCTCTCATGAATCGAGCGCTGACCGGACCGTAGGTCCAGACCAATCGCCCGTCAAGGGGTCCGGACACGCCGAAGGGCCGCACCCCTGGTCGGGGGTGCGGCCCTTCGGGACCTCGTGGGTCAGCGGACCTCGGTGATCTCCGGACCCCGCTGGAGCTGGCCCATGCCACCGGAGAAGCGCGAGCCCTCCTCCTGGGTGACACCCTCGGGCACCATCTGCGCGTCGTTCGGCAGCTTCAGGACGATCGGGTCGCGGGGCGCCATCGGGCCCTCGCCGCGGACCACGACCGTGTCGCGGAAGATCTGCTCCAGGAGACCGGCGGCCTGCGGCTGGACCGCGCCCTGGCCGGAGATCACACCGCGCAGGAACCAGCGCGGACCGTCCACGCCGACGAACCGCACGACCTGGAAGCCGCCCGTGCCGTCCGGCAGCTGCACCGGCACCTGTGCGCGCAGCTCCCAGCCGAGGGGACCCTCGACCTCGTCGACGATTCCGCCCTGCTGGGTGATGCCGGTGGCGATCTCCTCGCGCACCTCGCCCCAGATGCCCTCGCGCTTGGGCGCCGCGAAGGCCTGCAGCTGGACCGCGCTGTCACGCAGCACGACCGTGGCCGCGACGATCGCGTCGCCCGCGACCTCGACCCGGAGCTCCATGCCGTCGACACCGGGGACGAAGATCCCGCCCAGGTCCACACGGCCCTCACCGGGCTCGCGCACCTCGGTGCTGTCCCACGGCCCGTCGGGGCGCGGCTCGGGCTCGAGCCTCACGCGCTCGCGGCCGCCCGCGTTCTCGTCCGCCTCAGTGTCGACGCTGTCGACGACCTGCTCGGCCTCGCCGGCCGCGCCCTCGGCGGCATCCCTCTTCTTGCGACGTCCGAACACGTCACTGTCCTTCCCGGTCGGATACGACCGAAGCGTATCGATTCCCACCCGTCGTGCCGCCGTCGGCGGCCGGACCCCTCGTCGCGGTTGTGCCGCTCCCGCCGCCCACGGCGCCATGGCCGCCGGTGGACCCGAAGCCCCCCTCGGCCCGCGCCGAGTCGGGAAGCTCCGCCACCTGCTGGAAGCGGACCCTCTCGACCTGCTGGACAACCAGTTGGGCAATCCGGTCGAAGCGCTCGAACCGCACGGACTCGCGCGGGTCGAGATTCACCACGATCACCTTGATCTCCCCACGGTACCCGGCATCAACCGTCCCCGGGGCATTCACCAGGGCTACACCGCAGCGGGCGGCCAGCCCCGAGCGCGGGTGCACGAAGGCCGCGTACCCGTCGGGCAGCGCGACGGCCACCCCGGTGGGCAGCACCGCCCGCTCCCCCGGCCCCAGTTCGCACGCCTCGGTCGTCCGCAGATCCGCCCCCGCGTCACCGGGGTGCTCGTACGCCGGAAGCGGTACGTCCGGATCGACGCGCCTGATGAGCACGTCCAGCGGCTCACGGCTCACGGGTTCACCTCGAAGGCACGGGCCCGCCGGACCTGGTCGGGGTCGCTCATGGCCGCCTGGATCTCCTCCTGGCGCCCGTTGTCGATGAAGTGGTCGACCTTCACCTCGATGAACAGGGCGTCGGCGCGGACCGCGACGGGTCCGTCGGGGCCGCCGATCCGGCCGGTGGCCGTGGAGTAGATCTTCCGCCCGGCCACCGCGGTGACCTCGGCCTCCAGATGCAGCGTGGTACCCACCGGCACGGGCCGCCGGAAGTCCGTCTCCAGCCGCCCGGTCACCGCGATCGTACGCAGCAGCCAGTTCAGGGAACCCAGCGTCTCGTCCAGGGCCGTGGCGAGGACACCGCCGTGCGCGAGCCCCGGAGCGCCCTGGTGGGCGGCCTGCACGGTGAACTCGGCCGTGATGCTGACGCCGTCCCCGGCCCGGGCCTGAAGATGCAGGCCGTGCGGCTGTCCGCCGCCGCAGCCGAAGCACAGGTCGTAGTGGGCGCCGAGGAGCTCCCCCGGGGCGGGGGCGTCGGGGTGCCGGACCGGCTTCGCGGCGTCGGCCGGCGGCTGAAGGCTTGCGGAAGTACCACTCACAGGCGCAGACCTTACCCGCGCGTCGGTGATATCAGGACACCGTGCCAAGCTTGGCACCATGCAGCTCTCCACCACCCCGTACGAAGAACGCCTCACGGCCCCCCGCTCCTGGTGGCTGGTGTGCTTCCTGGTCGGCGTCTCGCTGGCGCTGATCCTGCTGCCGTTCGGCACCCTGCTGATGCTGGGCGGCCTGGCGGGCGGCACCGCGGCCTCGGCGGTCGTCGCCAGTTCCTACGGCTCGGTGCGCATCCGCGTCGTGAACGGCTCGCTGATCGCGGGCGAGGCGAAGATCCCGGTGACCGCGCTGGGCGAGGCGGAGATCCTGGACGCCGAGGAGGCGCGCGCCTGGCGCACGTACAAGGCCGACACCCGCGCCTTCCTGCTGCTGCGCTCCTACATCCCCGGGGCGCTCAAGGTCGAGGTCACCGACCCGGCCGACCCGACGCCGTACCTGTACCTGTCCACGCGGGAGCCGGAGCGGCTCGCGGAGGCCATCCGGGCCGCGCGCACGGCGGCTGCGTAGCCCCTTCCGAGAGGCCTGGCGGCCGCTCAGCGGCCGCCGAGCTCCCTGGCGATGTCACCGACCTCCAGCGGCTGCCGGGGCTGCTCCAGCGGCGGCAGCGCGGGCAGGGCGTCCCAGGGCACCTGAAGTCTGCGCAGGTCCTTCCGGATGCGGGCGGCGAGCTTCTTGGTGTCGCGGCGGTTCATGACCGCTCCCACGGCGGCGCCCACCATGAACGGCATCAGGTTCGGCAGGTCGCGCACCATGCGCTTCATGATCTGCTGACGCAGCTCGCGCTTCATATGGCCGCCGACGGCGGAGTTGATCGACGTCGGCTTCATGACGTCGATGCCGCGCTCGCCCGACCACGAGCGCAGATACGCGGTGCTGCGCTCCATGAGCGTGCCGGGCGGCCGTACGCCGTAGACCTCGTGGAGTTCGGCGATGAGCTTGAGCTCGATCGCCGCGACGCCGGTGATCTCCGCGGCCAGCTCCGCCGGCATCGCGGGCGGCACGGGCAGCATCGCCGCCGCGCCGACTCCCGCGCCGACCGTCGCGGAGGCGTTCGCCGCGCCCGCCACGAGCTTGTCGGCGATCTGCTCGGGCCCGAGGCCCGGGAACTGGCGGCGCAGCGCCGCGAGGTCGCGCACGGGGATTCTGGGCGCGATGTCGATGATCCGGTCGGCGATGTATCCGAGGCCCGCCCGGGCCCGGTCGCCGCCCTTGCGGGCGCCTTCCCTGGCCAGGTCCTTGGCCCGGTCGCGGATCACCGCCGCCCGCCGACGGGCGACGGGCGCGGGACTGGGCGCCGGAACCGGCGCACGGCCGGGGTCTCCGGCCGGTCCGAGCGAGGCCGATCCAGGGGTGAACTGCACCGGAAGAACCGTTCCCGTGGGAGGCGGTTCCGGGGCAGCCGTGCCCGTGGGAGCCGGTTCCTCAGGAACCGGTCCCGTCATGGATGAGCCCCGCTCGTCGTCACGCGCGCCGTACGGGCCGTCGTGCGGCCCAAGGTCCGTCCTCCCGAAGGAGAAGCGGCGCTTCCGAGGCGGGGTCGAGCCAGTCACGCCCGACCCGTCCTCAGTCGCAGTCGCGGCAGATCGGCTGGCCGTTCTTCTCGCGGGCCAGCTGGCTGCGGTGATGGACCAGGAAGCAGCTCATGCAGGTGAACTCGTCCTGCTGCTTCGGAAGCACCCGGACAGCCAGCTCCTCGTTGGAGAGGTCTGCGCCGGGCAGTTCCAGGCCTTCTGCGGCCTCGAACTCGTCGACGTCGACGGACGACGCGGACTTGTCGTTCCGCCTCGCCTTCAGCTCTTCCAAGCTGTCCGAGTCGACGTCGTCGTCGGTCTTGCGTGGGGTGTCGTAGTCGGTTGCCATGTCGCTCTCCCCCTCCGGGTGTCTGCGGTGTCTCCAGCGCACGTAACGCGTGAGAGGCCGGACTTGTGCCCGACCTGAGGCGGAGATTTTGCCTCACATCAAGGTCTGTTACTCAATCGACACCCAACCGGACTCCTCACGAGTGATCGGTTTAGGTGGCGATCGGGACCGTACACGGCCCTATCCCTGCACTTCAAAGGCGCCTCCCCGTGTACTTCCCGTGATCAAGACCCCGGAAAACACGGATTTTCCCGACTTTCCGACGGTCCACATGATCACGGAGAGTAGATGGCTGGAAATTCGCCTTTGTGATCGATCACACACGTGGAACCTCACCGAGTGCCCGGAAAATTCCGCGCAAAGCGAACATCCCCGCGTGTGTCGGCGACATGATCTCAGACAGGGAAGGTGACTCGCATCACGAGCCCTCCTCCCTCCCTCGGCTGGGCCGCGATATGCCCGCCGTGCGCCCGTGCCACGGACCGCACGATGGACAGACCAAGCCCGACCCCCTTGTCGCTGCCGGTGCGCTCGGTGCGCAGCCGGCGGAACGGCTCGAAGAGATTGTCGACCTCGTAGGCCGGAACGACCGGCCCCGTGTTCGACACCACCAGCACCGCCCGGCCGTGCTGCACCTCGGTGGCGACCTCCACCCAGCCCCCCTCTGCGACGTTGTAGCGCACGGCGTTCTGGACGAGGTTCAGGGCGATCCGCTCCAGCAGCACGCCGTTGCCCTGGACCACCGCGGGCGCGCGCGTGCCGCGGATCTCCACGCCCTTGGCGTCCGCCTCGGCGTGCACCTGGTCGACCGCCTGCGAGGCCACCTCGGCGAGGTCGACCGGCTTGCGCTCCACGATCTGGTTGTCGCTGCGGGCGAGCAGCAAAAGGCCCTCCACGAGCTGCTCGCTGCGCTCGTTGGTGGCCAGCAGCGTCTTGCCGAGCTGCTGGAGCTCCACCGGCGCGTCCGGGTCGGAGAGATGCACCTCCAGCAGCGTGCGGTTGATCGCCAGCGGGGTGCGCAGTTCGTGCGAGGCGTTGCCGACGAAGCGCTGCTGGGCCGTGAAGGCCCGCTGGAGGCGCTCCAGCATGTCGTCGAAGGTGTCGGCGAGCTCCTTCAGCTCGTCGTCCGGGCCGTCCAGCTCGATCCGGCGGGACAGGTCCGAGCCGGCCACCTGACGGGCGGTGCGGGTGATCCGGCCCAGCGGCGACAGCACCCGGCCCGCCATCGCGTAGCCGAAAGCGAAGGCGATCACGGCGAGCCCGAGAAGGGCCAGCAGCGAGCGGCTGAGGAGGTTGTCCAGGGCGTCCCGGCGCTGGTGGTCGGTGCACTCGCTGATCGCCTCGTTGAACGCGCTCAGCGGAAGGTTGTCGGTGTTGATCGCCGGACAGCTGCTGCTGATGACCTCGATGTCCTTGCCGCCGACGATCTTGAACAGCGGCTCGTTGCCCGAGTTCAGGGCCTGGGCCGCCAGCAGGTAGATGATCGACAGCAGCATGATCCCGGCGATCAGGAACATCCCGCCGTACAGCAGCGTGAGCCGTATCCGGATCGTCGGGCGCAGCCAGGGGAAGGGGATCTCCTGCCGTCGCGGGTCCCAGGTGGGTTTCGGAGGCGCCTGCGGGGGCGCGGGGGTCGTGGCCACGGGGATCAGATCCGGTAGCCGGAACCGGGGACCGTGACGATCACCGGAGGCTCGCCCAGCTTGCGGCGCAGGGTCATCACGGTCACCCGCACCACGTTGGTGAACGGGTCGGTGTTCTCGTCCCAGGCCTTCTCCAGCAGCTGCTCCGCGGAGACCACCGCGCCCTCGCTGCGCATGAGCACCTCCAGGACGGCGAACTCCTTCGGCGCGAGCTGCACCTCCTTGCCGTCGCGGAAGACCTCGCGGCGGTTGGGGTCGAGCTTGATGCCGGCCCGCTCCAGGACGGGCGGCAGCGGCACGCTGGTGCGCCGTCCCAGGGCGCGCACGCGCGCGATCAGCTCGCTGAAGGCGAAGGGCTTGGGAAGGTAGTCGTCGGCGCCGATCTCCAGGCCCTCGACGCGGTCGCTGACGTCACCGGACGCGGTGAGCATCAGCACGCGCGTGGGCATGCCGAGCTCGACGATCTTGCGGCAGACGTCGTCGCCGTGGACCAGGGGCAGGTCGCGGTCGAGGACGACCACGTCGTAGTCGTTGACACCGATGCGCTCCAGGGCTGCCGCGCCGTCGTACACGACGTCGACGGCCATGGCCTCCCGGCGCAGTCCGGTGGCCACCGCATCGGCGAGCAGCTGCTCGTCCTCGACGACGAGTACGCGCACGTCGCTGTCCTTCCTGATGTCCACCCGCGTAGCGGAGCGCACGCGGGCAGGGGCTTGGTGGGTGTGTTGGCGTCCATCCTGCCCTTTTCGGCCATAAGTCGGAGGTAAGGCGAGGTGAGCGGGAGATGGCGGGGCCGGGGACTGCGGTCGGCCGGGCCGGGAATGCCAGATTTTCTCGGGCTGTTGAGGTTTCCGCGGAGGGGAGCACGGGGAGGACGGATTACACCCCGCGATCACACTCTGCTTGTGCCGCAGCACCATGCGGTACGTCGTGTTCCGCTTGCCGCGGAGCGGGCGTGGAGGTCCTGGCACCGTAGCCGCCCGGCACGGTACGCCCGGGCAGCCACGGGAGACGTGATCGCCCCTTCCCATCCGGCACACCCCCGTGCCATCGACCCACGACCCAGGACGAGGGGGCGCAGCATGGACGCATTCACCACAGGACTTCTGCAGCGCATAAAGGCGACCGAGTCCGACCTGACGCGGGCCCGGAACGACGGCGACGACTTCCTCGTCGAGGTGGAGCAGGGCGAGCTCGACGACCTGCGCCGCCTCGCGGCCGAACACGGTGTGGAGGTCGGCGCGTACCGCGTCTGACCTGATCTTCGCGTAAGACGGCGGGCCCCCGGTGAATCCAGCACCGGGGGCCCGCTGCTGTGCCGGGGGCGCCGTGGTCCTGTCCCGGGGCCTGCGGCTTCTTGCCGGGCACTGTGGTCCCGCCCCGGGGGCGGCCTGCGGCTTCGCCGGGGCGCTGTGGCCCCGTCCCGGGGTCGACAGCTCTGCCGGGCACTGTGGACCCCGTCCCGGGGGCCTGCAGGCACCCGGGGACATCGGCGGGACCGCTCTAGTCGTGCCAGGCTCCGAAGTCCTCCAGGAGGCGCTGGAGGGGCTCGAAGACGCCCGGGGTGGCGGCGACCGTGAGAGCGCGCGAGGGGCGCTCCGAGGGGCGTCCGCCGGTCAGCGCGCCCGCCTCCCGCGCGATCAGGTCACCCGCCGCGTAGTCCCAGGCGTTCAGGCCCCGTTCGTAGTAGCCGTCGAGGCGCCCGGCGGCCACGTCGCACAGGTCGACCGCGGCCGAACCGCCGCGCCGGATGTCGCGCAGCAGCGGGATCAGCCGGTGGGCGACCTCGGCCTGGTGGGTACGGACCTCGGAGACGTAGTTGAAGCCGGTCGACACCAGCGCCTGGTCCAGCGGGGGCGCGGGTCGGCAGGCGAGGGCGCGCTCACCCTCCCAGGCGCCGGTGGCCCAGGCACCGCGCCCGCGCACCGCGCAATGGGTCTCGCCCCGCATGGGGATCGCGACCACGCCGACCACGGTCTCGCCGTCCTGCTCGGCCGCGACGGAGACGGACCAGGTGGGCAGTCCGTAGAGGTAGTTGACCGTGCCGTCGAGCGGGTCGATGACCCAGCGGACGCCCGAGGTGCCGTCGCTGGAGGCGCCCTCCTCGCCGAGGAAGCCGTCCTGCGGGCGATGTTCGGAGAGATAGCCGGTGATCAGCTTCTCCGCCGCGATGTCCATCTCGGTGACGACGTCGATGGGGCTCGACTTGGTGGCGGCCACCGCGAGGTCGGCGGGGCGGCCGTCACGCAGCAGGGCGCCCGCGCGGCGGGCGGCCTCCTGGGCGAGCCGGAGCAGTTCCGTGTGCAGGGGGTCGGTCACGTCGCTCCTCAGGCGAAGGGGCTGTCGGCGCCCGCGGCGGCCGGGCGGGGGGCACGGGCCGGGCAGCAGCCGACGGGGCAGAGGTCGTGGCTCGCGCCGAGCGCGCCCAGGGCGCACGGCGCGACCTCCTGGCCGCGCTCGACGGCGGCACGCTCCAGGATCAGGTCGCGGACGGCGGCCGCGAAGCGCGGGTCGGCGCCGACCGTGGCCGAGCGGCGCACGGGCAGACCGAGCTCGGCGGCCTTGGCGGCGGCCTCGGTGTCGAGGTCGTACAGGACCTCCATGTGGTCCGAGACGAAGCCGATGGGGGCCATCACCACGGCCGGCACCCCCGCGGTGTGCCGCTCCTCGAGGTGGTCGCAGATGTCGGGCTCCAGCCACGGGATGTGCGGGGCGCCGGAGCGGGACTGGTACACGAGCTGCCAGGGGTGCTCGGCTCCGGTGCGCTCGCGGACCGCCTCCGCGATCAGCCGGGCCACCTCCAGGTGCTGCGCCACGTACGCGCCGCCGTCGCCGTGGCCCTCGACGGGTCCTGAGGTGTCCGCGGCGGAGTCGGGGATCGAGTGGGTGGTGAAGGCGATGTGGGCGCCCGCGCGGACGTCCTCGGGCAGGTCGGCGAGCGAGGCCAGGACGCCCTCGATCATCGGCTCGACGAAGCCCGGGTGGTTGAAGTAGTGCCGCAGCTTGTCGACCCGGGGCGGTTCGAGACCCTCGCCCTGGAGCGTGGCCAGCGCGTCGGCGAGGTTCTCGCGGTACTGGCGGCAGCCGGAGTACGAGGCGTAGGCGCTGGTGGCCAGGACGAGGATCCGGCGCCGCCCGTCGGCGACCATCTCGCGCAGGGTGTCGGTCAGATACGGCGCCCAGTTGCGATTGCCCCAGTAGACCGGCAGGTCCAGGCCGTGCTCGGCGAAGTCCTTGCGCAGGGCGTCCAGCAGGGCGCGGTTCTGGTCGTTGATCGGGCTGACCCCGCCGAAGAGGAAGTAGTGCTGCCCGACCTCCTTGAGGCGTTCCTTGGGGATGCCCCGGCCCCGCGTCACGTTCTCCAGGAACGGGACCACGTCGTCCGGGCCTTCGGGACCGCCGAAGGAGAGCAGGAGCAGGGCGTCGTAGGGGCTGACTTCGAGCGCGTCTGGCATGCCTCGATCCTGCCACCAGCCACTGACGGCCGGGAAACCGCCACCCACTCCCGAGGGGTGCGTTAGGGTTACCTAACTCGTAAGCTGTGTGGGTTCACTTCGTGCCTTACTGAGTCGCCGCCCCGCGCCCTGTCCGTGTCCCGGACGCGGCGTCCCGTTCCCTCGGAGTGCCCCGTGCCAAGCCCTTATCGCGCCTTGTTCGCCGCCCCCGGCACCAGAGCCTTCTCCGCGGCGGGCTTCCTCGGCCGCATGCCGCTGTCGATGATGGGCATCGGCGTGGTGACCATGGTGTCGCAGCTGACCGGCCGGTACGGCCTGGCCGGCGCGCTGTCGGCGACCATCGCGCTCTCCGCGGCGGTGGCCGGGCCCCAGATCTCGCGGCTGGTCGACCTGCACGGGCAGCGCCGGGTGCTGCGGCCGGCGACCCTGCTGTCGCTGAGCGCGGGCGCGGTGCTGCTGCTGGCCGCGCACTACGGGTGGCCGGACTGGGTGCTGTTCGTGTCCTGTGTGGGGATCGGCTGCGTGCCGAGCGTCGGTGCGATGATCCGGGCCCGCTGGGCGGCCCTGTACCGCGGCACCCCGCAGCTGCACACCGCGTACTCCTTCGAGTCCGTGGTGGACGAGATCTGCTTCATCTTCGGGCCGATCATCTCCATCGGTCTGTCCACCGTCTGGTTCCCGGAGGCCGGGCCGCTGCTCGCCGCGTGCTTTCTGGCGGCGGGTGTCTTCTGGCTGACCGCGCAGCGCGCCACCGAGCCCGAGCCGCATCCGCGCGAACACCACGGCGGCGGCACGGCACTGCGCTCCCCCGGCCTCCAGGTGCTGGTCGGCACGTTCGTGGCCACCGGCACGATCTTCGGCGCGGTCGACGTGGTCACCGTCGCCTTCGCGGAGGAGCAGGGCCACAAGGCCGCCGCGAGCGTCGTGCTCGCGCTGTACGCGGCGGGTTCCTGTGCCGCGGGCGTGGTGTTCGGGCTGCTGCAGTTCGAGGGAGCGCCCGAGCGCCGCTGGCTGCTGGGCGTCTGTGCGATGGCCGTGAGTATGATCCCCCTCCTACTGGTCGGAAACTTGCCGTTTCTGGCCGTGGCGCTGTTCGTTGCGGGTCTGGCCATCGCTCCCACGATGATCACCACCATGTCCCTCATCGAGCAGCACGTACCCCGCGCACGGCTGACCGAGGGCATGACCTGGGTGAGCACCGGGCTGGCGGTCGGGATCGCGGTGGGCTCCTCGGTCGCCGGCTGGGTGATCGACGCCTCGGGCGCGCGCACCGGGTACGTGGTTCCGGCGGCCGCCGGGGCCGTCGCGGTCGCGGTGGGTTTCCTTGGCTACCGCCGGCTCGGCAAGCCGGCTCCGGGTCGGGGAGGCACCGTTGAGCAGCACAGCGAGCGGGAAGAACGGCACGTGGCGTAACTGGGGCGGCAACGTCAGCGCCCGTCCCGCGCGGGAGGCCACACCCGCCTCGGTGGAGGAACTGGCCGCCGTGGTGCGCTCGGCGGCGCGGGAAGGGCTGAAGGTCAAGCCCATAGGCAGCGGCCACTCCTTCACGTCCATAGCGGCCACCGACGGTGTGTTGATCCGCCCTCAACTGTTGACGGGCATCCGCACCATCGACCGGGACACCATGACGGTCACGGTCGAGGCGGGCACCCCGCTCAAGAGACTCAACATGGCCCTCGCGCGCGAGGGGCTGTCGCTCACCAACATGGGCGACATCATGGAGCAGACCGTCTCCGGCGCCACCAGCACCGGCACCCACGGCACCGGCCGTACGTCGGCCTCCATCGCCGCGCAGATCAAGGGCCTGGAGCTGGTCCTGGCCGACGGCTCGGTGCTCACCTGCTCGGAGACGGAGAACCCGGACGTCTTCGCCGCCGCCCGCATCGGCCTGGGCGCCCTGGGCATCGTCACCGCCATCACCTTCGCCGTGGAGCCGGTCTTCCTGCTCACCGCGCGCGAGGAGCCGATGCCGCTGGACCGCGTGCTCTCCGAGTTCGACCAGCTGTGGGCCGAGAACGAGCACTTCGAGTTCTACTGGTTCCCCCACACCGGGAACACCAGCACCAAGCGCAACAACCGCAGCGCGGGCCCGGAGCAGCCGGTGAGCCGGCTCGCGGGCTGGTTCGAGGACGAGTTCCTCTCCAACGGCGTCTTCCAGGCCGCCCAGTGGGTCGGCCGCGCGGCACCCGGCACGATCCCCTCGATCGCCAGGATCGCCAGCACCGCGCTGTCGGCCCGCAGTTACACCGACATCCCCTACAAGGTCTTCACCTCGCCGCGGCGCGTGCGGTTCGTGGAGATGGAGTACGCCGTTCCGCGCGAGGCGCTGGTCGACACCCTGCGCGAGCTGAGGGCCATGGTCGACCGCTCGCGGCTGCGCGTCAGCTTCCCCGTCGAGGTGCGCACCGCCCCGGCCGACGACATCGCCCTGTCCACCGCGTCGGGCCGGGACAGCGCGTACATCGCCGTCCATATGTTCCGGGGCACGCCCTACCAGGAGTACTTCACCGCCGCCGAGCGCATCTTCACCGCGCACGAGGGGCGACCGCACTGGGGCAAGGTGCACACGCGCGACGCCGAGTACTTCGCCGGCGTCTACCCGCGCTTCGGGGAGTTCACGAAGCTGCGGGACCGGCTGGATCCGCAGCGACTGTTCCAGAACGACTACCTGCGGCGGGTCCTGGGGGCGTGACGGAGGCGGCGGGGCACAGGGCGCCGGGGCGGCGGGTGTCACAGATCCGCTTCCCCGCGCGCTGGAGGGAATGCCGGAGGACGCCGACCCACAACTCGCCTTCCTTGTCGGGCCTTTCACGCATTCCGGAATTCCACCCCCTTTCCGCCACGCACTCGACGGACCGTACGAGAGAGGGACGTACGGTCGAAACAGTTCGTTCCGTTTCTGTCGATTGCGTGAAGTGCGCCACGCTCAAGATCAGGAAATCCGCCCGAGGCGGCCTACTCCCGCGTTCCGGGGGAAGTTGAGCGGTGTGCCCATCACCGCACATGGCCCGAATGGAGTACTGTTGCGAGCCCTGGGTCCGGCCTCCCGCCAGGGTGTCCACGACCTTCAAGGACCGCCGGGAGGGGGCTTGTTGCACAGGGTGACGGAGTTGGTCACTTAGCGTTGCGAATAGGTAACCGTGCCATAACGGCGGTCCAGGGCCCGTGCCCGACACGCCGGGCAACTCGGCAAGGTTGTGGCAGGCTGCACCCGGGCAGGCCACACTCGACTAGCGGAAGCAGCGACGCACGTGACGTCGGCAGGCACCACCCGGGAGGTCCCCATGCCCGAACTGCGTGTCGTGGCCGTCTCCAATGACGGCACACGGCTGGTGCTGAAGGCTGCGGACAGTACGGAGTACACGCTTCCGATCGATGAGCGGCTCCGCGCCGCCGTGCGCGGCGACCGTCCCCGCCTCGGCCAGATCGAGATCGAGGTGGAGAGTCATCTCCGCCCCCGCGACATCCAGGCGCGTATACGCGCCGGCGCGACCGCGGAAGAGGTCGCCCAGATGGCCGGCATCCCCGTCGATCGCGTACGGCGTTTCGAGGGCCCCGTGCTGGCCGAGCGCGCCTTCATGGCCGAGCGCGCCCGCAAGACACCCGTACGGCGCCCCGGCGAGAACTCCGGCCCGCTGCTGGGCGAGGCCGTCCAGGAGCGACTGCTGCTGCGCGGCGCCGAGAAGGACACCGTGCAGTGGGACTCCTGGCGCCGCGACGACGGCACGTGGGAGGTCCTGCTGGTCTACCGCGTCGCCGGGGAGCCGCACTCCGCGAGCTGGACGTACGACCCGCCCCGGCGGCTCGTGCAGGCCGTCGACTCCGAGGCGCGCTCGCTGATCGGCGAGTCCGACGACCTCGGTTCGCCGGAGCCCAGCTTTCCGTTCGTACCGCGGATCGCCCGGCTGCCGCGTGACCGCCCGCTGGACCGTACGGCCGACCGCGAGCGGCCGATCCTGCCCGCGCCCGCGCCGGAACCCGTGGAGGAGACCGCGAGCGAGCGGGACTCGCTGACGAGTCTGCTGGAGGCGGTGCCGAGCTTCCGGGGCGACCTGGTGGTGCCGGAGCTGCCCTCCGCGGAGCCCGTGGAGGAGCCCGTCGACGAGCCGGTGACGGAGGAGCCCCCGGCCCCCGCGGCCTCGGCCGGCTCCGCCTACGCGGACGTCCTCATGCCGCGCTCCGTCGGCAGCCATCGCGACCGTCTCGTCGGCGCCACCGACCGCCAGGCCGAGGCCGACGGCGTCCGGCCGGGCCGTCGGGCTGCCGTCCCGAGCTGGGACGAGATCGTCTTCGGCACGCGCCGCAAGAAGCAGGAGTAGCTCAGGAGCAGCGCGGAGCGGTGCAGGAGTAGCGCTCCGCCGAGTGACAGGGCCCGCGCGCGGGTTGACGCCGTCGCCGTCGGGATGGCTGCTTCACGCTGTGCGGGGCGCCAGGTCGTGTGTCGTCCTGTCCTGTCTCGAAGAGAGCGGCGCCGGCGCGGGGAACCCCGTCCAACGGCGGTTCGGCCGACGGCCCTTGGGCGTCGGCCCTTGGGCGTCGGCCGCGACACCGAGGGCGTCTCACCCGTCGGCGCGGGGCCCACGCCCCGGGCGCCCCGCGGTCTCCGCCCGCGTCACTGCGGGTCCGGGCCCACCGCCACCGGACGGGACGGGTCTCGGGACCACTCCGACCACGAACCGACGTACAGGGCCGCCGGAATGCCCGCGACGGCGAGGGCGAGCACCTCGTGGGCGCCGGAGACGCCGGAACCGCAGTAGACGCCGACCTGGGTGCCGTCCCCGGCGCCGAGGGCCGTGAAGCGCTGGCGCAGGGCCTCGGGGGACAGGAAGCGGCCGTCCCCGGCCACGTTGTCGTCGGTCGGGGCGGACACCGCGCCGGGGATGTGGCCGCCGACCGGGTCGATGGGCTCGACCTCGCCCCGGTAGCGCGCGCCCGCTCGGGCGTCGAACAGGACGCCGGAACGGGCGAGTCCGGCCGCCCCGTCGGCGTCGAGCAGCCCGACGGCACCCGGGGCCGGCCGGAAATCGCCCTCGGCGGGCGCCGGGCGGTCGGTCGACAACGGGCCCTCCCAGGCCGGCAACCCGCCGTCCAGAACACGCACGTCCGGGTGACCGGTCCACCGCAGCAGCCACCAGGCCCGCGCCGCCGCCCAGCCCTGGCCGCCGTCGTACACGACCACACCTCGCGCGGGGGTGACGCCCGCGCGGCGCATCGCGGCACCGAATTCGGTCACATCCGGCAGCGGATGCCGCCCGTTCGTGCCCGGCTCGGAGGCCAACTCCCGGTCCAGGTCGACGAAGACCGCGCCGGGAACGTGTCCGGCGGCGTACTCGGCGCGCCCGTCGAAGGGCGGTTCGCCCGCGGCCTTGGCGAGGCTGAGCTGCCAGCGGACGTCGAGCACCACCGGCGGGTTCTCACCGGTCAGTTCGCTCGCGAGTTCGGGTGCGGAGATGATGGCGTTCATGGCCCCATCCTTGCGCACGGGGTGGCCCGAGCGTCCAGGTCCGGCTACTCTGCCGGACCTGACCGGTCACCGCACGTACGGAATCGGGCACATGCTGTACAGCCGATCTCCACCCGTCGGCAATCACACGGAAACGGCCGGGGACCCGCGCGCCGGGCATCCTCCGGCGTGGAGCGGCTCACCGGCCGCACCACGGCGGCGCGCCCGGAGCGCACCGGACCACGGGTGGTGCGAGCATCGGCACCGGAATCCGCAGAGCGAAGGCGACACGGCCACCGCGAAGGGGCCGAGGAGAGAGTGACGATGACCGAGGCACGGGGTTCGGCCGGCCAGAACGGCGCAGCACACGCCCGGCGCGCGCCCGGCACGCCCTGCTGGGTGAGCCTGATGGTGCACGGGCTGGCCTCGACCCAGGAGTTCTACGGAGCACTGTTCGGCTGGGAGTTCCGGCCGGGCCCGCAGCAACTCGGGCCGTACGTAAGGGCCGTGCTGGACGGCCGGGAGGTGGCCGGCATCGGTCAGCTGCCCCCGGACCGGCAACTGCCGATCGCCTGGACGCCCTATCTGGCCTCGGACGACGTGAACCAGACCGCCGAGACCGTCCGGTTGTGCGGCGGCACGATCGGGGTGGGGCCGCTGGACGCCGACGAGGCCGGACGGCTCGCGATCGGCTCGGACCCCTCGGGCGCGGTGTTCGGCGTCTGGCAGGCGGCCTCGTACCTCGGCGTCGCCGTCACCGGCGTACCCGGCTCGACCGCCTGGAACGAACTGCTGACCTTCGAGTCCGCCACCGTCCTGAAGTTCTACGAGACGGTCTTCGGCTTCGAGCGCCGCCCGGCCGACTCCCCCGACTCGGACGACATCACCCTGCTGCTGCGCGGCCGCCCCGTCGTCAACATCCGCGGCGTCGGCAACGCCCTTCCGAGGGACCGCGGCTCCCATTGGCTGACGTACTTCGAGGTCGCGGACGTCGACGGGACGCTCCCCCGGCTCACGGCCCTCGGCGGCCACGTCCTCACCCCGGCCCATGACGGCCCGTGGGGCCGCACGGCCGTCGTCACCGACCCGGAGGGCGCCCGCTTCGCCCTGATCCGCAGCGACGCCTGACGCTCGGCCCGCGCGGCCGGTGCCGTCAGGCCGGCTGCACCGGCAGGACGTCCGGGGAGAGCGCCGCCGCGCGGGCCGAGGCGGCGGTCATACGGCGGCGGTGGTGGCGGCGGCAGAGGACCTCGTAGCCGACGATCTCGTCGGCGGACTGGGTGACGTCGCCGACGACAACCTGGGCGCCCTCGACGACCATCTCGCCGCCGACGGTACGGGCGTTGTGGGTGGCGCGGGCGCCGCACCAGCACAGGGCCTCGACCTGGAGGACCTCGACGCGGTCGGCGAGCTCCACGAGGCGCTGGGAGCCGGGGAAGAGCTTGGAGCGGAAGTCGGTGGTGATACCGAAGGCGTAGACGTCCAGGCCCAGGTCGTCGACGACCCGCGCGAGCTGGTCGATCTGCTCCTCCGCGAGGAACTGCGCCTCGTCGGCGATCACATAGTCCGCGCGCCCGCCCTGCGAGAGGAGGTCGACCAGGTAGGCGTAGAGGTCGGTGCCGTCCTCGACCTCGACCGCGTCCGTCACCAGGCCGAGGCGCGAGGAGAGCTTGCCCTCGCCCGCGCGGTCGTTGCGGGTGAGGATCACGCCCTGGAGGCCTCGGGCGGAGCGGTTGTGCTCTATCTGGAGAGCCAGCGTCGACTTCCCGCAGTCCATCGTTCCGGAGAAGAACACCAGCTCGGGCATGGGAAAGTGAGCACCTTTCGGCGTGGGGGACGTACGGGGCACGGGTCAGGAGCGTACTTCGAGCAGCGGGACGAGCTGCTCGACCGGGGTCATCGAGCCGTGGTTGCCGACCATCGCCGACTCCTTGGGCTCCCGCTCGGAGGCGATGATCAGGACGTCGTCCCGGGCGGCCGCGACGACATCGCCGATCCGGCCGTACACCCGTTCGTCGATGTGCGGACCGAACCAGCCCGCCGCGATCGCCTCGTCCCGGGAGGCCACCCAGAACTGCTCGCCGAGCACCTCGCGCCAGCAGGTCAGGACGTCGTTCTCGGCGCCCGGAAGCGCGTAGACGTGCCGGGCGCGGCCCTCGCCGCCGAGCAGGGTGACGCCGGCCTGGAGCTCCCAGTCCTCGTCGAAGTCGATCCGGTGCTGCTCGTCGAACGGAACGTCGATCATGCCGTGGTCGGCGGTGACGTACAACGCGGTGCGCGGCGGGAGCTGCTCGGCGAGGCGCTGCACGAGCCGGTCGACGTACATCAGCTGGCCGCGCCAGGTGTCGGAGGCGACGCCGTAGCGGTGCCCGGCGCCGTCCAGTTCGGCGTAGTACGTGTAGACCAGGGCGCGGTCGGCGGCGGCCAGCTGCTCGGCCGCGAAGTCCATGCGCTCCTCGCCGGTCAGCCGCCCGTGGAAGGTGCCGCCGCTGAGGGCGACCTTGGTGAGCGGGGTGTTCTGGAAGGCCGGCGAGGACACCTGCGCCGCGTGCACACCGGCGTCGGAGGCGAGCTGGAAGACGGTGGGGTACGGCTGCCAGGCGACCGGGTCGCTGTAGGGCTGCCAGCGGAGCTGGTTCATCAGCTCGCCGGTGGCCGGGTTGCGCACGGTGTAGCCGGGCAGGCCGTGGGCGCCGGGCGGCAGACCCGTGCCGACGGAGGCGAGGGAGGTCGCGGTGGTCGCCGGGTAGCCCGCGGTGATCGGGCGGCCGGTGCCGCCGCGCGAGCTCGAGAGCAGCGAGGCCATGAACGGGGCCTCGTCCGGGTGCGCCCGCAGCTGCTCCCAGCCGAGGCCGTCGATCAGGAAGACGCAGGCGCGGTCGGCGGCGGCCAGCTCGGGGATGGCCGCGGCCGTGCCGGGCACGCCCATGCCGGCGGCGAGCGTGGGCAGCAGGTCGGCGAGGGAGCCGCTGCCGTACTCGGGTACGGGCGCGGACTCGACGGCGAGGGGTTCCGGGTGGTCCCAGGAGGCAGCGTGCACCATCAGCGGGCGGTGTCCGCGGTGGCCTCGGAGATGGCCTGGGCGAAGACGAGCGCCTGGCGCACCGTCTCCGGCCCGTCCCCCGCCTCGCTCACACGCAGACTGAGGTCGTCGGCCGTGGAGCTGCCGGTGTAGCCGTGGTCGGCGTCGCAGTTGGGGTCGCCGCAGGCCGCGGGCTCCAGGTCGATGCGGGAGACCGCGCCCCAGCCGATGGTCAGCACGACCTCGCGGGGCAGGGTGCCCGGCGCGTACTGCTCGGGGTTGGCCACGACCCGGCTCACCACGACCGACGAGATCCGGTCGAGCTTCACCGACTCCGTGGAGGTGGTGGCGTACGGCGTCGGGGAGGTGGTGTCGGCGGCCTGCTCGTCGGTGTGGCTGACGATGAAACGGTTGCCGGTGAGGACGAGCACGGTCACATGCCTGCGGACCTCGTTCTGGTCGAACGTGGTCTCCTGGTGGACCAGGTACGACCGGATGGGCTCGCCGCCCACGGCGGCCTCCACCGCCTCGGCCACGAGGGCCGGGTAGTAGCCGCTGCGCTCGATCGCCGCACGCAGCCCCTGGGTCGTCGTACTGGTCTTGGCCATGACGTCCATCCTACGGTGGCGCACTGACTGCGAGGGACCGGTCACGCACTCCTCGGTATACCGAGGAGCGGCCTGAGGTCCTCATACCCAGGGACGACCCGTGAGCATCAGTACGCGGGCAGGGTGCGCGGGCCGAGGTCGCCGCGCGCGGGCGGCGGGGCCAGGCGGACGGTGGCGCCCAGGACGCTCAGGCCGTGCGGCGAGACGACGACCGGCTCCAGGGTGACGGCCACCACCTCGGGATGGTCGTCGACCAGCCGGGAGACGCGCAGCAGCAGCTCCTCCAGGGCCGGGGTGTCGACCGGTGTCGAACCGCGCCAGCCGAACAGCAGCGGCGCCGTCCGGATCGACCTGACCAGCGAGGTCGCCTCCCGGTCGGTGACCGGGATCAGGCGGTGCGCGGTGTCCCCGAGCAGCTGCGACGCGGCCCCGGCCAGCCCGAACGACAGCACGGCACCCGCCGCCGGGTCGATCACGGCCCGTACGACGGTGTCGACGCCGCGCGGTGCCATCCGCTGCACGACCGGACGCAGTTCCTCGGGCGAGCCGAACAGCTCGGTCAATTCGGTGTACGCACGCCTCAGTTGCTCCTCGTCGGCGAGGTCGAGCCGGACCCCGCCGAGGTCGGCGCGGTGGCGCAGGTGGGGCGCGGTGGCCTTCAGGGCGACGGGGTAGCCGAGGTCCCGCGCGGCCCGGGCGGCGGCGTCGGGGGTGGGGGCGGGCAGGGCGCGCAGCACCTTTATGCCGTACGTCCCGAGCAGGTCGCAGGTCTCGTCGGTGCCGAGGGTGAGCCCCTGCCCGCGTGCGAGCAGCCCGCCGATCAGTCCGGCGGCCCCCTTCTCGTCGACGTCCTCGTACTCGGGCACCTTGCCCGGGTCCGTGGCCTCCCGCCGCCACTGGGCGTACTTCACGGCTTCGGCGAGGGCGCGCACGGCCCGTTCGGCGGCGGGGTAGGCGGGGATGAGGCGGGGGGCCGTGGGGCCCGCGGGAGTGCTGGCCGGGTCCTCGGCGGGCGGTCCGGCCGGGGCGGCGGGCGGTCCGGCCGGGGCGGCGGTGGCGTGGCGCAGGGGTCGGAAGGGGTGGGGGGCGGCCGCCCGGTCCCCGGTCTGGGGCGCGGTGCTCGTCGCGGCCGACAGCGCGGCGGCCAGTCCGCCGAGCTCGACATGCACGACCAGCACGGGCTTGCCCGGTGTCTCCGCCGCCGCCGACCGCAGGGCCTCCGCCAGCTCCGCGTCGTCGGGCGAGCCCTCACCGATCGCCGGGATGGCCGTCACGACGACCGCGTCGCACGTCTCGTCGGCCAGCGCCCGGGACAGCGCGCGCCGGAAGTCCTCCGCGGAGGCCCCCGTCGTCAGGTCCAGCGGCGGCAGCGGCCGCAGGTCCTGGGAGAGGCAGGCGTCGTACGTCAGCAGCCCGAGGGACTCGGAGTTCCCGAGGATCGCCACCCGGGGGCCGCCCGGCAGGGGCTGGCGCGCGAGCAGCAGTCCCGCGTCGACCAGCTCGGTGATCGTGTCGACGCGGATCACCCCGGCCTGCCGCAGCAGCGCGGACACCGTGTCGTGCGGCAGCCGCGTCGCCCGTACCGCGTGGCCCTGCGGGGCGGCGCCTCCGTGCCGGGCGCCCTGTACGACGACCAGCGGCTTCATCGCCGCCGTCCGCCGGGCGAGACGGGTGAACTTGCGGGGGTTGCCGATGGACTCCAGGTACATCAGGGCGACGTCGGTGTCCGGGTCGTCGTACCAGTACTGCACGACGTCGTTGCCGGAGACGTCCGCGCGGTTGCCCGCGGAGACGAAGGTGGACACGCCGGTGACGCCGGTGACGCCGCCGCCACGCCGGTGCAGCCGGGACAGCAGCGCGACGCCTATGGCGCCGGACTGGGTGAACAGGCCGATGCGGCCGGGCCGGGGCGGTTCGGGCGCGAGGGAGGCGTTCAGGCTCACCTCGGGTGAGGTGTTGATGATCCCGAAGGCGTTGGGCCCGATGATCCGCATGCCGTACGCGCGCGCGTGGCGGACGAGTTCGCGCTGGCGCGCGCGGCCGTCCTGCCCGCTCTCGGCGTATCCGGCGGAGATCACCACGAGCCCCTGCACCCCGTGCTCGCCGCACTCGGTGACGACGTCGGGCACGCGTGGGGCGGGTACGGCGACGACCGCGAGGTCCACCGGCCCGGGGATGTCCCGCACCGAGCGGTGGGCCGGCACCCCGTCGATCTCCTTGAGGTCCTCGGGGAAGGCCCGGTTGACCGCGTACAACTGCCCGGTGAAGCCCGCCTGCCGGATGTTGTCGAGGATGCCGCGGCCCACGCCGCCGGGGGTGCGGCCGACGCCGACCACGACGACGGACCCGGGGGCGAGCAGCCGGCGCACGGACCGCGCCTCTGCGCGCTGCTCCCGCGCGCGCTGCACGGCGAGCGAGCGGTCGGTGGGTTCGAGGTCGAACTCCAGGCGTACGACGCCGTCCTCGAAGCTGCGCTTCTGGGTGTACCCGGCGTCGGTGAACACCTTGATCATCTTGTTGTTGGCGGGCAGCACCTCGGCGGCGAAGCGGCGGATCCCGCGCTCGCGCGCGACGGCCGCGACATGTTCCAGGAGCGCGGAGGCGACACCGCGCCCCTGGTGGGCGTCCTGCACCAGGAACGCCACCTCGGCCTCGTCGGCGGGCGCGGAGGCGGGCAGGCCGTCGGCGCCGATGCGGTCGTAGCGCACGGTCGCGATGAACTCGCCGCCCACGGTGGCCGCGAGGCCCACCCGGTCCACGAAGTCGTGGTGGGTGAAGCGGTGGACGTCCTTGGCGGACAGGCGTGGGTAGGGCGCGAAGAAGCGGTAGTACTTCGACTCGTCGGAGACCTGCTCGTAGAAGCTGACCAGGCGTTCGGCGTCGTCCGCGGTGATGGGGCGGACGCGCGCGGTGCCGCCGTCGCGCAGCACCACGTCGGCTTCCCAGTGGTCGGGGTACTCCTGCCGGTCCGGCGCGCTCTGCATGGGGCCCAGCGTACGGCTCGCGTACGACAACGGCGCGGGGCAGTCTGTGGAGAAAACACGCCGGGCCGGGGCCGCGGTCCGGCGGCCGGGCCGGTGCGAGACGGAGGGCCTTTACCGTGCGGGACGGAGGACTGTTCCGGCGCGGGACGGCGGACCGTTCCGGGCACCCTCCACGGTGTGGAACACTGGTCTAGACAACCCTGGGAAAGTGAAGGGCAGCATCACATGGCTGAGCGCCGCGTCAACGTCGGCTGGGCCGAGGGTCTCCACGCCCGCCCCGCCTCCATCTTCGTCCGAGCCGCCACTGCCTCAGGCGTCCCGGTGACGATCGCCAAGGCCGACGGCAACCCCGTCAACGCGGCCTCCATGCTGGCCGTCCTCGGCCTGGGCGCCCAGGGCGGCGAGGAGATCGTGCTCGCCTCCGAGGCCGAGGGCGCTGACGTCGCCCTCGACCGTCTGGCCAAGCTGGTCGCCGAGGGTCTCGAGGAGCTCCCCGAGACCGTCTGAGCGGCCCCGGCAGCTCACATACAGAAGCCGCGTCACCCGTCCGGGCGACGCGGCTTCTGCCGTTTCCCGGGACACCGTCAGCAATTCCCGCGGCGGGCGAGAGAATTCTCCGGGCACGCCTTGGAGCGCACAGCCGGAATTATCGGCGCACGCGAAAAAGGCAGCGGAAATACACCTCCACCGCGAATATCTCCTCTTTGTATACGGCGCGCTTGTTAATGCCGCAGACCCGACATGTTTACGGGATGTTGCGAAGTCCTCACGCGGTCGCCGCGGTCCACCCCGCCGGGAATGCGCAGCCGGTGCGCCGCGCTCGCCCGCTCGGCGTGCAGTGCGGTGACCGCCCGCGCGCGCTCGCTGTCGCCGCGCGCCACCGCGTCCACGATCGCGCCGTGCTCGGCCCAGGACTCCACGGGCCCGGCCGGCGGCTCCACGGAGTACATCCAGGCGATCTTGTGCCGCAGCAGGGTCAGCACGGAGATCAGCGCGGGGCTGCCGGAGGCCTGGGCGAGCGTCTCGTGGAACCAGCCCCCCAGGGACCTCAGATCGTCGCTGCTGCCCCGTCTGGCCCGCTCCTGACCCAGCCGCACCAGACCGCGCAGCACCTTCAGATGGGCCTCGGTGCGGCGCTGCGCGGCCCGGGAGGCGCCGAGCGGCTCCAGCAGCATGCGCATCTCCAGCAGGTCCGCGGCCTCCTGCTCGGTGGGTTCGGCGACACAGGCGCCCGCGTGCCGACGGGTCACCACGAACCCCTCCGCCTCCAGCGTGCGCAGGGCCTCCCGGACGGGGACGCGCGAGACGCCGTAGCGCTTCGCCAGCACTTCCTCGGTGAGCCGGCCGCCGCGTTCGTAGACACCCGCGACGATGTCGTCCCGGATCGCCGTGCACACCGAGTGCGCCGGAACACGCATGACCGACCTCCGCATTAATCCCCGTGAAACGTCGACGATTGACGTGTGTTCAGCGACTCTATTGCAATCACGCCGAATTTCCGAAGGCAGGCCGGAATCCATGAATATTTTTTGGACATACGACCGCCTCCGGACGGCCGAATCGAACGCTCCGGCGACGGGCGGCGAACACCTGGGCTACAGGGGCGGCGCCCTCCGGGGGCGGGGCGGGAACGCCGAAAGCCCCGGCCGTGACGGCCGGGGCTTTCGGTGCGGCGTACGTGGTCACCCGCTGCGCGGTGCCCACGTGGGCGCGGACACGGGGATCAGATGTTCACGCCGTGCGAGCGCAGGTAGGAGATCGGATCGATGTCCGAGCCGTACTCCTCGCCCGTGCGGGCCTCGAAGTGCAGATGCGCGCCGGTGACGTTGCCGGTGGCGCCGGACAGTCCCAGCTGCTGGCCCGGGACGACCGACTGGCCCACCGCGACGGCGATGGAGGACAGGTGGCCGTACTGGGTGTAGGTGCCGTCGTGCATCCGGACGACCACCTGGTTGCCGTACGCGCCGCCCCAGCCCGCCTCGACGACGGTGCCCATGCCGACGGCCTGGACGACCGTGCCGCTGGCGGCGTGGAAGTCGACACCGGTGTGGCTGCCGGAGGACCACACGGCGCCGCCGGTGCGGTAGCCGGTGGAGACGTAGGAGTCGGCGATCGGCGACACGAAGGTGTTGAGGCGCTTGCGCTCGGCCTCGCGGGCGGCGCGCTCCTCGGCCTCGCGGGCCGCCTCCGCACGCTCCTCGGCGCGCTTCTTGGCGGCCGCCTCGGCAAGCTGCTCGGCGAGCGCCTTCTCGGCGGCCAGCTTCTGCGCGTCGGCCTGGGCGTCGATCTGGTCGGCGACCGAGTCGCCGAGGGTGATGACCGGCAGCAGACCGGTCTGCTCGGCCTCGGGCTGCTCGGCGGCGAGGGCCGGAGCGGCCAGGGTGCCGATGACGCCGGTGGTGGCGAGCGCCGCGACGCCCGCCGCGCGGACGGTGCCGCGCTGCATCCGGCTGGGACGACGGTGCTTCCCGGTGGCGCGGGTGAACGCCATGTAGTGGCTGGTCCTTTCCTTCCTTCTCGCCTACCGGGTTAGCTGACGGGTTCGGAGCAGGAAGGTCTCCTACGGACCCCCTCGCCTGCGCGCGGGCGTCCGATTCACCCCAGGGACTTCGATGGGTCCCCGGCTCCCCTGGCTCGCGCCGTGGGGGGACTCGGCGATGACTGTCCGGTGCCGCGGCTGCGGCGCACTGCCTGACGAACAGCCCGCATGACGCTAAGGGGATCGTCTTTCAATCCTCAAACCGATCAGAGGATTTGTAGCGCATGCCACAGGGCAGAAGGGGTTTCTCTCCCATAATCCACTGCCAATACAGACAAAAACGGGCCCTGGTGACACTCCGGTCACCAGGGCCCCACGCGCGCGTGACGTGGATTGTCCGCGTTCGGGTCCTTCGCGCTCGTCACCGCAGGACCCCACGCGCGTGACGCGGACTTCCTCGCCACGCGCGCGTGCCGTCACGTCCCTACTCGGCCGCCACGACAGTCACTTCACCGATCCCGAGGGCCTCGACCGGCTCCTTGATCTCCGCCGCGTCGCCGACCAGGACCGTCACCAGCCGGTCCACGGGGAAGGCGTTCACGACGGCCGCCGTGGCCTCCACCGTGCCGGTGGCGGCGAGCTGCTGATACAGCGTCGCCTGGAAGTCGTCGGGCAGGTGCTGCTCGACCTGGTCGGCCAGCGTGCCCGCGACCGCGGCGGCGGTCTCGTACTTCAGCGGCGCCACCCCGACCAGGTTCTGCACCGCGACGTCCCGCTCGCCGTCGGTCAGGCCCTCCGCCGCGAGCGTACGCAGCACCGTCCACAGGTCCGCCAGGGCGGGGCCGGTGTTCGGGGTGTCGACGGAACCGCTGATGGCGAGCATCGACACGCCCGAGCCGTCGGGCGCGGAGCGCAGCACCTGGCCGAACGACCGCACGCCGTAGGTGTAGCCCTTCTCCTCGCGCAGGACGCGGTCCAGGCGGGAGGTGAGGGTACCGCCCAGGCAGTACGTGCCGAGGACCTGCGCGGGCCACACGCGGTCGTGCCGGTCGGACCCGACGCGGCCGATGAGCAACTGCGTCTGGACGGCGCCGGGCCGGTCCACGACGACGACCCGGCCGGTGTCGTCGGCGGTCACCGCCGGGACCGGCCGGGGCGCGGCCTTGGAGCCCGTCCAGGCGCCCAGGGTGTCGCCGAGCAGCGCGTCCAGGTCGACGCCCTCCAGGTCGCCCACCACGACCGCCGTGGCCGTGCCGGGGCGCACGTGCCGCTCGTAGAAGGCGCGCACGGCCGCGGAGTCGATCGCGGTGACCGTCTCCTCGGAGCCCTGGCGCGGGCGGGACATGCGCGAGTCGGCCGGGAACAGCTCCTTGGAGAGCTCCTTGGCCGCGCGCCGGGCCGGGTTGGCCAGCTCGTGCGGGATCTCGTCGAGACGGTTGGTCACCAGCCGCTCGATCTCGCTGTCGGCGAAGGCGGGCGCCCGCAGCGCGTCGGCGAGCAGGCCGAGCGCCTTGGCCAGCCGGGAGACGGGAACCTCCAGGCTGAGGCGGACGCCCGGGTGGTCGGCGTGCGAGTCGAGGGTGGCGCCGCAGCGCTCCAGCTCGGCCGCGAAGTCCTCGGCGGAGTGCTTGTCGGTGCCCTCGGAGAAGGCCCGGGCCATGATCGTGGCCACGCCCTCCTGGGCGGCCGGCTCGGCGTCGAGCGGCGCGTCCAGGAGCACCTCGACGGCGACGACCTGCTGGCCGGGGCGGTGGCAGCGCAGCACCGTCAGGCCGTTGTCGAGGGTCCCGCGCTCAGGCGCCGGGAACGCCCAGGGGCGGGCGTCGCCGGGCTGCGGCTGGGGGTGGAAGTCCATGGTGGCGAGCTCGGTCACTTGGCCGTCTCCTCGTTCGTGTCGGCACCGGCCTCGACGGTGGCCTCGGCCTCCGGGTCCTCGGGGAAGTCCTCGTCCTCGGTGTGCTGCGCGGACTCCGGGGACAGCGGCTCGTAGACGAGCACCGCGCGGTTGTCGGGCCGCAGCCGGGCCGCGGCGACCTCGCGGACCTCCTCGGCCGACACCTCCAGCACGCGCTTCACGGCTGTCAGGGCGAGCTGCGGGTCGCCGAACAGCACGGCGAAACGGCACAGTTCGTCGGCACGGCCCGCGACCGTGCCGAGCCGGTCCAGCCACTCGCGCTCCAACTGCGCCTGGGCGCGCTCCATCTCCTCGGCGGTCGGCCCCTCGGCGGCGAACCGCGCGAGCTCCTCGTCGATGGCGGCCTCGATGACCGGCACCTCGACGTCCCCGGAGGTCTTGACGTCCAGCCAGCCCAGCGAGGGTGCCCCGGCCAGGCGCAGCAGACCGAAGCCGGCCGCGACGGCCGTACGGTCACGGCGTACCAGCCGGTTGTACAGGCGCGAGGACTCGCCGCCGCCGAGGACGGTGAGCGCGAGGTCGACGGCGTCGCACGCGCGCGTGCCGTCGTGCGGCAGCCGGTAGGCGGCCATCAGGGCCCGCGCGGGGACCTCCTCCTCGACGACCTCGCGCAGCTGCTCGCCGATGACGTCGGGGAGGGTGCCGTCGCGCGGGGCCGGCTTGCCGTCGTGGGCCGCGATGGAGCCGAAGTACTTCTCGATCCACGCGAGGGTCTGCTCGGGGTCGATGTCGCCGACCACGGACAGGACCGCGTTGTTGGGTGCGTAGTACGTCCGGAAGAACGCCCGCGCGTCCTCCAGGGTCGCCGCGTCCAGGTCGGCCATCGAGCCGATGGGGGTGTGGTGGTACGGGTGGCCCTCGGGGTAGGCGAGGGCGGTCAGCTTCTCGAACGCGGTGCCGTAGGGCACGTTGTCGTAGCGCTGGCGGCGCTCGTTCTTGACGACGTCGCGCTGGTTCTCCATGGACTCGTCGTCCAGGGCCGCGAGCAGCGAGCCCATGCGGTCGGCCTCCAGCCAGAGGGCGAGCTCCAGCTGGTGGGTGGGCATGGTCTCGAAGTAGTTCGTGCGCTCGAAGCTGGTGGTGCCGTTGAGCGAGCCGCCCGCGCCCTGCACCAGCTCGAAGTGTCCGTTGCCCTTGACCTGTCCGGAGCCCTGGAACATCAGGTGCTCGAAGAGGTGAGCCAGACCGGTTCGTCCCTTGACCTCGTGGCGGGAGCCGACGTCGTACCAGAGGCACACCGCCGCGACCGGGGTCAGGTGGTCCTCGGACAGCACCACGCGCAGGCCGTTGGCCAGTCGGTGCTCGGTCGCTGTCAGGCCCCCGGAGCCTGCCTGGTCTGTGGCCGTGTGACCCATGGGCATGTACGTCCCTTCGATCGCTGTCGCGGTCGCTGAAAACCGCTGTTCTCCTGCCGGTCCTGCCACTGTATGCAAGCGTGCGGACCACCGGTGGAGTTCCCGGCCGCCGTACGCCGAGAGCGAGATCCCGTAGCCTGCGGACACGTGGGGCCGGGTCCTCGTCCGGTGTTGTCAGTACCGAGGTCCACAATGGTCCGCGTCAGATCCCGTTCACGCTTCAGATCAAGGAGCCGGCAGCGATGGCCCGCCGCAGCACGAAGACCCCGCCGCCCGACGAGTCGTTCGAGGAGAAGATCCTCGACATCGACGTCGTGGACGAGATGCAGGGCTCCTTCCTCGAGTACGCGTACTCGGTCATCTACTCCCGCGCCCTGCCGGACGCCCGCGACGGCCTCAAGCCGGTGCACCGCCGCATCGTCTACCAGATGAACGAGATGGGGCTGCGCCCCGAGCGCGGCTACGTGAAGTGCGCCCGGGTCGTCGGCGAGGTCATGGGCAAGCTCCACCCGCACGGCGACGCGTCGATCTACGACGCCCTGGTGCGGATGGCCCAGCCGTTCTCGATGCGGGTGCCGCTGGTCGACGGACACGGCAACTTCGGCTCGCTGGGCAACGACGACCCGCCCGCCGCCATGCGGTACACCGAGTGCCGGATGGCCGAGGCCACCAGCCTGATGACCGAGTCGATCGACGAGGACACGGTCGACTTCGCACCGAACTACGACGGCCAGGAGCAGGAGCCGGTGGCCCTGCCCGCCGCCTTCCCGAACCTGCTGGTCAACGGCGCCTCGGGCATCGCCGTCGGTATGGCGACGAACATGCCGCCGCACAACCTGCGCGAGGTCATCGCGGCCGCCCGCCATCTGATCAAGTACCCGAACGCCGATCTCGACACCCTGATGCGGCACGTGCCGGGCCCGGATCTGCCCACCGGCGGCCGGGTCGTGGGCCTGGCCGGCATCCGCGACGCCTACGAGAGCGGCCGCGGCACCTTCAAGATCCGCGCCACGGTCGCCGTGGACACGGTCACCGCGCGCCGCAAGGGTCTGATCGTCACCGAGCTGCCGTTCACCGTCGGTCCTGAGAAGGTCATCGCCAAGATCAAGGACCTGGTCGGCTCGAAGAAGCTCCAGGGCATCGCCGACGTCAAGGACCTCACCGACCGCGAGCACGGCCTGCGCCTGGTCATCGAGATCAAGAACGGCTTCGTGCCCGAGGCGGTCCTGGAGCAGCTCTACAAGCTGACGCCGATGGAGGAGTCCTTCGGCATCAACAACGTCGCGCTCGTCGACGGCCAGCCGCTCACCCTCGGCCTCAAGGAGCTGCTGGAGGTCTACCTCGACCACCGCTTCGAGGTCGTGCGGCGCCGCAGCGAGTACCGCCGCGGCAAGCGCCGTGACCGGCTGCACCTGGTCGAGGGCCTGCTCACGGCGCTGGTGGACATCGACGAGGTGATCCGCCTGATCCGCTCCAGCGAGAACTCCGCGCAGGCCAAGGAGCGCCTGATCGAGCGCTTCTCGCTCAGCGAGGTCCAGACGCAGTACATCCTCGACACGCCGCTGCGCCGTCTGACCAAGTTCGACCGGATCGAGCTGGAGTCGGAGAAGGACCGGCTGAACGCCGAGATCGAGGAGCTGACCCGGATCCTGGAGTCGGACACCGAGCTGCGCCGGCTGGTCTCCAACGAGCTGGCCGCGGTCGCCAAGAAGTTCGGCACCGACCGCCGTACGGTCCTGCTGGAGTCCGCGGGCGCCCCGGCCCCCACGGTGTCCCTCCAGGTCGCCGACGACCCGTGCCGGGTGCTGCTGTCCTCGACGGGCCTGATGGCGCGTACGGCGACAGGTGAGCTGCCGGAGGACAGCGACGGGCGGCGCACCAAGCACGACGTGATCGTCTCGGCGGTGCCGGCCACCCAGCGGGGCGAGGTGGGTGTGGTCACCTCGTCCGGCCGGCTGCTGCGGCTGAACGTGATCGACCTGCCCCAGCTGCCGGACACGGCGACCGCGCCGAACCTGTCGGGCGGGGCACCGCTCACGGAGTTCGTCTCCCTGGAGGGCGACGAGACGATCGTCTGCCTGATCACGCTCGACGAGTCCTCCCCCGGTCTGGCGCTCGGCACCGAGCAGGGCGTGGTCAAGCGCGTCGTGCCCGACTACCCGTCGAACAAGGAGGAGCTGGAGGTCATCACCCTCAAGGACGGCGACCGGATCGTCGGCGGGGTGGAGCTGCGCACCGGCGAGGAGGACCTGGTCTTCATCACGGACGACGCGCAACTGCTGCGCTACCAGGCCGCGCAGGTGCGTCCGCAGGGCCGTCCGGCGGGCGGCATGGCGGGCATCAAGCTCACCGAGGGCGCGAAGGTCATCTCGTTCACGGCGGTGGACCCGGCGGCGGACGCGGTGGTGTTCACGGTGGCGGGCTCGCGCGGCACGCTGGACGACTCCGTGCAGACCACGGCCAAGCTGACCCCGTTCGACCAGTATCCGCGCAAGGGCCGGGCCACCGGTGGCGTGCGCTGCCAGCGGTTCCTGAAGGGCGAGGACTGTCTGTCCCTGGCCTGGGCGGGCCCCGCTCCGGCGCGGGCCGCGCAGAAGAACGGCACGCCGGTGGAGCTGCCCGAGCCCGATCCGCGCCGTGACGGCTCGGGGGTCTCGCTGGCGAAGACGGTGTCGGTGGTGGCGGGGCGGGTGTTCTAGGGCGGGGCTTATGGGGCGGGTGCCCTGCAAGGGACGGGCTTCCGGAGCGGGCGTCCTCTGGAGGGCGCCTGCTCGAGGACGGTCCTCTAAGGGCGGGCGTCCTCTGCGGGGCCGAGGCAGTCGCTCGGTTCCGCCGCCGGTTGCGGGCCGAGGTCGGCCTCCGGGTCGCGGACGTAGCGCAGGACGCCCCACATGCCGTGTTCATCGGCGTGCGAGGCGTCGCTCCTGCACGTGTCGAGCTCCTTGGCGAGGGCGGCCGCGTCGATGCCGGAGCCGATGAGGACGAGCTGGGTCAGGCGGTCCTCGGCCGCCGCGCCGGCCGCCCAGGGCTCCGGCCGGAACCGCAGGAACCGTCCCACGGCGTGCACGGAGTACCGGTTGCGCGGGTCGTGGGGCCCGAAGTCGACGTAGCCCTTGATCCGGTACAGCCCCTCCGGGCGGCTGTCGAGGAAGCTCATCAAGCGGCGCGGGTCGAGGGGCAGTCCGGAGACGAAGGACACGCTGTCGTAGGCGGTGTGGAGGTGGCCGGCGTGATGGGCCTGACCGTCCGCCGAGGGGCGGTCCGCGTGGTGGTGGCCGACGGCTCCCTGGGCCGCGTCGTCGTGGGCCGGGTCGTCGTGCCGTTCGCGGCGTTCGTAGAGGTCGTCGAAGGACAGCTGTCCGACGCGCTCCTCGGCGGGCCGGCAGTCGAAGAGGAACTCCGGGTCGATGCGGCCGTAGGCGGCGGGGACGACGGCCGCACGGTCGGCGAGGGAGCGGACGAGGCCGAGGACGCGCGCGGCGTCCGTAGCCCGGTCGGTCTTGTTGACCACGACCAGGTCGGCGAGGGCGAGATGCCGGTCGATCTCGGGGTGCCGCGCGCGCGTGTCGTCGAACTCGACCGCGTCCACGACCTCGACGAGCCCGCCGTAGACGATGTCCGGCAGCTCGCTGGCCAGCACCATCCGCACGAGTTCCTCGGGTTCGGCGAGTCCGCTGGCCTCGATGACGATGACGTCGATCCCGGCCGCGGGGTGGGCGAGCCGCTCCAGGTAGACGTCGAGTTCGCTTGCGTCCACGGCGCAGCACAGGCAGCCGTTGCCGAGGGAGACGGTCGAGTCGCCCACCGCGCCGGCCACGGCCAGGGCGTCGATCTCGATCGCGCCGAAGTCGTTGACGATCGCGCCGATACGGCTGCCTCCGCTGTGGTGCAGGAGGTGGTTGAGCAGTGTGGTCTTGCCGGAACCCAGGAATCCGGCTAGCACGACGACGGGGATCTGCCGCGGACTCGGACCCAATGTGCGACCTCTCTCGCGCCCACGCGCACACCGGATCGCAACCGTGCGCGCCTTTGAGGATTGACTGCCGCCCCAGGATACGAGCCGCAGGAAACCCGGTGTTGTGAACGATTGTTAGCAGCATTTGCGGGGCAGACGTCTGGCAAGGCGCCGGGGAGTGCGAGACGCGTGCGACCCTCGCATCCCTCCGTGCGCCTCCTCTCTCCGCCTCCCCGCCGATCAGAGCCGCTCGGCACTCTGGGAGACGGCCGGAGACGCCTGCCGTGGGCCGGGTCCGGGGTGAGCCGGCTCGAGGGGCTGTCGGTCGGTCGACTCGAGGGGTTGTCGGCTCGGCGCGCTGTCGGGTCCGTCGGCTCGGCGGCGTCGGCGTCGGCGAAGGGGGCTCGGCAGATCGGGGGAGGTACCCCCGCAGGCCAGGAAAGGCCCTGGGAGGCCAGGATGCCCCCCGCCCGTCCCACCGCACGACGCTCTGGCGCCACCCATCGCTCGCCGGTTCCCCCGTCGACCCGCACCCGACGACCGGCGGACTGCCGCACGATTCGGGGGTTGACATGGGCACACGGAGTTTTGGAGCACGGGGGCCGGGAACGGCGGTCGCCGCCGGCCTCGGGCTGATGACGGGAGCGCTTGTCACCCTGGCCGTCCACCGCCAGGCGCTCGCGACCCTGACGACACGCCTGGAACGGCTGGAGTCACTCGCCACCCGGCTGGACCGGCTGGAGACGCTCGCGTTACGCCTCGACCAGCTGGACCGGGCCGCCCGCGCCCAGCATCACGCCAACCTGGCCCATCAGCAGCGTCTTCACTGGGAGCTGCTGAGCAAGGCCATCGACGACCCCGAACTCGCCGAGGTGCTCGACCTGTACGAGCCTCCCGTCTCCCCCGGCCGGCGACGTCAGTACCTCTTCGCCAACGCCCTCTACACGAACGCCCTGTTCTACTACCGCATCGGCAACATCAGCCGCGAGGAGTTCCACGGTTTCGTCCGCGGCATCCTCCAGAACCCCGTCGTACGCGAGTACTGGTACGCCACCAGCCACCAACGGGCCACCATCGCCGACGACTCCGACGAGGCGGAGCTCGGCCGCATGGTGGACGAACTCCTCGCACAACTGGAGGAGGCGGACGGGGAGGAGTGGTGGGTGGTGGGAGAGCCGCCGGAAGCGCCGGAGACGGGGGGTTCGTAGCGCGGGGTGCAGAGGGGGCTTCGTAGCGGGGGGCGTAGGGACGGGCTTCGGAGGCGGGGGCAGGGCAGGGCAGGGCAGGGCACCGGGGGCGTGAACCGCGTTCACAGCGAAATCACACCCCCGGCCCATAACGAACCTGTGAAGTCCCCAGTTGTCTGAGTCGCCACAGGAGTTGACTCACGCATGACCGTGTCGAGGGCGACTCCGCAGCACTCGCTTGCACCACCGCTTGGAGAGCCGCACCCCACAGGGCCGCCCTCGTTCCACGGTCGCCCCGTGCAGGCTTTTCCGTACGCGACACCAGAGGGAATTCAACAGTGAGTCAGATCATCCGTCGGATCGGCGTCTCCCCGCGCGCGAGAGGCAGCGTGAGTGGAGCGAACTGCCCCGACATCTTCGAGTTGGCCGACGGCAACTTCGCGGTCATCGGAACGGACGCCACGGACTCGCTGGAACCCGACCTGCCCTCGGACGCCTCGCGCGCCGACTACGAACGCATCGTCGTCATCAGCCGCGAGACCCTCGTCCGCGCGAAGGCCGACATCCCCGACGTCTGATCCGGCCGTGCCCGGGGCCCCGGCGTCGTCCCCCGTACGACGCCGGGGCCCCGGCCCGTTCCCGGGCCGCCCGCCCCTTGAGCGGCCCAGGCCTGCCCCAGGTCTCCCGGCTCGGCCTCAGGCGGCCCGGCCGGGAACCGGTACCGGCGGCACCGGCCCGACGTACCGCGCCGCCGGCCGGATGATCTTCGAGTCCTCGGCCTGCTCCAGAATGTTCGCGCTCCAGCCCACCACCCGCGCCGCCGCGAAGGTCGGCGTGAACATCTCCCGCGGCAGCCCGCACAGTTCCATGACCAGGCCCGCGTAGAACTCGACGTTGGTGTGCAGCTCGCGGCCCGGCTTCAGCTCGGCGAGCACCGCCTCGACCCCGCGCTCGACCTGCACGGCGAACTCCACCCGCTCGCCCCCGAACCCCTGCGCGATCTCCCGCAGCATCCTCGAACGGGGGTCCTCGGTGCGGTACACCGCGTGCCCGAAGCCCATGATCCGGACGCCCGCGAGGACACGCTCCCGCACCCATGGGTCGATGCGGTCCGGTGTCCCGATGGCGTCCAGTGTGTCGAGCGCACGGCTGGGGGCACCGCCGTGGAGCGGGCCGGAGAGCGCGCCGACGGCGCCCACGAGACAGGCGGCGACGTCCGCGCCGGTCGAGGCGACCACGCGCGCCGTGAAGGTTGACGCATTGAATCCGTGGTCAATGGTTGAGATCAAGTATTGCTCGACAGCACGGGCGTGCCGCGGATCGGGCTCCGAACCGGTCAACATGTACAGGTAGTTGGCCGCGTACGACAGATCCTCACGAGGCTGGACCGGATCAAGTCCCTGACCCAGCCGGTGCAGTGTCGTCAACAGCGTCGGCACCGCGGCGGTCGCCGTCACGACGTCCGCCCGTCGCCGCGCGGCGTCGATGTCGTACACGGGCCGGAAGCCCTTGGCGGCCCCAAGCAGCGACAACGCCGTACGCAGACCCGCGAGCGGGCCGGAGCGGCCGCCGCCCGCCGCGATCGCGGGCAGCGCCGCCGCCACCTCGTCGGGCAGGCGCCGCAGCGCGGCGGTCTCGGCGGCGAACGCGGCGCTCTGCCCGGCATCGGGGAGCTCGCCGTGGACCAGGAGATGCCAGACGTCCTCGAAGCCGCGGGTCTGCGCGAGCTCGACGGCCGAGTACTGGCGGTAGTGGTAGAAGCCCTCGCGTCCTCGTACGTCGCCGATCTCGGTGTCGGTGACGACGACGCCCGAGAGCCCTCGCGGTACGTCGACAAGAGTTGATGCGGACCGGTTGACGGACATGTTTCCTCCCTGGACTTGATTCGACTGTCCATGGTTGACTCAATGTCTGTCAATATTGATTGAATCAATATGCAATCAATACGTCACAGATGTGGATACGGTGACCGCCATGCGCGATCAGCAAGCCGGTACCGGCCCCTCGGAGCGACGCCTGAGCACCAAGGAGGCCGCCGAGGTGCTCGGTGTGAAGCCCGAGACGGTCTACGCCTACGTCAGCCGCGGCCAGCTCAGCAGCCGTCGCTCGCCCAGCGGCCGCGGCAGCACTTTCGCCGCCGAGGAGGTCGAGGCGCTCGCCCGGCGCAACAGGCGTGAGAGCGCGGTGAGTCAGAGCATCGGGGGCGAGCTGTCCGTGCGCACCCGCATCACGCTCATCGAGGCGGACCGGTACTACTTCCGGGGCGTCGACGCGTCCGAACTGGCCGTGCGCCACTCCTACGAGGAGATCGCCGAGTGGCTGTGGACGGGACGGATGCGTACCGGGGTCACCTTCACCGCTCCCGAGGCCTCCATGGCCGTGGCCCGCCGGGCCGTGGACGCGCTGCCCGAACACGCCGGACCCACCGACCGGTTGCGCGTCGCCGCCATCGCCGCCGCCACCGCGGATCCGCTGCGTTTCGACCTGTCCGAGGAGGCGGTGCTCGGCACCGCGCGCACCCTGATCCCGACGATCGTCGACGCACTGCCTCCGGTGCTGCTGGGCGCGAGCCGGCACGACAGTCCCCTCGCCCAACGCCTGTGGACACGGCTGTCCGGCAAGCAGCCCGACGAGGCGTCGCTGCGCGTCCTGGACACGGCGCTCGGCCTCCTCGCCGACCACGACCTGGCCGCCTCGACCCTCGCGGTGCGGGTCGCCGCCTCGGCCCGGGCACACGCCTACGCGGCGGTCTCGGCGGGGCTGGGCGTGATCGAGGGCCCGCTGCACGGCGCGGCCAGCGGGCTCGCCCACCGCATGCTGCTGGAGGTGCTCGACCAGGGCGACGCGGCACCCGTGGTCGCCGACGAACTGCGCGCGGGACGCCGCGTTCCCGGACTCGGCCACCGGCTCTATCCCGGTGAGGACCCACGCGCGCGTGTGCTGTTCGGCCTCCTGGAGGAGATCCCGAACGCCGGCCCGGCCCTCGCCGCCGCCCGCCACGTCGTGGAGACGGCCGCGCGCCACACCCCGCTGCACGCCAACGTGGATCTCGCCCTGGCCGTCTTCACGGCGTCCGCCGGGATGCCGTCCACGGCGGGCGAGACGATGTTCGCGGTGGCCCGTACGGCCGGCTGGATCGCGCACGCCCTGGAGGAGTACGGCGAGCGCCCGCTGAGGATGCGGCCCAGCGGCCTCTACGTCGGCCCCAAGCCGCCCCAGCCGCTGCCGGACGGCGGCGGCGAATCACCACCGCCCCACCCGTAACGGGCGTCTCGGCCGCCGCGCCCGAGGACACGGGCACTCCAGGAAGTCACGCCGAGCCAAGTCAGGTTAGGCTCACCTCTGTGAGTACGTGTGCAAGCGTCTCGCGGGACTTCGACGAGCCCGTTTCCGGCACCGCTGCCCCCGCGAAGACCTGGCTGCTGCTGGAACAGCCCGGCCCGTGGGGTGCCCGAGCTCTCACCTCCAGCCATCTCGACCCCGTCCTCGGGCGCGCCCTCGAGGCCGCCGCGAAGGGCACGGGCGTGCGCATCGCGCTCATCCGCCGCTCCGGCCGTCACGCCGACAGCCACTCTCCGTCCGTGCGCAGGGTGTACGTCTCGCACACCGTGCCGGGCAACGTCTGGCTGCGCGAGGCCACCACCGTCGACCCGCGCCGGCTCCTGGACCTGGACTTCACCGCGCTCGGCCGGGGCGACCACAGTTCCTTCGACGCCGTCCTGGACGGCCGCCGGCACACGGACGGCCCGCTCGCCCTCGTGTGCACCAACGGCAAGCGGGACCGCTGCTGCGCCCTCCTCGGCCGCCCGCTCGCGGCCGAACTCACGGCCTCGGGGGTCGACGGGGTCTGGGAGGTCACCCATCTGGGTGGTCACCGCTTCTCCCCCACCGTGCTCGTCCTCCCCTACGGCTACGCGTACGGCCGCGCCGAGGCGCACACCGTCAGGGAGGCCCTGCACGGCGTCCGCGAGGGCCGGGTGGCCATGGACGGGTGCCGCGGCGCCTCCGCCTGGGAGCGTCCCGGCCAGGCGGCCGAACTGGCCGTGCGCGAGGCGGTCGGCGAGTACGCCGCCGAGGCCCTCACCGTCGTACGGACGGACGGCGCGGCTCCCCGCTGGGAGGTCACCGTCGGGCACGTCGACGGGCGGCACTGGCGGGTGACCGTGGCGCAGGGCGCGTCCCAGCCGCCGCGTCCGGAGAGCTGCGGGACGTCGATCCTCGGGGCGCCCGCGCGGATGGACGTGGTGGCCGTACGGGAGCTGGTCTCGGCGGCGCTGGCGAGCTGACGGCCCGCTCCACAGTTGATCGCCGTCGCCGATCCGTCCGCGTTGATCAACTCTCGGCGGTCGGTCAATGCCACGCATGGACCCATGCATGGGTTGACCCTGTCGACCCATCTGCACCACATTGACCCGCGTCCGACCCGCGACCCGGCCCGCTCAAGAGATCAAGCCCACACAATTGCGGCAGTCCCGGTGCGTCCACGTACCGTCGTGGCTATGCCCACCACTCCCCCCGCACGCCGCCTGCGGCTCGGCCTGCCGCGCCGGGTGTTCTCGCAGGTGCTGCTCATGCAGGTGGCGATCGCCGCGGGAGTCGCGGTACTCGCGACCGGTCTGTTCCTCGCTCCGCTCGGTGCACAGCTGGACGACCAGGCGATGCGCAGGGCGCTCGCCATCGCGCAGACGACCGCCGCCCAGCCGCAGGTCGCCGAGGATCTGGTCCGCACGCCCGCGACACCCGACGGGCCCGTGCAGCGGGAGGCGGAACGCATCCGGAAGGCCACCGGGGCCGAGTACGTCGTGGTGATGGACCGACGGGGCGTGAGGTGGTCGCACACCGAGCCCGGGGCGATCGGCGGCACGGTCTCCACCGACCCCAGCCAGGCGCTCGCGGGCCACGAGGTGATGGAGATCGACGACGGCACCCTGGGCCGCTCCGCCCGGGGCAAGGTGCCGTTGCGGAACGCCGGGGGCGAGATCGTCGGGGCGGTGTCGGTCGGTATCGCCTACGACAGCGTGCGGGCCAGGCTGATCCACGCGATCCCGGGGCTGCTCGCGTACGCCGGCGGTGCCCTGGCGGTCGGGGCGCTGGCCGCGTGGCTCATCGCCCGCCGGGTGCAGCGGCAGACGCGGGACCTCGCCTTCTCGGACATCTCCGCGCTGCTCGCCGAGCGCGAGGCGATGCTGCACGGCATCCGCGAGGGCGTCGTCGCCCTGGACGGCTCCGGCCGTATCCGCCTGCTCAACGACGAGGCGCAGCGGTTGCTCGGCGTCGGCGAGGAGACGGTGGGCCGTTCCCCGGACGAGGCGCTCGGCGAGGGGCGCACGGCCGACGTGCTGGCGGGGCGGGTCTCCGGCACCGACCTGCTGACGGTCCGCGGCCCGCGCGTGCTGGTCGCCAACCGTATGCCGACCGACGACGGCGGCGCGGTCGCCACTCTGCGCGACCGCACGGAGCTGGAGCAGCTCGGCCGGGAGCTGGACTCCACCCGGGGTCTGATCGACGCGCTGCGCGCGCAGGACCATGAGCACGCCAACCGGATGCACACCCTGCTGGGGCTGCTGGAGCTGGAGATGTACGACGACGCCGTGGAGTTCGTCGGTGAGGTCGTCGGCGATCACCGGGTGACCTCGGAGCAGGTCACCGAGAGGATCCACGATCCGCTGCTGGCGGCCGTACTGGTCGGAAAGGCGACCGTCGCGGCCGAGCGCGGAGTGGCCCTGTGGGTGTCCGACGGGACCCGGCTCCCGGACCGGCTGGTCGACCCGCGGGGTCTGGTCACCGTCGTCGGCAACCTGGTGGACAACGCGCTCGACGCGGCCACCGCGACGCCGCACGCGCGCGTGGAGGTCGAACTGCGCGCGGAGGGACGCGCGGTTGTGCTCCGGGTGCGGGACACCGGGCCCGGCATTCCGCCCGAGCGGCGCGAACTGATCTTCACCGAGGGCTGGTCGACCAAGGAGCGTCCGGCCCACCGGGAACGCGGCATCGGGCTCTCCCTGGTCCGCAGGCTCGCCGAGCGCCAGGGCGGCAGCGCGACGGTGGCCGACGCACCCGGCGGGGGCGCGGAGTTCGCCGTCGTCCTGCCCGAGGCGCTGGACGCGTCCGCCCAGGAACCGGCCCTGACCGCACCAGCCACCGGGCCGACGGCCCCCGAGGAGGAGTCCCGATGATCGAGGTCCTGGTCGTGGACGACGACATCAGGGTGGCACGGGTGAACGCCGCGTACGTCGAGAAGGTGCCCGGCTTCCATGTCGCGGGCGAGGCGCACAGCGCCGCCGAGGCGCTGCGTCTGCTGACGGAACTGCCTCGCCTCGATCTCGTCCTCATGGACCACTATCTGCCCGACGCGACGGGGCTGGACGTCGTCCGGGAGATGCGCCGCCGCAGCCGGCACACGGACGTGATCATGGTGACCGCGGCCCGGGACGTCTCGACGGTGCAGGAGGCCATGCGGCAGGGGGCGTTGCAGTACCTGGTGAAGCCGTTCGCGTTCGCCGGGCTGCGCTCCAAGCTGGAGGCGTACGCACGGCTGCGGCGCACCCTGGACGGCGGTGGCGAGGCCGAGCAGGCCGAGGTCGACCGGATCTTCGGCGCCCTGTCCACCGCGACGGAGCCGGATCTGCCCAAGGGCCACTCACCCACCACCGCGGAACTGGTCCGCCAGGCACTGATGCACGCCGACGGCCCTCTGTCGGCCCAGGAGATCGCCGAGCGCACGGGGCTGAGCCGCCAGACCGCCCAGCGCTATCTGAAGCTCCTGGAGCGCACCGGCCGCGCCACGCTGACCCTCAAGTACGGCGACGCGGGCCGCCCCGAGCACCGCTACGTGTGGGCGACCCGCACCTGACGCGACCTGAAGCGCGAGGGCCGACGGCACCGAGGTCAGGGCGCGGCCGAGGCACCGCGCCCGGTCGGCGAGCGCACCACATCCACGCCGGTCCGCACCACGGCCGGCCTCGTCCGTCCCAGGCCCCGCTACACCGCGCCCGCGCCCGTCAGCGACCGCACCTCGGTCTCGGCGTGCTTCGCCTCGTCCGCCTTCTCGGCGGAGGTCAATGTGCCGATCCAGCCCGCGAGGAAGCCCAGCGGGATGGAGACCAGGCCCGGATTCTGGAGCGGGAAGAACTGGAAGTCGACAGCCGGGAAGAGCGCGTCGGGACTGCCCGACACCACGGGTGACAGCAGTACCAGCACCACGGCGGGGATCAGCCCGCCGTAGACCGACCACACGGCTCCGCGTGTGGTGAAGCCGCGCCAGAAGAGCGAGTACAGCAGGACGGGCAGGTTCGCGGACGCGGCCACCGCGAACGCCAGGCCGACCAGGAACGCGACGTTCAGGTCCCGGGCCAGCAGGCCCAGCCCGATGGCGATCACCCCGATCCCGACCGCGGCGACCCTGGCCACGGCCACCTCGCTGCGCGGCGGCCGGGTGCGGCGACGCCGCAGGGACGCGTACAGGTCATGGGCGACGGAGGCCGACGAGGCGAGGGTGATCCCGGCGACCACCGCCAGGATGGTGGCGAAGGCGATGGCGCCGACGATCGCGAAGAGCACCGTGCCGCCCGTGGAGTCCGCGCCGCCGCCGAGGTCGAGGGCGAGCAGCGGTACGGCCGTGTTCCCCGCCGCGTTCGAGCCGCGTACGGCGTCCGGTCCCACGATGGCGGCGGCGCCGAAGCCGAGCACGATCGTCATCAGGTAGAAGCCGCCGATGAGCCCGATCGACCAGACCACCGACCGGCGGGCGGCCCGCGCGGTGGGCACGGTGTAGAACCGGGACAGGATGTGCGGCAGTCCGGCCGTACCCAGCACGAGGGCCAGACCGAGGCTGATGAAGTCGAAGCGGGCCGTCCAGTCGCCGCCGTACTTCAGTCCGGGCGCGAGGAACTTGGCGCCGTGCCCGCTGCGTTCGGCCGCGCTGCGCAGCAGATGGTCGAAGTCCCCGTGGAACCGCAGCAGTACGAGCACGGTCAGGGCGATCGCCCCGCCCATGAGCAGGACCGCTTTGACGATCTGGATCCAGGTGGTGGCTCGCATCCCTCCCATCGAGACATAGACGACCATCAGCGCACCGACCACGACGACGGTCCAGGCCTGCGCCGCCTCACTCGTGCCGCCCAGCAGCAGGGCGACCAGGCTGCCCGCACCCACCATCTGCGCCACCAGATAGAGAACGGACACGACGACCGAGGAAGTTCCCGCCGCGATCCGCACCGGCCGCTCACGCATCCGTGCGGCGACCACGTCGGCGAGTGTGAAACGCCCGCAGTTGCGCACCAGTTCGGCGACCAGGAACAGCACCACCAGCCAGGCGACCAGGAAACCGACCGAGTACAGCAGCCCGTCGTAGCCGAACAGGGCGATCAGGCCCGAGATGCCGAGGAAGGACGCGGCCGACATGTAGTCGCCCGCGATGGCGAATCCGTTCTCCATCGGCGAGAACAGCCGCCCGCCCGCGTAGAACTCCTCCGCCGAACCGTGCCGGTTGCGGCTCACCCAGGTGGTGATCGCCAGAGTGACGGCGACGAACGCGCTGAACAGCACCAATACCAGCATCTGGTGATCGTCCGTCACCGTGCACCGCCTCTGACGCCCCGCGTCAGTTCCTGTGTGTCCCAGCGCAGTTCGAGGGCCGCGCGGTCCCGGCGCAGGCGCGCGTGCCGGGCGTAGGCCCAGGTGAGGGCGAAGGTCGTGAGGAACTGTCCGAGCCCGGCGAGCATCGCCACGTTCACGGCTCCCGCGACCGGACGCGCCATCAGGCCGGGCGCGGTCGTGGCCGCGACGACATAGCCCAGGTACCAGGCGAGGAAGGCGACGACGGCCGGCACCACGAACCGGCGGTAGCGGCTGCGCACCTCCTGGAAGGCCGCGCTGCGCTGGACCTCCAGGTACACGTCGGCCGCCGCGAGGGCGGTGCGGCCGCCCTCCGCGCGCGCGGAGGGCACGGCGCCGACGGGTCCGGCCGACTCTCCCCAGCCCGCCGCGAGCGCGTCGTACCAGGGGTCGTCGTAGCCCATGGGCTCCGGCGCGTCGGCGGACGGATCTGTCGCGGTGTCACGGGTGTCCGCCGGTCTTCCCGGACCGCCCCCGTGCACGCGGGGGCGACCATTGCTTGAGTGCATGCCCAAGGATGGACAGAACGGGAAGATCCCCGGCTCTTCTTCCTCGGGCGCTTCACCCCTTCAGGTGATGCGCCCGAGGCCGGAAGCGGTCAGGCGTCGATACGGGACCGGTCCAGCGTCGCCGCGGAGCTGGAGATGAACTCCTTGCGCGGCGCCACGTCGTTGCCCATGAGGAGGTCGAAGACCTGCTCGGCCGCGTCCAGGTCGGACAGGTTGATCCGACGCAGGGTGCGGTGGCGCGGGTCCATGGTGGTCTCGGCCAGCTGGTCGGCGTCCATCTCACCCAGACCCTTGTAGCGCTGGATCGAGTCCTTGTAGCGGACACCCTTGCTCTGGAACTCCATGAGGGTGTCGCGCAGTTCGCGGTCCGAGTACGTGTAGACGTACTTGTCCTGCCCCTTCTTGGGCTGGACGAGCTCGATCCGGTGCAGCGGAGGCACCGCGGCGAAGACCCGGCCGGCCTCGACCATCGGCCGCATGTAGCGCTGGAAGAGCGTCAGGAGGAGGCAGCGGATGTGGGAGCCGTCCACATCGGCGTCGGTCATCATGATGATCTTGCCGTAGCGGGCCGCGTCGATGTCGAAGGTGCGGCCCGAGCCGGCCCCTATGACCTGGATGATCGCGCCGCACTCGGCGTTCTTCAGCATGTCCGTGACAGACGACTTCTGGACGTTGAGGATCTTGCCGCGGATCGGCAGCAGAGCCTGGAACTCGGAGTTCCGGGCGAGCTTGGCGGTACCGAGCGCGGAGTCTCCCTCGACGATGAACAGCTCGCTGCGGTCGACGTCGTCGCTGCGGCAGTCGGCCAGCTTCGCGGGCAGCGACGAGGACTCCAGGGCCGTCTTGCGGCGCTGGGCGTCCTTGTGCTGGCGGGCCGCGATACGCGTACGGGCCGCGGCGACGACCTTCTCCAGGACCACCCGGGACTGCTGGGCGGCGTCACGCTTGGTGGCCGTGAGGAACGCCTTGAGCTCCTTGGTCACCACGCCGTTCACGATGCGGCGGGCGGCCGAGGTGCCGAGCACCTCCTTGGTCTGTCCCTCGAACTGCGGCTCGGCGAGACGGACCGTGACGACCGCGGTCAGACCTTCCAGGGCGTCGTCCTTGACGACGTCGTCCTCGGCGACGCGCAGCAGCTTCTTGGTGCGCAGGACCTCGTTGATCGTGCCGGCCACGGCCGACTCGAAGCCCGCCACGTGCGTGCCGCCCTTGGGGGTGGCGATGATGTTGACGAACGACCTGACGGTCGTGTCGTACCCCGTGCCCCACCGCAGGGCGACGTCGACGACCAGCTCACGGGTGACCTGGGTGGGGGTCATCTGGCCGTGCTCGTCGAGCACCGGGACGGTCTCCTTGAAGGTGCCCTGTCCGGTGAAGCGGAGGATGTCGCAGATGGCCTTGTCACTGGCCAGGTACTCGCAGAACTCGCTGATGCCGCCGTCGTAGCGGAAGGACTCCTCGCCCTTGCTGCCGCCCTCGCCGAGACCGAACTCGTCGCGCACGACGATGGTCAGGCCGGGCACCAGGAAGGCGGTCTGCCGGGCGCGCTGGTGGAGGGTCTCCAGGGCGAGCTTGGCGTCCTTGAGGAAGATCTGGCGGTCGGCCCAGTAGCGCACGCGCGTGCCGGTACGCGTCCTCGGCAGCTTCTTGGTCTTGCGCAGTCCGCCCTTGGCCTCGAACTTCGCGTCCGGGCCGACGCCGGCGAACGCTCCGGGGACACCGCGCCGGAAGCTGATGGCGTGGGTGTGACCGCTGCGGTCGACCTCGACGTCCAGGCGGGCGGACAGGGCGTTGACGACGGAGGCGCCGACGCCGTGCAGACCGCCGGAGGCGGCGTAGGAGCCACCGCCGAACTTGCCGCCCGCGTGGAGCTTGGTCATCACGACCTCGACGCCGGACAGACCGGTCTTGGGCTCGACGTCGACCGGGATGCCGCGGCCGTTGTCGCGCACCTCCACCGAGCCGTCGTCGTGCAGGATCACCTCGATGTGGTCGCAGTAGCCCCCGAGGGCCTCGTCCACTGAGTTGTCGATGATCTCCCACAGACAGTGCATGAGACCACGACTGTCGGTGGATCCGATGTACATACCCGGGCGCTTGCGCACAGCCTCGAGGCCCTCGAGGACGAGGAGGTGCCGCGCGGTGTAGTTGGAACCGTCCCGGTCTGCTCCTGCCAGCAGCGCTGTGGACGGCACGGACGTTTCGGCGGTCACGCGGTTCGCTCCTCGCTGAATTTCAGTTGGGGCCCTTCTGGGTAAGGGCGCGGCTTCGGTCGCCGCTCAGAGGGTACCGAGGCCTGGTAGAGCCGTTGTAACGCCACCCTCGTCCGAAACACAGCCTAGTCCAGCATCGCATGGGTGTTCGATCCCTCGATGGAGTGAAGCAGGAATCACGTTCCCTTCGGCGCATGAACCATTTAGGCTCCGGGCACGTCCTCATGAACAACCGGCAACCCAGCCGGGAGGACCGAGACCGACACAGCGCGAACCCGTACGACTCATAGACACGCGATACGGCACATTCGCCGCCAACCGGCAGCAGACAACCACTCGGAAAGATTTTTTCGAGAGGAAGCCCCGAGCGGGAACGAATTCGGGCTGGTTGGATGTTGACCCTGGTACGACAGCTCGTCGAGCTAGAGAAGAGGCGACGTGACTACTGTTCTGACCCCCGCGAGCCCACTGACGGCCGCTGATCGCTGCGACCGCTGCGGCGCCCAGGCTTACCTGCGCGTCGTGCTGCTGAGCGGCGGAGAACTGCTCTTCTGCGCCCACCACGGTCGCAAGTTCGAGCCGGAACTCAAGAAGATCGCCGCTGAGATACAGGACGAGACCGAGCGGCTCACCACCGTTCCCGGAGCCGCCTCCGAAGAAGAGCGCTGACCTTCCGCGTCCACGACGAGCGAGCACCGGCGTCGGCCGGTGGACGGGCGGTGGCCCCTGGGCCTCAGGGGCCATCGCCCGCACTCGTGGACGGAAGACCGGCGGACAGACGGTCCCTACTGCCGCGCGACGGGCCCACAGGCCCTACGGCAGGCTCCTGAGTCGCCCGCAGCAGCTCAGGCCGGCCATGGCCGCGACACGGCCCCTCAGGCGCCCCTGCGGCCCCCAGCGGCACGCAGGTCACCGCTCCAGCCCAGCACCCGCAGGGCATCGGACACCCGCGTATAGACCCCCGGATCACCGGCCCGGCCACAGCCGCTGCCCCAGGACACCAGCCCGATCAACCGCCCCTCGGCGACCAGCGGACCCCCGCTGTCCCCCTGGCAGGCGTCCGGGCCCCCGGACTCCTCACCGGCACACACCATGCTGTCCGCGCTGAAGGTCCCTTCGGCACTGCCCGGATAGGCCTCGGCGCACATCTCGTCCGGCAGCACGTGCACCCGCGCCCCGCGCAGGCCGTAGGCGTAGTCCCCGGCCCCCGTGACATCGCCCCAGCCGTAGACCGTGGCCGGCGTGCCCGGCTGGTACGCGGCATCGCCCGCGGCGGCCATCGGGACGACCGCGTCCTGCGCCACGGGCTCGGCGAGGGAGAGCACGGCGAAGTCCCCGGCGTTGCTGACGCTGTCGTAGTCCGGGTTCACCCATACCTCGCGCACCTGGATCTCCCGCCCCTGTCTCGACCGCAGATCGGTGCGGCCGGTGATCACCTTGAGGTCGTTCGCCCTGCCCGGCGGGCCACCGAGGACCTCCTCGCTCAGACAGTGGGCGGCGGTGAGCACCGTGGACCGCCCGACCGCCACTCCTCCGCAGAACTGTCCCGAGCGCGTACCCCCGAACCGGTCACGACTGGACAGGGCTACCGTCCAGGGACTGTCGGAGATGTCGACGGGGAATCCGCCCACCACACTGTCGGCGGCCGCCGGCGCGGTGGACATCAGCGGTATGGCGGTGGCCGCGGCCGCCAGGACAAGCGGCCTTGCCAGGGTCCGGACAAAGGGACGACACATGCGCGCTCCTCACTCTGAGGTGTCGATCAGACACTCAGAGTGTTCCAGGGGCAGCCCCCTCGCACCCGCGCACCCCGCCCATACGACGAGGGCCCGGCTCCCTGTCGGGAAGCCGGGCCCTCATGGCCGTACGGAGACTCAGTCGAGGTAGTCGCGCAGCACCTGCGAACGGGACGGGTGGCGCAGCTTCGACATGGTCTTGGACTCGATCTGGCGGATGCGCTCACGCGTGACGCCGTAGACCTTGCCGATCTCGTCGAGGGTCTTCGGCTGACCGTCGGTGAGACCGAAACGCATGGACACGACGCCCGCCTCGCGCTCGGACAGGGTGTCGAGGACCGAGTGCAGCTGCTCCTGGAGGAGCGTGAAGCTGACCGCGTCGGCCGGGACGACGGCCTCGGAGTCCTCGATGAGGTCACCGAACTCGCTGTCGCCGTCCTCGCCGAGCGGGGTGTGCAGCGAGATGGGCTCGCGGCCGTACTTCTGGACCTCGATGACCTTCTCGGGGGTCATGTCGAGTTCCTTGGCCAGCTCCTCCGGGGTGGGCTCGCGGCCCAGATCCTGGAGCATCTGGCGCTGCACACGCGCGAGCTTGTTGATGACCTCGACCATGTGCACGGGGATACGGATGGTGCGGGCCTGGTCGGCCATCGCGCGGGTGATCGCCTGACGGATCCACCAGGTGGCATACGTGGAGAACTTGTAGCCCTTGGTGTAGTCGAACTTCTCGACCGCGCGGATCAGACCGAGGTTGCCCTCCTGGATCAGGTCCAGGAAGAGCATGCCGCGGCCGGTGTAGCGCTTGGCCAGGGAGACCACCAGTCGGAGGTTGGCCTCCAGGAGGTGGTTCTTGGCGCGGCGGCCGTCCTCGGCGATGATCTCCAGCTCGCGCTTGAGCTTGGGGGCCAGCTTGTCGGCGTTGGACAGCTTGTCCTCGGCGAACAGGCCCGCCTCGATGCGCTTGGCGAGCTCGACCTCCTGCTCCGCGTTGAGCAGGGGGACCTTGCCGATCTGCTTGAGGTAGTCCTTGACCGGGTCGGCGGTGGCACCCGCGGCGGCGACCTGCTGCGCGGGCGCGTCGTCCTCGTCCTCGTCGGACAGCACGAATCCGGCGCTCTCGGTGCCCTCCGGCTCGTCGCCGGGCTTGGCGTCCTCGAGGACCTCTTCCTCGACCAGCTCGGCGTCGTCCTTCTTGCCCGCGGTCTTCTTGGCCACGGTCTTCTTGGCGACGGTCTTCTTCGCGGCCGCCTTCTTGGCGGTCGTCTTCTTCGCGGCCGCCTTCTTGGCGGGAGCGGCTTCCTCGGTGGGGTCGACGTCGGAGTCGGCGGCGGGCGCGGCCGGTGCGGCGGCCGTGGTGGCGGTGGCCTTCCGCGTGGTCACCGTCTTCGCCGCGACCGTCTTCGTGGCGGTGCGCTTGGCCGGGCTCTTCGCTGCGACGCTCTTGCGGGTGCGCTTGGGCTCTGCGGCACTGACCATCAGCGTCACACCCTCTTCCTCGAGGATCTGGTTGAGGCTGCGCAGTACGTTCTTCCACTGAGTGGCCGGAATCTGGTCAGCTTCGAAGGCCCGACGCACGTCATCGCCGGCGATCTGCCCCTCAGCCTTTCCCCGCTCGATGAGCGCCATGACAGAAACGGACTCGGCGATCTCCGGCGGGAGCGTACGGGATGTGCTGGCCGACACGAACAACCTCTCGGAACGTTGGAAAACGGCTTCCGGCCCCGTCCACGACGGACAGGAGCCGACCACCGGCTTGGGGATGGGCCGACGGTGCGGGCGGGGGCCGGGAAGATGCACAGCGCCTTCTAAGGCGTCCGTATTCCCTCCGCGGCTGTCACCTCTTAGGTCATCGCGCTGCTCCCGCGAGCGTTACGCCCAATCCGCGTGGCCCGAGTCACACCCCGTAAGCGATCAAAAGCAGTCAAGCCCGGACAAAGAACGCCGGGCGGGTGCAGACGCGGGCTCGCCGGGACGAGCGGGCCGCACCTCGGCGCCGCGGTACCCCGCAGGACCCCGCAGGAAGAAGGTCCTGCGGGGTCCGACGGGGAGCGGTCCGCCGGCCGACGATGCCACAGGAGGGGAGAGGCATCCCCCGGCGGGCCGCCCGTGGCGCGCGATCAGTGCTCGCGCGGGGCGGGCACGACGCGCTCCACCTCGGGGTGGACGATGAGCAGCTGGCGCATGGCAGCCTCCGCCCCCGCGCCGTCCCCCGTGGCGAGAGCGTCGACGATCCGGCCGTGGTGCGCCAGCGAGGCCTCGTTCGGGCGGTCACAGCCCGTGACCGGGCCGCCGGAGACCTGGAGGGCGGCGGAGACGATCCCGGAGAGGTGCTCGAGCATGCGGTTGCCGCCGACCTGGATGAGCAGCGAGTGGAACTCGGCGTCGGCACGCGAGAAGGTCAGCGCGTCACCCTGAGCCATGGCGTGGCCCATGATCTCGACCATGTCGGCCAGCCGCTGCTGGACCTCCTCCCGGCCGTGTCCAGCCGCGAGGCGCGCGGCGAGCGGCTCGATCGTCCAGCGCAGCTCGGTGAGCTCACGCCGCTGGTCGTCGCGCTGCGGCCCGAAGGCGCGCCATTCGATGATGTCCGGGTCGAGCAGGTTCCAGTCGCTGACGGGGCGCACCCGCGTGCCCACGTTCGGGCGGGCGCTGACCAGGCCCTTGGCCTCCAGGACACGAAGCGACTCACGGACGACGGTGCGGGACACCTCGAAGCGCTGGCCGATCTCCTCGGGCACCAGCGGACGGTCGGCTCCCAGGTCGCCGGAGACGATCATCTGGCCGAGTTGCTGAACGAGTTGGCCGTGGAGTCCGCGTCCGCGGCTGCCCGCGGCGCGCCGGCCCACGCGGCCCAGCTCGGGGTCCGCGCTCTCCCAGGCAGGGGGCCCGACGCGGTCGGCGGCGGGGGCCTCCGCGTAGGGGTAGCGGTCGAGTTCGCCCGGACCGGCGAGACCGGCGTCGGCGGTGCGGGCGGGGGTCATCATGGTGTGCGCAAGGGTACTCACGCATCCTTTGTCGGCGTTGCCTCCAACTCCCTTGAGGGCTTTGGTGAAAAGCACACGAAAGGGTGATCGCTCACCCCGTCGCAATTGACGCCTTATCGGAAAGAAATGGGCTTTCTCGGGGGAGTTGTGCGCAGCCCGGGTCCGGAACCGCCCGGACACCGGTCATCGAACCCTCCCGCGCAGGGTCATGAGCAGATATGCGCAGAACAGCGCGGTGAGCGACAACGCCAGCGCACCACCCACGGGTTGGGCCAGCACCCGCACCACACCGCCCAGATAGCGCTCTCCGCCGAAGGGCCACTGCGACAGCAGCACCTCACGCAACCGCACCGGGAATCCGGCCGCGTTTCGCACGGACGGTCCCTCCCAGGCCTTCTGTACGAGTGGTACGACCACCACCGGCACCGCGACGACGGCCGCGAGCCCCGCCGTCGAGGACCGGAAGATCCCGGCCGCCAGTACGCCCGCCCAGGCACAGCCGACCACGAGTCCGATCCAACTCGCCCCGAGAGAGAGCCAGTCCGCGGGAACTCGGGAGAGCTCCCGTCCGTATACGAGGTACAGCGCCTCGGCGTCGCATCCCACGGTGAGGACGGCCAGGGCCAGGGCGGTGGCCGCGGCGACGAGGAGCTTGGCGACGAGCAGCCCCAGCCGGCGGGGCACCGTGCCCCGGTCGGCGGCCAGGGCGGGGTGGCGGAACTCGTCCCCGAAGGCGAGCGCGCCCAGCAGGCCCGCGCCGAGTGCCGCGGGTGGCAGCGGCAGTTCCCTCGGCCAGGCGGCGAGCAGCCTCGCCTGTGGGGTGTGGCCGATCCGCGCCAGGATCACCGCCGTGAGCGCGGAGACGACCAGCACGGCGGCCCCGGTGAGAAATCCCGTCCCGATCCCGGCCGCCCTGCGCAGCTCGTAGCGGAGCGGGCGTAGAGGGCTGGGAGCGGATCGGACCGAGATGGGGGGCGGCAGAGAGGACAGCGCGTTCGGTGCGGGCTTGGCGTCTTCGGGGAGGCCGGCCTGTGGCTCTCGGACGTCCGTCCCGGCCTTGCCCTCGGGCGCATTCGCCTGCGCTTCGGTCGCGGGCTCGGTGTCCGCGGTGACGTCCGGGTCGGGCCGTACGGAAGCCGGACTGTCAGCGACCGGCTCGGCGACCGCGACCGGCTCGCCCTCCTCGGCACGCCGGGCAGCACTCGCTCCCATGTCCCCAATCTCATCTGCGAGTTGATGGACGAGGACGCCGTGCCGGAACGCCGTCTCGCCGACGTCGGCACACGTGCTGCCGTAGACGTAGAGGCGGTTTCCGTCCTCGCGTACGACCTCCACGGAGCGCCTCTTGGTGCGGGCCTCCTTGGCCAGCAGGGTCGCCAGGCGGGCGGCGTGGGGGCTGCGGACGGCGACGCGGGGCCGCAGTCGTGTGCGGGCGAAGTCCCCGGCGTCCTGGTCGGCGACGACTCTGCCCTCTTCGAGCGAGACGATCCGGTCTGCCGTGCGGGCCGCCTCCTTGGGGTCGTCGAGGGTGAACAGCACCGTGCCGCCCTGATCCGCGTGCGCCCGCAGAACGCCGTACAGCCAACGGCTTTCCCGTGCGGAGAGCCCGTCGGCCGGGTCGTCGAGCACCAACGTGTGTGGGTCGGACAGCAGCGCGCAGCCGAGGCCAAGCCTGCGGTCCATGGCACGGGAGAGGGTGCCGAGCCGTTCGTCGCGCAGGCTGACGAGGCCCACGACTTCGAGCACCTCGTCCGCTCGCCGCACCGGTACGCCCGCCGCGGCGCACAGCATGCGCAGGTGCCCCCGGACGCTACGCGCGGGATGGCCGGGCACATCTCCCAGCAGCACGCCGACCTCGCGCGAGGGGTGCGCGATGCGATGGAGGGGTCTGCCTCTGAAGTAGGTGATCCCGCGGCCCTGTTGGAGTTCGAGCATCAGCCTCAGCACGGTCGTCCTGCCCGAACCAGGGGCCCCGAGCAGCGCGGTGAGATGTCCCGCGCGGGCGTCGAACGAGACGTCGTCGACGGCGGCCGGAAGTCCCTTACGAGAGTTGCTGGTCAATCCGAAGGCCTGGATCACCCGCAGCAAGATAGCGCGCTATGTCCCTTTTTCCCGGCACCGAACGGCCCGTTGGAAAAGGCGGGACGCCCCAGTGCGGCACTTGAGCCCGTCGCCCCGACCGCTCCCGGTCCTGAGGTCGGCCGACGCTGTGCCGACGCCCGCCTCACACCTCGGGGCGCAGCATGGGCGGGTTGAGCAGCGTGGCGCCGCCGGCCCGGAAAAGCTGGGCGGGCCGGCCGCCCTGGCGCGTGGTCGTACCGCCGGTGGGCACCAGGAAACCCGGCGTACCCGTCACCTTCCGGTGGAAGTTGCGCGGGTCGAGCGCGACGCCCCACACCGCCTCGTAGACGCGGCGCAGCTCACCGACGGTGAACTCCGGCGTGCAGAACGCCGTCGCCAGCGACGAGTACTCGATCTTCGAACGCGCCCGCTCGACGCCATCGGCCAGGATCTGGGCATGGTCGAACGCGAGCGGCGCCATCGGCTCCCCGTCACGGCCGTAGCCGCCCTGCTTCAGCAGCTCCTCGACCGGGGCCCAGCGGGCGTTGCTCGCGTCCCCTCCGGCACGGGGCGCGGGCAGGTCCGGGGCGAGCGCGAGGTGCGCGACACTGACCACCCGCATCCGCGGATCACGCTTGGGGTCGCCGTAGGTGGCGAGCTGTTCCAGGTGAGCACCGTTGTCCTGGACCGGCACGGACGGGTCGTGGGCATGCAGCCCCGTCTCCTCCACCAGCTCGCGCGCCGCGGCCTGCGACAGATCCTCGTCCTCCCGTACGAACCCTCCCGGCAGCGCCCAGCGCCCCTGGAACGGCTGCTCTCCCCTGCGCACCGCCAGCGCGCACAGAGCATGGCGTCGCACGGTCAGCACGACCAGATCCACGGTGACGGCGAAGGGCGGGAAGGCTGACGGGTCGTAGGGCATGCCGTGATCATAGTCGTCTTCCTGACGATAAACACTCCCTTCCTCGGCCGCATCGGCGGCTGATCGTCTCGTTGACCGGTATGCGGGTGCCGGGGCGGTCCGGGCGGTGGGGCGGGCGGAGTCACATGTGATCGTTCTGGTGGCCGTAGGCGGGCTCGGGGGCCAGTTGTACGAGGTCAGACGCCCTTTCGGGAATGGCTCGGGCTTCGGTCGTGCTTGGGTTCAGGCGTGGTGGCGGGCGTGTCCGGCTCGGGTGGCGCGGCGGTCACGACCCCAGTTGCAGTCCGTCCGCCGCCTCCTCGACCATCGCGAGGCCGAGCCTGCTCACCCGCACGGAGAAGGGGGCGGCCGCGACCCGCAGGCCGGTCAGGGCGATCTCGCCCAGGGGTGCGCCGCGCAGGGGGCGCAGTGTGATCGTCCTGGCCGGGGCGTCCGGGCGCATGCCGACGAGTGCGGTCAGCAGCAGCACCCCCGCCGCTGCCGCTGTGGCCGCGGGGCGGCAGGCCGCCGGGTGGGCAAGGGGGACACTCGCGTCGGTGCGCTGCTCCCCCGCGCACATCTCCGGCAACCGGTGGCCGAAGGCGTCGGCCGCGGCCAGCAGCCCCCGCAGCAGGGCGGCCGCCTCCCTCTCATGGCCCGCGACTGCGAGCCCGGCCACTGCTACCGCCGTCTCGTGAAAGCGCACCGCTCCCGTGCGGTGGCCGAAGGGGTTGTATCCGGCTTCCTTCGTGCCCAGGCTCCGCAGGCCCCAGCCCGAATCCCACACCGGGCTGCCCATCAGCCGCGCCAGCTGTTCGATCTGCGCTGTGCCGAGCAGCCCGTCGGCGTACCGTCCACCGCCGAGGAGGCCTGTGTCGAGGAGGTGCGCGGCGCCGGCGCCCAGGTGCGGGAGCAGACGTCCACCGGGGGTGCGGGCAGCGGCCGGGCGGCCTCCGCTTCGGTCCTCGATCCAGAACTCGTCCCGGAACGCCACCCGCAGCGTCCGGGCCCACTCCCACAGTCCGGCGCCACCCGGTCTGCCGCAGGCGTCGAGAAGGTCGGCTCCGAGACAGGCCGCCCGGTGGGCGTGCGCCTGGGTCTCTGCGCGTGCGGGGCCCGCGGGCTGCGGGTCCGCCAGGTAGACGCCGTCACCGACGGCTCTGAGCAGCCAGTCCAGGCAGCGCTCGGCCACGGGCAGCAGTGCCTCCGTCTCCTGGTCCGGCATGCCCCAGAGGCGGGCCTCGGCCAGCAGGGCGGGGAACAGCAGTGTGGCCTCGGTGCCGGTACAGGCCGGGGGCAGATGCGCGCCCGCATCCCTGCGCGGTCCGGGAATCATGCCCGACTGCGGCCCGGAGCCTCCGAGTTGGGTCCTGGCGAGGGTGCGCAGGGTTCCGGCCGCCAGACGGGTGCCGAGCGGAAGTGCCATCCGGGCGGCCGCCAGCGCCTCGGCCGGGGCCAGGCCGCAGCGCCAGGGTGCGCCGGCCGCCAGACAGATGTCGGTGGGCTGGGCGGGGTCTCTGATCAGCAGGGCCTGGAGATCTTCGACACCGGTTCTCAGCAGCGCCGTGACTCCGGCGTCGTCGCCGCTCGCCTCTGCCACGGAGATCGGGTTGGCGGCCGTCCGCCCGACCGGCCGGGCGGCACCGGAGCCCGCCGCGTCCGGGCGGACCCGCAGCTCCACGGTGGTACTGCCGCCCGGCGGGATCTCCAACTCCCAACGGAGCAGTCCGGCGGAGGCCAGGGCGTCGGCGGGCGGCGGTTCTGCCGTGACCGAGGAACCACCGTCGGGGCCTGACCATCGCAGGCCCAATGCATGGACACTTGCAGGCAGTTCGGGTCCCGCTCCGCCCGCGGCGATCGCCCCGAGAGGGGCGAGGTCCGCGCCGAGCGCGATCTCGACGGGCAGTCGCAGGGGGCGGGGAGCCGAGCTGTGCAGGGTGATGCGCTCCGCGCCGTCGGCGTGACGGACACGTTCGACCACGACGTCCGGGTCCGGACCCGCTTGCGGCGACGTCCGCACCGTGCCTACGAACCGGGCCCGGTCGGCCCCGGTCATCCACGCCCGAATCGCCAGCGGTTCACGCCCCGCGACCCGGACCAGGGAGCGGGACAGTACTCGTCGGCCCGCGTGGTAGACCCCCTCCAGGCCCCGGCCCGTCAACTGCCCCTGATCGGTGGAGATGGCGAGGCTCGGGAGGGCGACGCAGATCATGACCGCGTGGGCGGGCGGCAGTTCGGCGGGGTTGCGTGGTGGAGGAAGGGCGCCTGGGGGGTGTTGCGGCTGCCGGCTCGCACCTCCGACCGGTCGATCCGTGTCGGCGCGCGGTCCGGATGGCCGTCGGTTCGTGGCCTCCGTCAGCGGCGACGGCAGTGTGGTTCCCGCCCTCCTCGAAGGGCCAGGAACGCTGGGGGTTGGGCGGGCGTCGTCGGCAGGGGATGGGGGCGGCTGGTGCATACGGCGGCTTTTCTGCGGTGGGTTCGCCTCGGGCGGGTGCGGTGGCGGTCGACGGATACGACGGGGCATGTGTGAAGTGGCGGTACGGCTGGGCCGCGAGGGACATCCGTCACCCAGGTGAACGGGGCCGGGGTTCCTTGGGTCACGCCTTGGCCCCCGGGACCGAGCCGAATGGCGGCGTCGACGGTTCTGGACTGCCACGACCGCCCGCACGACCCACCCGGCCACCGCCCGGCACCGGCCGACGGCCCCGACCGCGTGGCGGCTCACGAGTCGTCCCGCGCGCGGTCGTGCTCGGGCCACGCGGCCGTGGAGGGGTCGTAACCCTTGTGCCGGCCTCCGTCCTTCGCCGACGTACGCGGGGGACGGGAGGCGTCGCGCCGTGCAGGGGAGCCGTCTCGCGAGGCACGGGAGCCCTGCCGCGGAGGACGGGAGATGTCCGGCCGTGCCGTTCCACGTCCTGTGCGTCGGGCACCGGGCGAAGAGGTCTGGTGGGTGCCGTCGGACCTCACATCGGCGGTGACGGTTCGGGCGCGGTCGGCGCGGAAGCGTCGCGCGGCCGGGCTCAGGGGCCGGGCCGACGACGGCTCGCAACAGCTGCCGTCGCCGGGGGCGCCCTCGGTGGGGACCAGCGCGTCGGCGTCACGTGTCGCGTCGACCGGGCCGCACCCGGCGCTTTCCAGTTCCGCTCCCTGGCGTGTGCTTTCCGCTCCCCCGCCCTCGCGTTCGCCGCGCTCCACGCGCAGGCAGCGGCGCAGGGACTCCGGGTCGAGGCCCTCGTTGCAGGCCTGGTGCAGGAGGCGGGCGAAGAGGTAGTCGGGGTCGGCTCCCAGGGCCATGGCCAGGGCTTCGCGGGACTCGAGTTCGTCACCGCTGGACCAGGCGACCCAGCCCGCCAGGGTCAGCGGGGCGGCGGCATGCTCGGCATAGGGACCCACGCAGCGCCGGGCCAGGGCCCGCCACAGACGCAGGGCGGGGCCGACCTCGTCACCTTCCATCCACTCGGCGGCACGGTCGCGGGTTCCACGGTCCTGGAGGCCGAGGATCAGGGCGGCCGCCTCGTCGTGGCCGAGCAGTTCGTCGTCGCGCAGGTCCGCGGCGAAGGCGCCCTGTACCGACGGAGCGTGCGCGAGGCGGCTCATCACGCGACGGGCCAGATCGAGGGTCTCCTGGGCGACGGCTGCGCGGCTCTCCTCGTCGAGGATCCTGGGGACGAGGGCCATTCCCGCGGCGTCCAGGGCGATTTCCTGCTGCAGCGCGGCGGAGGTCTCCCAGGGCTGGAGCCGGGCGCGCAGTTCTCGCAGGGTCCCGCGGACCTGAAGGCCGGCGTAGGTGGCGGCCGCGGCCAGGACCGACGTACCGGGCAGGCCCATCGGGCGGCCCTCGGACGGGCAGCAGTCGTCCCGGTCGCAGCAGTACGACCAGCAGCGGCCGTCGGAGACGCACAGTGCCTCGATCACCGGCACCTCGTGGTTTCCGCACTCGACGCGCAGGTCGTGGGCGAGGGGCCTCAGCCGGTTCATGACCTGTCGGCCCGTCTCCCCCTCCTCGGGCTCCTGGCAGAGGTAGACGACCATCTGCTCGGGTGGGGAGCCGCGCCGCACGCTGCCCGTGATGAGGCCGTGCGCGAGCTGCTTGGCCGCGCCGGGCCAGTCCTCCTTGTTCGCGGGGATACCGAGCCGGGCCCGGCCGCCGAACCTGCCGCGACCGTCCGCGTCGTGCAGGGCGACCATCACGATGCTGTCCTCGGGCCGGTAACCGAGGAGGTAGGGCAGCGCGTCGGCCAGCTCGGCCGGGGTGCGCAGGGTGACCTGGTGCGGGCCGAGCGCGCCCGTGGTGAGGGGGTGTGCGTGATCCGCGGGCGGCGTGGACCCACCGCGTACACCGTCGCCGCTCGGCGTGATGTGTCCGTCCCAGCCGTTCGGCCTGATGTGTCCGCCCTCGCCGGTGATGTCGTCGTTTCCGAACGATCCGGTCGTTTCGCTGTGATTCGTCATGCGCAGACGATCTCGTGGATCGCCGATTTCCGCTTGACCCTGTGGATAACTCCGGTCGGGGACATGCCACAGACCGGCGGATGCCAGCGGGCTCACGTCGGCCGCGCAGTTCGGTGGCAGCGTGCTCCCACGCTTCGTCGGGCGCTGTACGGCCTCGCGGGAGCGGTCGAACGACCTCGCGGGGTCGGCCCCGCGACCTCGCCGGGTAAGCCGCAGTACCTTGCGGGAGTCGGCCGCACGACTTCGCGGAGGTCAGCGGCGCAACCTCGCGAGAGTCAGCGGCGCGACCGCGTGATGTCAGTGGCGTCCTGTTGTATGGACCCATGGAGCACGTGAGCAACGCGGATCTGCGGACGGAGGCCGACTCGGTCCTCGCCCGCCTCGTCGGAGATGCCACCGGCACGGCACGGCTGCGCGAGGACCAGTGGCGGGCCATCGAGGCACTGGTCGCCGACAAGCGCAGAGCCCTGGTCGTGCAGCGCACGGGCTGGGGCAAGTCCGCGGTGTACTTCGTCGCCACGTCGCTGCTGCGGTCGCGGGGCAGCGGACCCACCGTGATCGTCTCCCCGCTGCTCGCGCTCATGCGCAACCAGGTCGAGGCCGCCGCACGGGCCGGCATCCATGCCCGGACGATCAACTCCTCGAACACCGAGGACTGGGACGCGATCCAGGACGAGATCGCGGCCGGCGAGGTCGACGTCCTGCTCGTCAGCCCCGAGCGGCTCAACAACCCCGACTTCCGCGACCAGGTGCTGCCCCGGCTCGCGGCGGCCACCGGCCTGCTCGTCGTCGACGAGGCCCACTGCATCTCCGACTGGGGGCACGACTTCCGTCCCGACTACCGCAGGCTGCGGACCATGCTCGGCGACCTGCCACCGGGCGTGCCCGTGCTCGCGACCACCGCCACCGCCAACGCGCGTGTGACGGCGGACGTCGCGGAGCAACTGGGCACGGGCGGGTCGTCCGACGCACTGGTGCTCCGGGGCCCGCTGGACCGGGAGAGCCTGAGCCTCAACGTGCTGGCGCTTCCCGACGCCGCGCACCGCATGGCCTGGCTCGCCGATCATCTGGACGACCTTCCGGGTTCGGGCATCGTCTACACCCTCACCGTCGCCGCCGCCGAGGAGGTCACGGCCTTCCTGCGGCAACGCGGTCACACCGTGGCCTCGTACACCGGCAAGACGGAGAACGCCGACCGTCAGCAGGCCGAGGACGACCTGCTGAACAACAAGGTCAAGGCGCTCATCGCCACCTCCGCGCTGGGCATGGGCTTCGACAAGCCCGATCTCGGCTTCGTCGTGCACCTCGGCTCCCCGTCCTCCCCCATCGCCTACTACCAGCAGGTCGGCCGCGCCGGACGCGGCGTCGAGCACGCCGAAGTCCTGCTGCTGCCCGGCAAGGAGGACGAGGCGATCTGGCAGTACTTCGCCTCCCTGGCCTTCCCTTCGGAGGACCTGGTCCGCCGTACCCTCGACGTCCTGTCTAGTACGGACCGCCCGCTCTCGCTGCCTGCCCTCGAACCACTGGTGGAACTGCGGCGATCCCGGCTGGAGACCATGCTCAAGGTCCTCGACGTGGACGGGGCGGTCCGGCGGGTCAAGGGCGGATGGATCGCGACGGGGCAGCCGTGGACGTACGAGGGCGAGCGCTACGAGTGGGTCGCGCGCCAGCGTGCCACCGAGCAGCAGGCCATGCGGGAGTACGCCTCGACGACGGGCTGCCGGATGGAGTTCCTCCAGCGCCAGCTGGACGACGAGGCGGCCCGCCCCTGCGGTCGCTGCGACAACTGCGCGGGGGCCCGCTTCACCGCGGACACCACCGACGCCTCTGTGGACGCCGCACGGGTCGACCTCGGGCGGGCCGGAGTCGATGTCGAGCCGAGGCGCATGTGGCCGACGGGGCTTCCCTCGATCGGCGTGAATCTCAAGGGACGCATTCCTGCCGACGAGCAGGCCGCGCCGGGGCGCGCCCTGGGGCGGATGTCGGACATCGGATGGGGGAACCGGCTGCGTCCGATGCTCGCGCCGCAGGCTGGGGACGGTCCCGTTCCGGACGACGTGGCACGCGCGGTCGTGGGTGTCCTCACGGACTGGGCCAGGGGCCCGGGTGGCTGGGCATCCGGCGACGCGGACGCGCCACCCCGCCCCGTGGGTGTCGTCACCATCGCCTCCCGCACCCGCCCCCAGTTGATCGGCTCCTTGGGGACACGGATCGCCGAGGTCGGCCGGCTGCCTCTGCTGGGCGCCGTGGAGTACGCGCACGACGGGTCGCACATCTCCCGCAGCAACAGCGCGCAACGCCTCAAGGCCCTCGACGGGGCGCTGGTCGTACCTCCCGCTCTGAAGGCGACGCTCGATCAAACGCGGGGACCGGTCCTCCTGGTGGACGACTTCACCGAGACGGGCTGGACTCTCGCGGTGGCGGCACGCATGCTCCGCCAGTCGGGTGCGGCCGGGGTGCTGCCCCTGGTGCTTGCCGTCCAGGGCTGAACCGGCCGGTCCACCGTCCGGCATCTACAGTTCCCCGTGAGGTTCCCGGTGCGTCACGGTCTTCCGGGCATCATCTGGGGCCTCACGGGGTAGTGATATAAGCCACGCATCGCTTGATAAGGGGCGGTGGCCCCAATTGCTCGTTGCCGCATCCCAGTTCGACAGGAAGAATTGGAGTCCGCTCCCCGCACGGCCCGGTCCGTGGCCCGGAAGGGCTTCACTGCGGTGCGCGCTCCCCTGAATTCCACCCCGCCCGCAGTGTGGGCGCGTAGCCGAAGGGAGGATCGTGACCTTCGGATTCGCTCCGTCTCCCACGGCATCGACGTCGACGTCCGCCGACCTGTCCACCGCTTCCGCCGCCCGTGTGCTGGAGCCTGCGGAATGGGCCGCGGCCGGTATCCCTCTGCTGCGCAATCCCCGCGAGGTCGTCAGCGGACTGCACGCACGGCACCGCCCCGGGCTCTCGACGGCGATCGTGGCCGTGCTGGACCAGGACGAACGGCTGCGGGCGAGCGCCTCGTTCACCCGCCGGTCGGCGCCCGCCGACGGCTGGATGTTCCGCAACTCCCTGCTGGCCCAGCTCCGCCGGGTCATCCCGCACGACCTTCGGCGCCGTACACCCGCGCGCACCGCGATCCTGCTCTACTGCCGGGACGGCGACGCCCGCTGGACCGAGGAGGACGGCGCCTGGATGTGGGGGCTGCGCGACGCCTGCACACTGCACGGGCTGCGGTGCGGGGCGTACATCACGCTCACGCACGACGGCTGGCAGGTGCTCGGCGAGGGCCGAGCCGGTCGCCGCCCCAGCGTGGACTCGGCTCCCGAACCCTTCGACGCCATCCAGGTCCCTCCGGCGCTGCCGCGTACCGGCGGCGCGGGATCCGACGGCCTGCGGCGCGTGGCGGCCCGCTGAACGAATCCGCCGACGCTCTCACGCGCGGCGGCGCGCCGGTTCCGACGGGAGCGGGCGGGCGGCGGCCCGCTGCTCCGACGTCGTGTTCACCGATGGCGGCCAGTCGGTTCGGGTGAGGAACCGCACGGGTGGCGGCGGCACACCTGGTGGCCCCGTCAGCGTGCTCACAGATCTCCGCAGTGCGCTGCGGCTCGCATTGGGGGCTTCGGCAGAGAGATCGGGCAGTTGCCGCCTGGGAGAAGGCGGCGGTGCCTCGCCCCAGGGCTCGAACCGGCCAGGTCGGCACCGGGCGGGCCGGTGAACCCGGCCTGCCCGCAGTCGCACCGCTCCTAAGGCTCCGCGCCGCACCGCGAGCCGCGGCGCACGCGGGCGCAGACCAAGCGGAGGCACGCATCAGCGCGCTTCCGGTCGTCCGCGCCTCGGCCCTTGTGAGGTGACGGCCGAGGCGGCGGCCTCGTCGCCCCGTCTCGTCCCGAACGTCTCAGGACGGGGTCAGACGCCCGCGCCCAGAACCGAGTTGATCTGCTGCGGGTCTCCACAGACGACCAGCAGAGCACCGGCCCGGGTGAGGGCCAGCGGCAGCGTCTGGGCGGCCGCGGCGTCGGACCCGCCGTTGACCGCGACCACGACCACGGGCCTGGTCGCCGCACGGCCGACATGCGAGGCGTCGGCGTAGAAGACGTCGTCACCGGAGTCGTGCAGAGCCCAGTAGGCGGTCTCTCCGAAGGAGAGCTCGTGCGCGGCCCACGGGTGCTGTTCTCCGGTGGTGATCACCAGAACGTCACCCGGGGCTCGGCCCGAGTCCAGAAGCATGTCCACGGCTTCGTCGGCGGCGTCGAGCGCGCCTTCGGCGGAGGCCGGGATCAGCTGGATCTGCGGCGCGGCGGAAGCCTTGCCGGAAGCGGTGGGGGTTGCCGGGCCCGAAGGGCCGGGCTCGACGGTGGCCACGTCGCGCGGGGTGCGCTGGGCCGGCGGCGTGGGCCGAAGCGGTCCCGGGCGACCGGGGCGCGGCGGCGCCACGGGGCGGGGGCCGGGTACGGGGCGGGGGGTCGGCGCGGTACGGCCGCTGGACGGCGTGGCGCGGGGACCCTGGGCACTCTCGTGAATCTGAGGCTCCTCGGGGATGAGAGGCATGAGCTGATGTCTATCAAACGTTGGTGCGGCTCGCGTCAGCGGGTGGCACATACGTGCGAGCGGAACCGTCAGAAATCGAAGCCGAGCTGACCCTCGATTTCCGGAGCGCTTCCGTCCGCCCAGCTGCGGGCCTTCTTGAGGTGCCGCCACTGGGGCAGCGCATCAAGATACGCCCACGACAGCCGGTGGAAGGGAGTGGGTCCCCATTCCTCCAGCGCGGCCTTGTGCACGGGCGACGGATACCCGGCGTTGTCCGCAAAACCGAAGTGTGCATGTTCGATACCCAGTTCGGCCATCATTTTGTCGCGCTGGACCTTGGCGATCACCGAGGCCGCGGCGACGGCGACGCAGGAGCGGTCACCCTTGATCACCGTGCGGACCTGCCACGGGGCGCCCAGGTAGTCGTGCTTGCCGTCGAGGATGACCGCGTCGGGGCGCACCGGCAGGGCGTCCAGAGCGCGCCCCGCGGCCAGCCGCAGGGCGGCCGTCATGCCCATCCGGTCGATCTCCTCGTGAGAGGCGTGGCCCAGCGCGTAGGAGGTCACCCATTTCTGGAGTTCCCCGGCGAGCTCGGTCCGCCGCTTGACGGTGAGGAGTTTGGAGTCGGTGAGACCTTCGGGGGGCCGGCGAAGACCGGTGACCGCCGCGCAGACGGTGACGGGACCGGCCCAAGCGCCGCGCCCCACCTCGTCGACACCAGCGACGATCTTCGCTCCGGTCGTGGCTCGAAGGGAGCGCTCGACGGTGTGAGTAGGTGGTTCGTACGCCATGACGCCCTTAGCCTACGACGCCCGGAAGCCCCCGCGACACCCCGGTTTCCCCGTGGAGCTTCCAGCGGCCGGGGGCGTCCGTCAGAGGGTGACCGGCCGCAGCAGCGGCATCATCAGCAGGTCGATGAGCTCCTCGAGATCCACGTCGTTCCATTCACTCGCGCACATCTTCGAGCGGTACATCATCATCGCCGGAATGACGTCGAAGACATAGCCGTTGGCCGCGTCGCCCCGCACCTCGCCTCGCTCTATCCCACGGGTGACGACCTCTCGGAGCAGCTTGATCGTCGGCTCCACGACCGAATCGAAGATCACACCCTGGAAGCGCTCGGCCTGAGTGGGATCACATTCGTGAATGACCGCACGCAAGGCGTGACCGGGGCGGGAGTACATCGCGTCCCGCGCCTGGCGGCACAGGGCCAGCAGATCCTCACGGACGCCGCCCAGGTCCGGCGCCCCTTCCAGCTGGGGCAGTCCCGCCTGCAGAGCGTCGACGACGAGGTCTTCCTTGGAGGGCCAGCGACGGTAGACGGCGGCCTTCCCGGTCTGGGCGCCGGCCGCGACCCCCTCCATGGTCAGGCCCTTCCAGCCGACCGTGCCGAGCTGCTCCAGGGCGGCGTCGAGGATCGCGCGTTCGAGTACCGCGCCGCGCCGACGGACCGAGGCCGGCCGAGCGGGGGCGGCCGTCCAGGGCGAGGTAACCATCGAGTCTCTCCAGCGAACAGAAGCGGGGAATCCCGGAAACGGTCCGGGACAACGGGGACGCGTCACCTTGCGGGGACGGGGGAATCGACGCGCCGAGGCGGCGCCAGTGAACGCTTGCGTTCTCTACAAGGGCCTCACTACCGTGGACACAACAGTGAACGCCATCGTTCACTAAGGCATTTGTGGGGGACCCATGGTGACGACCTCTCAATTGACTCAGCACCAGAAACGAGGTGAGGCGCGCCGGGCGGGGCATCCCGGCATCGCGCTCACCGTCATCGCGGCCTGCCAGCTCATGGTGGTCCTCGACGCGACGATTGTGAACATCGCACTCCCGCACATTCAAGGCGCTCTCAACTTCAGCACGACCGATCTCACATGGGTGGTCAGCGCCTACACACTCACGTTCGGCGGGCTGCTGCTCCTGGGCGCACGCGCCGGTGACATCCTCGGCCGCCGCCGGGTCTTCATGGCCGGCATCCTGCTCTTCACCTTCGCCTCGCTGCTGGGAGGACTCGCCCAGGAGCCCTGGCAGCTGCTCGCGGCACGCGCCCTCCAGGGTGTGGGTGGAGCGATCGCCTCGCCCACTGCGCTGGCGTTGGTCACGACCACGTTTCCCGAAGGCCCGGAACGCAACCGGGCCTTCGGCGTCTTCGCCGCGGTCTCCGCGGGCGGTGGCGCCGTCGGTCTCCTCGCCGGCGGCATGCTCACCGAGTGGCTCGACTGGCGCTGGGTCCTCTTCGTCAACGTGCCCATCGGCGTACTGATCGCCGTCCTCACACCGATCTACATCAGCGAGTCCGAACGGCATCCCGGCCGCTTCGACATCGCCGGCGCGCTGACCTCGACCCTGGGTATGGCTTCGCTGGTCTACGGCTTCATCCGCGCGGCCGAGGACGGCTGGCGCGACGGACTGGCGCTCGGCTCCTTCGGTGCCGCCCTGGTACTGCTGCTCGCGTTCGTCTTCATCGAGACGAGGGCCAGGGAGCCGATCACCCCGCTGAAGATGTTCGCCGACCGCAATCGCTCCGGCACGTACGTGATCATGCTGTGCCTGGCCGCGGCGATGTTCGGCATGTTCTTCTACATCGTGCTGTTCGTGCAGAACGTGCTCGGCTACAGCCCGATCAAGGCGGGCCTGGCCTTCCTTCCCGTCACGGTCGCGATCGCGGTCGGCGCGGGGCTGTCGCAGCGGTTCCTGCCCACCCTCGGCCCCAAGCTGTTCATGATCACGGGTTCCGCCCTGGTGACGGCCGGTCTCGCCTGGCAGAGCCTCGTCACCCCGGACAGCTCGTACGCGGGCGGGGTGCTCGGGCCGATGCTGGTGTTCGGCTTCGGTATGGGGCTCATCTTCGTGACGGTGACGGTGACCTCGGTCTCCGGAGTCGCCCAGCACGAGGCCGGTGCCGCGTCCGGGCTGCTCAACGCCACGCAGCAGGTCGGCGGTTCGCTCGGCCTGTCCATCCTGACCACCGTCTTCGGCACCGCCAGCGCTGATGAGGCGAAGAAGCAGCTGCCGGACTTCATGGCCGACGGCACGGCCGAGCAGAAGGCGCAGTTCGCTCAGACACACCAACTGCCCGCGCCCTGGGGGTACGAGGTGCTCTCGCACGGCATCGCGGCCTCCTTCGTCCCGGCCGCCGCGATGGCCGTACTCGCCCTGGTCACCGCCGTGTCGGTGGTGCGGTTCCGCAAGAGCGACCTGGACGCGCTGGCGGGCAACGCCGGGCCGATGGGCGGCTGACGGAGGAACACACCGGTCCGGCCCCGGCAGTCGGCCGACGGGCGTCGCAGGGAGACGCCCAGGGCTGCCGGGCCGAATCGTCCACGGCACCGTCCGCACGACCGCGGACGGCACGGCCGTTCGCCCGCTCCGGCGAATCGCCGCGGCCACCGCGCAGCACACGATCACGGTCAGCATCCACAGCGACTCCATGCCCGATCACCCCCGCCGCCACCGTCGTCCGGAATCCGCATGCACCCCTCTCGTGCAGCGCTCACCCCGACAACGCCCGGCAATCACGGAGAGTTCCCGGCGGACACGGAGAGTTTTCAGTGCGCAGGGCGCGGACAGTGTTCTCCCGCGGACACGCGAAGGGTCGGACCCTGCTCGCCCGGAGGCACGCCAAGGCTCGGACAGTGCCCACCCGGGGACACGACAAGGCTCGGCAGGCGGAAGGCCAGGACCGCCCACCCGCCCGGCCCGGCTAGGCGTCGGTCGGCACCCAGTCCGGTACCGCCTCGGTCCGGTCCACCCAGGCGGCGGGCGGCGCCCCGGCCTTCCCCGCGGCGAGCACTCCACCGACGATCGCGCAGGTGGTGTCCACGTCGCCGCCGACCTGGGCCGTGGTCCAGAACGCCTGCTCGTAGTCCCCGAGACTGCGGGCGGCGGACCAGAGGGCGAAGGGCACGGTGTCGTGGGCCGACGTACGCCGTCCGCATCCCAGCACCGCTGCGACCGTGGCCGCGTCGGCGTAGTCCAGCATGTCCCGGGCGCGGCGCAGACCGGCGCCCACCGCGCTCCTTGGCACGAGGGCGATCACGTCGTCGAGGAGCGACTCGGGGCTCGGCGGCCCGCTGGGCGCACCGACCAGCGCCGCCGCGGCGGCCACGGCCATGGCACCGACCACGGCCTCACGGTGCTGGTGCGTGGGGTAGGCGGAGATCTCCGCCTGGTGGGTGGCCTGCTCGGGATCGTCCGCGTACCAGGCGCCAAGGGGCGCGATGCGCATCGCGGCGCCGTTGCCCCAGGACCCCTGGCCGTTGAAGAGGGCGGCTGCCAGTTCGCGCCAGTCGCCGCCCTCCCGGACGAGTCGCAGGAGGCGGTTGACGGCGGGGCCGTAACCCCGGTCGAAGTCGTGGTGCTCGGCGAAGGACAGGGCCAGGGCGTCCTGGTCGATGCGGTGGTGGGTGGCGAGCACGGCCACCACGGAGCAGGCCATCTCCGTGTCGTCCGTCCACTGCCACGGGCCGTCCGGGAGCTCACGGCGCTTGAGCAGCGGGTAGTTCGCCGGCACGAAGAACTGCGAGCCCAGCGCGTCACCCACCGCCAGTCCGCGCAGGCTGGACAGGGCGCGCTCGAAGCGCCCTGCGGAAGAGGAATCAGCGGTCATCGCCCTGCCACCCTATCCGGTGATCCCGTACGGCTCAGGATCCCGCCAACGTTCGAATGGCCGGTCGAGCGTGTACTTGTCGTCGTCTCCGAGAACGAGCATCCGCATCTCTCCGTTCCCGGGATTGGACAACGACTCGAAATCCGCGACCGACCAGTGGAACCAGCGCATGCAGAACAGCCGCATGGCCAGGCCATGGGTCACCAGCAGCACGTTGGGCGGATGGTCGGGGGCCTCGAAGCTGCGGTACAGGCTCTCCAGGAAGCCGCCCACCCGGTCGTAGACGTCGGCGCCGCTCTCGCCCTGGGCGAAGCGGTAGAAGAAGTGACCGTAGGCGTCCCTGTACGCCTTCTGGAGCCGTACGTCGTCGCGGTCCTGCCAGTTCCCCCAGTCCTGCTCGCGCAGCCGTGGTTCCTCGCGCACGCGTATGCGTTCGGGGTCCAGGTGGAAGGCGCGGAGGGTCTCGAGCGTGCGGCGGTAGGGGGAGACGTACACGCTCACGTGTTCGCGGCCGAACAGTTCGCGCAGGTGCTTGCCCCTCTCCTCGGCCTGCCGCCAGCCGCGTTCGGTGAGGGCGAGCGCGTGGTCGGGCTCGCGCTCGTAGACGGTGTCATCAACGTTGCCGGTTGACTCGCCGTGCCGGACAAGGATGATGCGCCGTGGTCGTGCCATGCCAAAACCCTAGATCGAGCGAGGCCGTACAGAGCACCGGTACGGGCTCCATACGGCGTAGGTCACACCATCCGCACACCCGTGGACACACCGTGCGCACACGGCACTCGTGGGCGCGTGACGACCGTGGCGGCCGTGGAGACGTGGCCGGCGGGAAGCCGTCGCGTCGCGCGGCGACCGAGGAACCGTCACACCGTCCAGGAGGGCTCCAGTTCCACGATGTCCCCCGTGAGGGCGGCCACGTCGGCCTCGGTCTGGGCGCGCAGCGCGAGCCGTTCCACCCGCTCGGTCCGGTATTTTCCGTGCTCGGCGGCCGACCGCCACATCGACAGAACCATGAACTCGTGTCCCGGCGCCTCGGCGAACAGCCCGCGGATCATGCCGGGCGAACCGGCCATCGCCGGATTCCAGACCTTCTCCTGCATCAGCGTGAAGTTGTCCACGCGCTGCTCATGGACACGGCACAGGGCGACCCTTATCAGGTCCGCGTCGGTGAAGCGCGGCTCGAAACCGGTCTTCACGTCGAAGCGGTACTCGAACAGCCTGACCTGGGCATCCTTGAAGGTGCCGGCCTGGGACGCGGCGAGCCGGTCGTGCGAGCGCGCCATGAAGGAGTCGTAGAAGGCGCGGCTCTCCCAGAAGGCGAAGACATGGGCCACCGACGGCCGTCCCCGGCTCCAGCCGCCGCCCTGCCCGCGAAAACCCGGTTCGCCGGGAAGCCCCGCCCATTTCCGCTGCCCGCGCTCGAAACCGCGGCGGTCCACCACGGTGCAGCGAATCCACTTGACCAGCACCGCGCCATGGTAAGGCCACGGAGCGTGGCGAGGGTCGCGCTCGTCCACACAGCTCCCCGGCGGCGGTACGCGTGGACGTGACAGGATGGCAACCGGCTTCCGCCGCACGGAAGTTGGGTCCGCAGACGAAACGGGGAAGGGGAGTTCGGTGAGCGACCTCATCAAGGGCATCCACAAGGTCGAGGTGGCTCTGAAGTGGGATCCGAGCCCAGCGGGACAGCCGCCCACGGACCTGGACCTGGTGTCCGCCACCTATCTGCGCGACGCGCCGTACGGCGATCCCGCCTACGTGGTCCACTTCGACAGCCGCTCCCCAGACGGCACGATCCATCTGAACCGGGACAGCAAGGACGGCAAGGGCCTCGGCTGGGACGAGGTCATGATCTTCGAGCTGGACCGTCTCAATGCGCGCTACGCGCGCGTGGTCGTCGGCGTCATCCTCCAGCAGCGGCCCGCCGGGCGGACCTTCGTCACGGTGGCCAACCCGGGCCTGAGGATCCGTGAGGGGTACACCGACCTCGCCGTGGACGACTTCGGGACGGTCCTCGGCGCGACCGCCGTGACCGTCGCCGAGTTCATCCGTGACGAGGCCGGCAACTGGGACTTCCAGCCGGGCCTGCACGCCTTCGAGGACGATCCGGCGGCGTTCATCCCCTCCATGGGCGCCATAAAGCGTCCCTGACGGCTCGGAGCGGCCCAGGGCGAGTGGGCTCGGGGGGGGGGGGGGGGGGGGGGGGGGGGGGGGGGGGGGGGGGGGGGGGGGGGGGGGGGGGGGGGGGGGGGGGGGGGGGGGGGGGGGGGGGGGG
>NZ_JBVJGZ010000019.1:0-191844 GCF_055587025.1 Streptomyces sp. NPDC048600 | reverse complement strand
GACGAGGGGGGGGGGGGGCGGTGTGGGGGGGGGGGGCGGTTGTTTTGGGGGGGGGGGGGGGGGGGGGGGGGGGCTGTGTGGGGGGCCCCCCCCCCCCCCCCCCCCCCGGTCCGGGCGCGGGTCCACCGCGCCGCCCGGTCCGATCGCCCTTCACCCCAGGTCGAACAGGTTCCGCAGTCCCAGCCGGTACCGCAGCCGGTCGTGCCGGCGCAGGGGCGCCAGCTCGGGCGCCTCGAACAGCGGTGTCACCGTGCAGCGCGGCGCGGACGAACCGACGCGGTCCAGCAGGGCGTTGACCGCCTGGCGGGCCGAGGCGTTGGCGCCCTCCATGGTGGCGAGGTCGATGTCCACCGAGACATAGTCGCCGGAGAGATAGAAGTTGGGGACGAGCGTCCTCGCGGTGGGGCGGTTGTGGAGGGTGCCCACCGGGTGGATGAGGAGCTCGTCGTCGTTGACCGGGTGCGGGGTGCCGAGGCCGGACACGCCCGGGTCGAGGTACCAGGAGTGCAGGGCGCCGTCCTTGAGGACGGTGCGGCCGGTGTCGTTGAGGGCGGCCTTGAGCTGGGCCCAGACCTCGCGGGCGACCTGGTCACGGGTGCACTGCTTGGCCGTACGGCCGTACAGGACACCCTCCTTGTCCCACTCGGAGATGTCGACGGACAGGCAGTTCACCGCCGTACCGTCGCCGTAGTCGGCGGCGAAGTCCCGGCCGGGCCAGTGCTCGGCCTGCTGGATGGCGGTCAGCGACCAGGGGGAGTCGACGAGGTTGAGGTGGCCGCGCAGCAGGGGCGCCGACTCGGTCAGATAGAACTGGATGCCGGTCATCCAGTCCGTGCGCAGCGCGTCGCAGCGGGCCAGTTGGGGATCGGCCGCGCGCAGGGCGGGGCCCCAGGTGCGGCGGGCGTGCTCGACCGGCATGGCCGAGATGTAGTGGTCGGCCGTCACCGTCCGCCGCGCTCCCCCCGGATCCTCGACCGTCACCCCGGTGACACGGCCGCTCCCGTACGTCACCTCCCGTACCGTCCAGCCGATCCTGAACTCCACGCCCAGCGAGGTGAGATGGTCCGTCCAGGGGTCGATCCACGCCTCGTTGGTCGGCGCGTCGAGGATGCGGTCCAGCGGTCCGTCGGCGCCCCGGCCGAGGGCGTTGAACACGAACGCCTCCAGCAGACTGCCCACCGTACGGGTCGACGCCTCCTCCGCCTTGGTCGCCACGATGTTGCGCGTCACGCCGACGGCGAGGATGCGCCGGTAGTCGTCGGACATACGGTCGGCGCCGGTGAAGTCCCACCAGGGCAGCGACTCCCACGTGTCGTCGCGGCGCTCGGCGCAGCTGGTGAGGAACACCACGAGCCGGCCGACGAAGTACGCCACCTCGTGCGGAGGGATGTTCGACGCCGTCTCCAGCAGCGCGGTCAGGGCGCGCCGGATCTCGTCCAGGGTCAACTGCGCGCCCCGGTGGCCCGGCCAGGGCAGGGGAGCCCGTAAGTCCTCGCGGCCGGTGCGGGCGAAGGACATCTCGGGCGGGGCGACGAGGTTGTCCCAGACGCCGTGGGCGTTGCCGGGGAAGGGGATGCGCCGCATCGTGTCGGGGAGGTTGTGGTAGATGCCCGGGATGAAGCGGAAGCCGTGCTCGGCGGGCAGCGGCCGGCGTCCGCCCCGCGCGCTGTCCGGGACGTCCATGGAACGGGCCTTCCCGCCCAGGGCCCGGCGCTCGTAGACCGTCACCGCGAAGCCCCGCTCGGCCAGTTCGTGCGCCGCCGTCAGGCCCGCGACCCCGCCGCCGAGCACGGCGACCGTCGCCGGGGCGCCGGGCTCGGCGACGGCCCGCCCCGTCGCGGGGAGACCCAGCGCCGCTGCGGCGGCGCCGACCCCCGCGCCGGTCAGGAACGTTCGCCGCGCACTGCCCCCGCCACCCGTGTTCCGCGTGTGCCGTGCCATCGCCGCCAGCCCCCTTACCGCAGGTAACCACCGTGGTCGGCGCAGGAGTCTACGGAGGGCACCCGAACCCCGGAAGACCCGTGCGCCGCAGTGGCCGGGACTGATCGGTGACCGCCGGGCCCGCGAGCCCCGGCCGACGGGCCCTGCCGTACTCCTGAGGCACGAGTACGCCTCGCGCCGAGGCGGACACCGTTCGTGACGGTGGCGCGGGGGGCATGGTCGCCCGCGCACTGGGTACGCGGGGGGACGGCGCGGGGCCGAGCCTGCCCCGGGCCGCTCCCCGACCGTCGCCGCCACTCTCAGGGAACCCGTCATGGACACTCCGGCCCACCGCAACAACGACACCCCGGCCCAGCCGGCCAACGACACACCCGCCGGGCGCGCACTCGACGCCCTCGTCCAGAACACCGACGACACGCTGGCGCTGGAGACCCTCGCCGGCAGTGACGTCCTGGTGCCCGTGCCCGACGACGCCACCGACGCGGAGGCGGGCGACCCGGGGACGGTGACGCTGCCCGTGATCGAGCAGCCCGGCGCCGCGCCCGTGGTGCCCGTGTTCACCTCGGAACCCGAGATGGCCGGGCTGCTGCCGTACGTCTCCCGCTACCGGGTCGTCCCGCTCGGGGCGCTCGCCTCGCAGTGGCCCGAGGAGGAGGGGCTGTCGCTGACCATCGACGCGGCCTCCGACCACGGACTGACACTGACCTCGGAAGGGGTGCGCACCCTGCTCGCCCGGCCTCGCGGCTGAACCCAGCCACGCGGCTGAACCCGGCCACGCCGGCTGACAAGATCGGCCGGAAATGTCCCCCCGGGCGGGGTGGCCCGGTGCTCTGGCGCGGGAAGACCTCCGCCGAAGCACTCGCAGTGACCGCACACCGGGGGTCGTCTTGAGGGTCGTCCTGCTCGGCACCGCCGCCGACGGCGGCATCCCCCGGTGGACGTGTTCCTGCGCACCGTGCGTCGCGGCCCGCGACGGTGGGGCGCCCGCCCGTACCCAGGCCGGTGCCGCCGTCTCCGGCAACGCGCGCGACTGGTGGCTGCTCGACGCCTCGCCCGATCTGCGCTCCCAGCTCACGTCGGTCCCCGCGCTGTGGCCGGGGCCCGCCTCCCGGCCCGCCCCGGTGCGCGGCGTCCTGCTCACGGGCGCCGAACCGGCCCAGACCACCGGCCTGGGCGTGCTGCGCGGGACGCCCGGTCTCACCGTGTACGCGGCCCCGCCCGTGCTCACCGCGCTCGCCCCGGCCCGTGCCGCGCTCGACCGCTACACGCCCTGGGACTGGCGCGACGGCCTCACCGAGGAGGGATTCGTGCTCTCCGGCGGCCTGGTCGTCACCGCGTACGCCGTGGGGTCGGGGCCGCCCGCCTATCTGCCCCGAGGCAGGGAGGACCGGCGCTGGTCGACCGCCTACCGCATCGAGGACCTGGCCACCGGGGGAGTGCTCGTCTACGCGCCCTGGCTCGACCCGGTACGCACCGCCCCCGAGGCGCTGCCGGCGACGGCGGACTGTGTCCTGCTGGACGCGACCGCCCTCGCCGACGGCCGGACCGTCGAGCCCGGAACCCGGCTGATCGCGACCCGGCTCGCCGACACCAGCGCCCTGCTCGGCCACGCGCCGGGGGCGGCCGGGCCCGAGGTCCTCCCGGACGGGGCGGAGTTCGTGCTCTGAGGCCCGAGCCTTTCGGGGCCCGGGCCGCGCGGGGCGGTTCAGGACAGCGATCCAACGTCGTCCGCACGGGGCGGATCAGGACAGCGGCGTCACATCGTCCGGACAGGGGGGATCAGGACAGCGGTGTCACGCCGTCCGGAGCGGCGATCACTCCTCCTCCGCCGGGCCCAGCATCCGCGCCAGGGCGGCCCGCTGGAGCGGCAGAACCTCCGTGTGCAGGGCGCGGCCCCTGCCGGTCAGCGTCACGTACACGCCCCGCCGGTCCTCCGCGCACACCGAGCGCTCGACGAGGCCGTCCTTCTCCAGCCGGCCGATCAGCCGGGACAGCGCGCTCTGGCTGAGATGCACCCGGCCGGCGAGGTTCTGCACGCGGCACTGCTCGCCCTCGTCGCGGGTCTCCGCGACGAGGAGGTCGAGCACCTCGAAGTCGCTGGCACCGAGGCCGTGCGGGTGCAGGGCGCGGTCGATCTCGCACATCGTGCGCGCGTGCACCGAGAGGATGTCCCGCCATCTCGCTTCCAGCCGGGAATCGGCCGTGTTGACTGCCATACCCGCACGGTAACACCGTTCCGGCCAGTTGTTGAGTGTGCAACTATCTCGGTCGCGGGCGGGCCGGGTGCCCGCGGTTCCACGCCCGGCCGGCCGCGGTCAGGCCTGGGGGTCCTGGAGCAGTCCCACGAGGTTGCCGTCCGCGTCCTTCACGGACGCGATCAGCCGGCCGTTGCCGACGTCCCGCACGTCCTGGAGCGTCTCGGCCCCGGCGGCGAGCAGCGCGTCGAGGCTGGTGCGGATGTCGTCGACGTGCCAGTACGGGACCGGGCCGGTGAGGCCCTGGGCATGGCCGTTGGGGTCCAGGCCGACGTCCTGGCCCGCGTCCTTGTAGCCGACGTAGTACGGCGTGTCCGCGTAGGGCTCCACCCCGAGCAGCGCCCCGAACACCGCCTTGGCCCGCTCCAGGTCCTTGACGGGGTAGATGATCGTCTTCACTCCGGCGGTCATGACGTACTCCTCGCTGATGGTCCGCGTGACCCGGCGCCTGTTCCCGCGCCGGTGGTTCCACGCTAGGTCCGGGAGCCCCGCCGCGGCTTCTCCGATCCTGACCGGTTGCTCCCGACGAGTGGGTACGGGACGCGGGACGGGGGGCCGGAGGTGCGATGGGGGAGGCCGGAGGTGCGACGGGAGCCGGGCGGACCGCTCCCCCCGGCCCGCCTCTCACCTCCGCTGCCGCCGCCCCGTCACGTCACGTCACGTCGACCCGCGCCTGACCAGCTCCGTCGGAAGGATCACCGCCGCAGCCTCCTCGCCGCCGATCTGGGCGAGCAGGACGCGGACCATCTCGGCGCTGATCCGGTCCCAGGGCTGCCGTATGGTCGTCAGCTCGGGGCTGGCTGCTACCGCGGCGGGGGAGTCGTCGAAACCGCCGACCGCGATGTCCTCGGGGACCCGGCGCCCGGCCCGGTGCAGTGCCGTGAGGACGCCCTGGGCCATCAGGTCGGAGGCGACGAACACGGCGTCCATGTCCGGGGCCCGGTCCAGCAGCCGCTCCGCGCCGCTCTCGCCGCTGGCCCTGGAGTAGTCGCCGGAGACGATCAGGCGGTCGTCGACCGCGATGCCCTCCTCGGTGAGGACCTCCTTGTACCCGGCGAGGCGCTCGACACCGCCCGGGGTGTCCAGCGGCCCCGTGACCACGCCGATCCGCCGCCGCCCGAGGGACAGCAGGTGGCGGACCATGTCGCGGGCGCCGTCACGGTCGTCGGCGGCGACATAGCTCACCTTCGAGCCCAGCCCGATCGGCTTTCCGCACGCCACCAGCGGCACCCCGGCCTCGCGCAGCTCCTGGGCGACCGGGTCCCCGGAGTGACTGGAGACCAGCAGCACGCCGTCGACGTGCCCGGCGGTGATGTACCGGGTGATGCGGCGGCGTTCGTCCTCCGTGCCCGCGATCATCAGCAGCAGCGGGATGTCGTGCGCGGCGAGCGCCTGGGTGCAGCCGCGCAGCAGGACGTTGAAGTTGGGGTCCTCGAAGAACCGCTCCTGGGGCTCCGTGAGCAGGAAGCCGACCGAGTCGGAGCGGCCCGTGATCAGGGACCGGGCATGCCGGTTCACGACGTAACCCGTCTTGCGGATGGCCGCGTTGACGGCGTCCTGCGCGGTGGGGCTGACGTAGTGCCCGCCGTTCAGCACGCGTGAGACGGTTCCGCGCGAGACGCCCGCCTCCCGCGCCACGTCGTGGATCGTCGGCGGTCTGCGCCGGCCCCCCGTGTTGCTCATGGTCATGACTTTACGGCCCCGGACAGCAGATCCAGACTCCAGAAGCGCTGGACGACCAGGAACAGCGCGACCAGCGGGAGCACGGCGAGGAACGCCCCGGTGATCACCAGCGTGTACAGCGCGGGCTGGTTCGACCCCTGTTCCAGGAGCGTGAACAGCCCCAGCGTGATCGGGAACTTCTCGTCGTCGCTGAGCATGATGTACGGCAGCAGGAAGTTGTTCCAGACGGCGACGAACTGGAACAGGAACACCGTCACCAGGCCGGGGATCATCATCGGCAGCGCGATCCGGGTGAAGACCCGCCACTCGCTCGCCCCGTCCATCCGCCCCGCCTCCACGACGTCGGACGGCACGGCCGCCGCGGCGTAGATCCGCGACAGGTACACGCCGTACGGCGAGAGGATCTGCGGCAGCAGCACGGACAGGTAGGAGTCCGTGAGATCCGCCTGGGCCAGCAGCAGGTACTGCGGTACGGCGAGGATCACCGGCGGCATCAGCACGCCCGCGAGCAGGACGTTGAACATCGTCTCGCGACCGCGGAAGCGGTAGGTCGCCAGCGCGTAGCCGCTGAACGCCGAGACCACCGTGGACAGCAGGGCGCCGAGCCCGGCGTAGAGGGCGGAGTTGCCCATCCACTGCCAGTAGACGCCGTCGCGGTAGGCGTCGAGGTCACGGAGGTTGTCGGTGAAGCCCGTGCCGGGCAGGAAGGTGAAGGTGGAGAACAGCTCCCGGCCGGACTTGGTCGAGGCGATCACCACCCAGGCCACCGGGAGCAGACAGTAGACCGCGCCCGCCAGCAGGCCCACCGTCGGGACGAGCGCGATCCGGCGGCGCCGCGGCGGACCCTGGGCGGTGCCGGGCGTGGTCCCCGCGAGCGGGGCGGACTTGCGTACGGCGAGAGAACTCATCCGGTGGCTCCTTGACCGGCGTTCCGCTTGGTGCGGCGGTTCGCGGCGCGCAGGAAGCCGAACGAGAGGACCAGCGTGACGACCGCGATGATCACGGCCTCGGCGGCCGCCGCGTAGATGTCACCGGTCGCGAACGCGTCCCGGTACACCTTCATCAGCGGACTCCAGGTCGTCGACACCGAGTTGGTGAGCGGCTTGAGCGTGGTCGGCTCGCTGAACACCTGGAGCGTGGCGATGATCGAGAAGAAGAAGGTGAGCACCAGCGACGGCGCCACCATCGGGATCTTGATCCGCAGGGCGATCTGGAGCGGAGCGGCGCCGTCCAGCTTCGCCGCCTCGTACACCTCGGCCGGGATCGCCTGGAGCGAGGTGTAGATGACGATCATGTTGAAGCCGGTGCCGCCCCAGACCGCGATGTTCGACAGGGCGAGGTACAGCGGACCGCCGTCCAGCAGATCCGGCTGCGGCAGCCCCAGCCGGTCGAGGACGAAGTAGAACGGGCTGACGTCCGGCAGGTACAGGAAGCCCCACAGCAGCGCCGCCACCACACCGGGGATGGCGTACGGCAGGAAGATCGCGAGCCGGGTGAACGGCGCGAGCCGGACCCTCTCGGAGTCCAGCATCAGCGCGAACACCAGGGCCAGGCCGAGCATCACCGGCACGACGACGCAGCCGTAGCCGAGGACACGCAGCGCGCCGCCGGCCAGTTCGCCGTCGGACAGGGCGGACAGGTAGTTCTCCGGCCCGGCCCAGATCTCGCTGCGCGCGCCCGCGCCCAGGCCGAGGCCGGAGACCTTGACCTTGTGGAAGCTGAGCCAGACCGCGTAGCCGATGGGCAGCGCGAAGAACAGGGCGAACAGCACGATCGCGGGGAGGAGGAAGACATAGGGGGCGCTGCGCGCCCGCCGGAGCGTGCCGGCGTCGGAGCGGCGGGCGTACGGGGCCCCCTCGGCCCCGTACGCCCCGCGGTGCGCGGTGGTCACTCGCCGACCTCGAAGCCCTGCTTCTTCAGGTCGGCGACCGTGTCGTCCTGCATCGTCGTGAGGGCGGCGGTGAAGTCCGACCTGTTCTTCGCGGCGGCGCCGAAGGCGTCCTTGAAGGTCGTGTAGGCGACGTTGACGTTCGGGCCCCAGGCGGAGGGCGCGGTGGTCTTCGCGATCTTCGCGGCCTGCTGGTAGAAGTCGGCCTGGTTGGAGAAGTAGTCCGGCGGGGTGGTGAAGGCGCCGCTGAGCTGGGCGGAGGACGAGGCCGGGTAGATGCCGCTCTCCTTGGCGAGGGCGTTGAGCGCGTCGCCGTCGGTGTTCAGCCAGGCGGCGAACTCGGCGGCGGCCGCCCTGTTCCCGGAGTCGGTGGTCACCGCGGTGGAGGAGCCGCCCCAGCTGCCCGTGACGTTCTCGCCGTCGGACCACTGGGGGAGCGGGGCCATGGCCCACTTGCCCTTGGTGTCGGGGGCGGCGGTGGTCAGGGTGCCCGGCGCCCACACGGCGCTGACCCAGGCGATCTGCCCGCCGGTGTTGAGCGCCTTGTTCCAGGCGGGGGTGTACATCGGCTGGTTGTCGACGGCGCCCTCCGCGACGAGGTCGCCCCAGAACTTCGCGACCTTCCTCGTCGCCGCGTCGTCGATGCCGACCTGCCACTTCTGGCCGGAGGTGGTCCACCATTTCGCGCCGGCCTGCTGGGCCAGGCCCGCGAACAGGCCGGAGTCGTTGGCGGAGAACGTGGTCAGGTCGGTGTCCGGGGCCTTCTTCTTCAGCGCCCGGGCGGTCTCGGCGAACTGCTCCCAGGTGGTGGGGACCTTCAGGCCGTACTTCTCGAACAGGTCCTCGCGGTAGTAGAACATCATCGGGCCGATGTCCTGCGGGACCGCGTAGACGGCGTCGGTGCCGAGCGTGGTCTGCTGCCACACGCCCTCGGCGAACTTGTCCTTCGCGTCGCCGACGTCGCCGGATATGTCGGCGACCGCGTCATTGCTGACCAGCGTCGGCAGGGCCTGGTACTCGGCCTGGACCAGGTCCGGCGCCTTACCCGCCTTGTGCGCGGTGAGGATCTTGGTGACCAGCGTGTCGCCGGAGGCCTGCTTCTTCACCGTGACGGTGATCTGCCGCTCCTTGCCCGGGCCCTTGTTCCACAGGTCGACGACCTTGTCCATACCGGGCGTCCAGGTCCAGTACGTCAGCGAGACCGGGCCGGAGCCGGCCGGGTCGTCGTCGGACCCGCCGCAGGCGGCGAGGGCGGTGGAGCCGAGTGTGACGGCGACTGCGGTGGCCACGACACGCTGGAGGCCGTGGCGCTTGGAGATGGGCATGGATCTCTCCCCTGACCTGGGGTCTCCGCCCGCTGCGGAGACCTGCCATGCTTCTGTGAGCGTTCACAGTAGAGAAACATCCCGGACACTTGTCAATGGTTGTTGCTGTGCGGTTATGTTGGGCTCGTGCCGCTGATGCTGTGTGTGCACGTTCCCAAATGATCGATTGCTCGGGAGGCTTCATGCCGGACATGCCGGATTCCATCCCCAAGGGCCTCACCGGGCTCGCCTTCGGAGGGGACTACAACCCCGAGCAATGGCCGGAAGACGTCTGGCACGAGGACGTCCGGCTCATGCGGGAGGCCGGCGTCACGATGGTGAGCGTGGGGATCTTCTCCTGGGCCCTGCTGGAACCCTCGCCCGGCGAGTACGACTTCGGCTGGCTGGACCGCGTGCTCCGCCTGCTGCACGAGAACGGCATCCGCGTCGACCTCGGCACCCCCACCGTGGTCCCGCCCGTCTGGTTCTACCGGGCCCACCCGCAGGCCCTGCCGGTCACCGCCGACGGCACCCGGTACGAGTTCGGCTCACGCGGCGCCATCTGCCACAGCAACCCCGACTACCGCGCCGCCGCCGCGAACATCACCACGCGGCTCGCCGAGCGCTACGGCGACCATCCCGCCCTCGCCCTGTGGCACGTGCACAACGAGTACGGCGTCCCCGTCTCGGCCTGCTACTGCGATACCTGCGCCGGCCGCTTCCGTGACTGGCTGCGCACCGCCTACGGCACGGTCGAGGCCGTCAACGAGGCCTGGGGCACCGCTTTCTGGGGCCAGCGCTACGGCGGCATCGAGGAGATCAACCCGCCGCGCGCCACCCCGACCGTGGGCAACCCGGCCCAGGCGCTGGACTACCGGCGCTTCGCCGACGCCACGGTCCGCGAGAACTTCTGTACGGAGCGGGACATTCTGCACCGTCTCTCGCCCGGTGTGCCGGTCACCACCAACTTCATGACCGCCCTCAGCCAGTGCGACTCGATGGACTACTGGGCCTGGGGCCGCGAGGTCGACCTCGTCACCAACGACCACTACCTGATCACCGACGGCCGCCGCACCCATGTCAACCTGGCCATGGCCGCCGACCTCACCCGGTCGGTGGCCGGCGGCGCCCCCTGGCTGCTCCTGGAGCACTCCACCTCGGGTGTGAACTGGCAGCCGCGCAATCCGGCCAAGGCCCCCGGCCAGATGGCCCGCAACTCCCTCGCCCACGTCGCCCGCGGCTCCGAGGGCGCCATGTTCTTCCAGTGGCGCCAGTCCCGGCGCGGCGCCGAGAAGTTCCACTCCGCGATGGTGCCGCACGGCGGCACCGGCACCCGCGTGTGGCGCGAGGTCGTCGAGCTGGGCACCGCGCTCGACGCGCTCGCCCCGGTCCGCGGCACGCGCACGGTCGCCGACGTGGCGGTGCTCTGGGACTGGCAGTCCTGGTGGGCCCAGGGACTCGACTGGCGGCCCAGCGAGGACCACGACGCCCGCGAGCGCGCCGACGCCTTCTACGAGACCCTCTACGACCGTCATCTCACGGTCGACTTCGCCCACCCGGAGGCGGATCTCACGGCGTACCCCCTGGTCGTCGTGCCCGCGCTCTACCTGATGACGAAGGCCGCCGGGGACAACCTCAGGGCCTACGTCGAACAGGGCGGCACCCTCGTCGTGTCCTACTTCTCCGGCATCGTCGACGAGCACGACGCCGTCCACGAGGGCGCCTACCCGGGTGTGCTCAGGGACGTCCTGGGGCTCACCGTGGAGGAGTTCTCGCCGCTGCTCCAGGGCGAGCGGGTGCGCCTGGACGGGCCCGACGGCTCCGAGCTGAGCGGCGACGTGTGGACCGAGTTCGTGGTGCCGCGCGGCGCCGAGACCGTGTGGACCTACGCCGACGGCCTCACCGCGGGACGCCCCGCCGTCACCCGCCACGCGCTCGGCCGCGGCACCGCCTGGTACGTATCCACCCGCCTCGACGGGGACGCCCTGGACGCCGTCCTCGGCCGGGCCGCCGCCGACGCCGGTGTCGCCCCCCACACCGAACTGCCCCGCGACGTGGAGGTCGTACGCCGCGCGAACGAGCAGGGCAGCTACCTGTTCGCCGTCAACCACACCGCCGCGGAGGCCAAGGTGCCGCTGGACACGTCCGGCACCGAGCTGCTGACCGGCGAACCCGTCACGGGCCGTCTCACCGTGCCCGCCGGAGCCGTACGGGTCGTCCGACTCGACGGCTGAGCCGACTCCCCTCCGCCCGTGCGAGCCGCAGGAGCCGCGGGCGGAGGGGCCGCCTCCACCCAGGAACGCTCGAGGGACCCCCGGGGAGCCCGTTCCCCGGGTTCCCGCGGCGGTGGGGGTCTCCCTCTCCATCACGTCGAAGGGACGACGGACGAAGATGTTCCATCCCAGACGCACCATCAGAGCCCTGCTGCTGCCGCTCACCGCGGGGCTCGCCCTCACCGCCCTGCCCGCCCCGGCCGCCTCGGCCGCGAGCACCCTGACCAACGGCGGCTTCGAGGCCGACGGCACCGGCGCCGCGACCCCCGGCGGCTGGTCCGAGTACGGCGACACCGGCGCCTCGTTCGCCGAGGCAGGCGGCCACGGCGGGAGCTACCGTCTCAGCCACTGGTCGTCCTCCGCCTACAAGGTCGAGACGTACCAGTACCTCTCGGGGCTGACCAACGGGAACTACCGGCTCACCGCGTGGGTGCGCTCCGGCGGCGGCCAGAACTCCGCGTACATATCCCTCAAGAACTGCGGGGGAGCCGAGCAGCGTACGGATCTGCCCGTGTCGGCCAGTGGCTGGATCCGCATCGTCGTGCCGGTCAAGGTGACCGGCAACCAGTGCACCGTCAGCGTCAACAGTGACGCGAATGCCGGCAACTGGATCAATGTCGACGACCTCACCCTCACGTCCGGCACGACCGGCACGTCGATCCATGGTGCGGACATCTCCTCCCTCGCCAAGAGCGAGGCCAAGGGTGGCGTCTACCGGACCGCTTCCGGCACCACCGGGGACGCGGTCACCATCCTCAGGTCCGCCGGGATGAACTACGCGCGCCTGAAGGTCTGGGTGAACCCCGCCGACGGCTACAACACCAAGACCCAGGTTCTGGCACTGGCCAAGCGCGTCAAGGCCCAGGGCATGAAACTGCTCGTCGACCTCCACTACTCGGACACCTGGGCGGACCCGGGCGCCCAGTCGAAGCCGGCCGCATGGACGGGCCACACGTACAGTCAGCTCAGGACGGACGTGTACAACCACACCTACGACGTGCTGAACGCACTGAAGGCCCAGGGCACCACCGCCGACATGGTCCAGGTCGGCAACGAGATCAACGGCGGCATGCTGTGGTCCGAGGGTTCCACCGGCAACTGGACCCAGCTGGCCGGTCTGCTCGACTCCGGCTACAGCGCGGTCAAGGCCGTCAGCCCGTCCACCGTCGTGGCCCTGCACCTCGCCAAGGGCGGTGACCTGAGCGGCACCCGCTGGTGGTTCGACAGCGCGGTCGCGAACGGCGTGAACTTCGACGCCATCGGGCTCTCCTACTACGGCTACTGGCACGGCTCGCTGTCCGACTTCCAGACGACCCTGGACGACGCGGCCTCCCGCTACGGCAAGCCGGTCTTCGTCGCCGAGACGGCCTACCCCCACCGCCTGGGCAGCGACGACTCGCACGAGGACGTCATCGACCTCACCGGCGAACTCGCCTCCGGCTACCCGGCGACCACGGCCGGGCAGACCAGGTGGATGAACGACGTCGCGAGCATCGTCGAGGCCGTCCCGAACGGCCGCGGTCTCGGCGTCTTCTACTGGGAGGCCACCTGGACCGCGGTCACCGGCAACGGCTGGGACCCGGCCGACGCCTTCTCCGGCAACGCCTGGGAGAACCAGGCCCTGTTCGGCTACGACGACAGGGCGCTGTCGTCGATGTCCTGGTTCAGCCACCGCTGAGCCCCGGTATGACGGGCCCGGCCGCCCACACGGTGGCCGGGCCTTCGCCGTGCGCGTGGCCGCCGTGTGCCGCCGGCCTCCGAAGGCCAGGTCAGGGCGTATGCCGGGCAGGCGGTGGGGCAGTTGTGCGCCGACGCGTCGGGAGTGTTTCGTCCGCACGACAGTTCGATCCGGACAAAGGCGGCGAAGTGCCGGACGCGGCGGCGCGCGCGGCGCCAGAGTGGGAGCGCGCCGTGCGAGCGCCCGTGAAGGGGACGTGATGCTGAGGACTCCCGTCAGTGAACTGCGGCTGGAAATAATGGAGTTGATGAAGGACCCGGCGAGGCATTTCCCGGCGGGACGGCAAGGCGGCCCGGCCGAGGGCGAGTTCACCGCCGAGGGCGGGGCTGGGGCCGGGAACGAGGCTTGTGCCGGGGACCGGGCCTGTGCCGGGGGCGGGGCCGATGCCGAGGAAGGTGTCACCGCCGAGGCCGTCGCCGTACGGCTCGGACTGGGCCGTGAGGCCGCCGCCACCCACCTCCGCCTGCTGGCCGACCTGGGGCTGCTGCGCGCCCGGCGGGTCCGTCGCCGTGTGCACTACCGGCGGGACGAGGTGCGGATCGCCGAGGTGGCGCGGATGTTCGAGAAGGGCTGGTAGGGCCTTCGTCGCCGCGAAGGCGTCGCAGCCCGGCCGGATTCGTGCGGTGCGCGAGGCGTTCGGCTGCGAGGATGGGCCACCTTCCGACTTCCCGAAGGGCAGGCGCCGATGATCCCCTCCACGGCACTGGTACCGCGTCGACTGATCGCGCTCGGCGGCCGGGGCCCCGAGGACGTGGTGGCCGACACCCGAGGACGCGTCCTGACCGGCGTGGAGGACGGCCGGATCCTGCGCCTGGACGGACTCGACGAGCCCGACAGGGCGCCGCGCGTCCAGGTGCTCGCCGAGACCGGCGGCCGCCCGCTCGGCCTCGAACTCCTCGCCGACGACACGCTGTTGGTCTGCGACGCCGAACGCGGCCTGCTCCGTGTCGACCTGGACTCCGGCGTCGTCCGCGTGCTCGCCGACTCCGTGGCGGGGCAGCGGCTGCGGTTCGCCAGCAACGTCGTCGCCCTGTCGGACGGCACCATCTACTTCACCGTCTCCACGACCCGCTACCCCCTCGCCGAGTGGATCGGCGACATCGTCGAACACACCGGCACCGGGCGCCTGCTGCGTCTGGCGCCGGACGCGAAGGAACCCGAACTCGTCGTGGACGGACTCCAGTTCGCCAACGGTTTGGTGGCCGCCGAGGACGAGTCATTCCTCGTCGTGGCCGAGACGGGCGCCCGCCGACTGACCCGAGTGCGGCTGACCGGGCCGCGAGCCGGGCGCACCGAGCCGTTCGCCGAGAACCTGCCGGGCATGCCCGACAACATCTGGCGCGGCGCCCCGGACGGTCCGATCTGGGTGGCCCTGGCCGGCCCGCGCGTCCCCCCGCTGGACCTGTTGCACCGCGCGGCCCCCGCCGTCCGCCGCTCCGCCGCCGGGGTCGCGGTCCGCGCGCCCTACCGCCCCACCGGCATGATCGGCGCCCTCGCCTACGGCGACCACGGCACCGTCCTCCACCGCCTCGCCGCCCGCCACTCCCGCTACCGCATGGTCACGAGCGTCTGCGAGACCGCCGATCACCTGGTCCTCGGCAGCCTCTGGGAACGCGGCGTGGCGCTCTGCCCGCGGCCCGGCGCCGGCTGATCCCGCGCGGGCGGGGACGGCCGGTCCCGCGCGGGCGGGGACGGCCGAGCCGAGATCCGTCCCCCCGAGACCCGTCCCCCGAGGGGGTGCCCCACCCGGCGGGTGCCACCGCCCGCACCCCGGCGATACGCTGGAGCCCGTTCGCGATCAAGCCCGCCGGGAGAACGTACGACCATGGCAGCCCAGGAGACGGGGAGCGCCGCCGCCGTGCGGCCGGCCCGTCGGCGCGGTCAGGCGCCCGTCGTCGCGGCGGTCGCGGTCGGCGGCGCGATCGGCGCCACCGCCCGCTACGCGGCCTCCCTGCTGTGGCCCGCGCAGAGCGGCGGCTTCCCCTGGACCACGTTCTGGGTCAACGTCTGCGGCTGTGCCGTGATCGGCGTGTTCATGGTGCTGGTCACCGAGGCGCGGACGGTGCACCGGCTGGTGCGGCCGTTCTTCGGCACGGGCGTGCTCGGCGGGTTCACCACCTTCTCGACGTACGCCGTCGACATCCAGCAACTCCTCGATCACGGCCGGCCCGGCACCGCCCTGGCCTACCTCGGCACCACCCTGCTCGCCGCGCTCACCGCGGTGTGGCTGGCGGTGACGGCCGCCCGGCGCGTCCTGCTGCCGAGGCCCCGGTGACCGGCCCGGCGGGCAGGGCGCTGCGGCTGACCGTGTTCGTCGGCGAGGACGACACCTGGCACCACCGCCCCCTCTACTCCGAGATCGTCCACCGCGCCCATGAGGCCGGCCTCGCCGGTGCCTCCGTCTTCCGCGGCATCGAGGGTTTCGGGGCGACCTCGCTGATCCACACCTCGCGCCTGCTGTCCCTGAGCGAGGACCTCCCGGTGGCCGTGGTGATCGTCGACGCCGAGGAGGCCGTACGGGGCTTCCTGCCGCGGCTCGCCGAGCTGGTCGGCGAGGGGCTGGTGACGCTCGACGAGGTGGAGGTCGTACGGTTCGCCGGTCCCGGGAACGCCGGGGGAGAGGGCGGGGCGTGAACTGGCTCCTGGTCGTCGTCGGCGGCATGATCGGCGCCCCCCTGCGCTATCTGACCGACCGCGCCGTGCAGTCCCGGCACGACTCGGCGCTGCCGTGGGGCACCTTCGTGGTGAACGTCAGCGGTTCCCTGATCCTCGGGCTGCTCACCGGCGCGGCCGCGGCGGGTGCCGCCGGTTCCCACCTCCAGCTCCTGCTGGGCACCGGACTGTGCGGCGCCCTCACCACCTATTCGACCTTCTCCTACGAGACCCTGCGGCTGACCGAGGACGGCGCCCGTGGATACGCCCTGGCCAACGCGGCCGTGAGCGTGGCCGTGGGCCTCGGCGCGGCCTTCGCGGGGGTGGCGCTGGGCCGGGCGGTGTGGGGGTAGGGCGCTTCCGGCGGCGGGCGAGGTGTGCGGGTGCGGGCTGTTCCGTGGCCGTTTCCGTGGGGCGTCCGCCGGGCCCCGTGCGGCCCGCCTTGACAGCACCCGTCACCCACACGGACCATCAACCTCGTGAACCTGTCAGACAGCCAGACAGGTGGAGCGGTCCCGCGGCGTGTCAGCGCCATGGAAGCGGTGCTCGCCCACCTCCGCGGCGCCATCGAGCGCGGCACCTACGCGATCGGGGACAAACTCCCCTCCGAGGCGGAGCTGTGCCGGACCCTGGAGGTCTCCCGGCCCGTCCTGCGCGAGGCGCTGCGCGCCCTGCAGACCATGGGCCTGACCGTGTCCAGGACCGGCAAGGGCACCTTCGTCGTGGCCTCCGCCGTGGAGGACCCCACCTTCGGCGACTACACGGCCAGCGACCTGATGGAAGTGCGCAGGCATGTGGAGATCCCCGTCGCCGGGTACGCGGCGCTGCGGCGCACCCCGGAGAACCTCGACCATCTCGCGCATCTCATGGAGCGCATGGAACGGGAGACGGACACCACCGCCTGGGTCGCGATGGACACCGTCTTCCATCTGGCGGTCGCCGAGGCCGCGCAGAACCCGGTCTTCCGCCGGGTCATCGAGGAGATCCGCGACGCCCTCGCGCGTCAGTCGGCCTTCCTGAACGAGCTGGGCGGGCGGCGCGAGCAGTCCAACCGCGAGCACCGCGCCATCGTCGAGGCGCTGGCCGACGGCTCCGAGCCCGACGCGATCGCCGCGATGAGCCATCACCTCGACCGGGTCGAGACCAGTCTCACCGACATCGTGCGGGCGTCCGGGGCGGAGGGCTCCGCCGGTGCGGATGCCGATGCCGAGGCGGCGGTCGGGGCTGGAGCCTCGGCCGGTGCCGTCGGCGTCCAAGCCGTCGGCAGCGAGGCCTCGGCCGGCACCGGAGTCGGTGCGTGAACGCCGCCGCCCGTGCCACCGCCCATCCACCCACGAACCAGGCAGCCATGAACAACCACACCCTCGCCGACGCCCCCGTCATACGGGAGCCCCTCCACGCCCCCGTCGCACACCTCGTCCGTGCCGGGGTCGTCGAGGGCATCCACTACGGCTCCGTCGTCGTCCTCGGCGCCGACGGCCACGTCGAGTTCCAGCTCGGCGACATCGAGGCCGCGTTCTACCCGCGCTCGGCGCTCAAGCCCGTGCAGGCCGTCGCCATGGTGCGCGCCGGCCTGCCGCTCGACGGCGAGCTCCTCTCGCTCGCCGCGGCCAGCCACTCCGGCGAGGAACGCCATCTCGACGGCGCCCGCCGCATCCTCGACCTCGCCGGGCTGACCGAGGCCGATCTGCACAACACCCCTGACCTGCCGTACGGCCGCTCCGTGCGCGACGCCTGGATCCGCGACGGCCGCCCGGCCTCCCGGCTCGCCCAGAACTGTTCCGGCAAGCACGCCGCCATGCTCTACACCTGCCGGCTCAACGGCTGGTCCCTGCACGACTATCTCGACCCGGCGCACCCCCTCCAGCGGGCCGTCGCCGAGATCGCCGAGGACCTCACCGGGCAGCGGATCGCCCAGGTCACCGTCGACGGCTGCGGTGCCCCGCTGTTCTCGGTCTCGCTGCACGGGCTGGCGCGGGCCGTGGCCGGTATCGCCGCGTCCGCCCCCGGCACTCCCGAGGCGCGGGTCGCGGACGCCATGCGGGAGCATGCCGAGATGGCCTCCGGGGCGGACCGCGACGTGGCCGCGCTGATGCGGGCCGTGCCGGGGCTGCTCGCGAAGGACGGTTTCGAGGGCGTGGAGGTGGCCGCGCTGCCTGACGGGCGGGTCGTCGCCGTCAAGATCGCTGACGGGGCCGACCGTGCACGGGTGCCCGTGGCTGCCGCCGCGCTCGCCCGTGCCGGGGTCGACCCCTCGTTGCTCACCGCGTTCTCGGGGGAGGCGTTGCTCGGTGGGGGGCGGCGGGTGGGGGCGGTGCGGGCCGTTCGGGCGCTTGATCCGTTGGCGGTGGGTTCCGCGGCGTAGTGCCGTCCGGCGGTTGTGCGGGTGCGGTTCCGCGTGGCGGTTGTGTGTGTCGCGGCGGCCGTCAGTGGGAGTTTGCGCAGTTCCCCGCGCCCCTTGGGGCGCGGGGAACTGCGCGACCAACCACGAACGACCGGTGGTGGCCCTCGGGGCGGTGGGTTCGGGGTGGGGGGAGAATGGTGATCATGTCTGTGGCTTCGTCGTCCGTGACGTTCCAGCCGGTTCTGGAGCGTATCGCCGAGGAGATCGAGCACACCCCCGGCCGTGGTCGCCCCGCCGACTACATCCCCGCACTCGCGGCCTGCGACCCTCGCCGCTTCGGCATGGCCGTCGCGGAGGCCGACGGCACGGTGTACGGGGTCGGGGACTGGCGCGAGCCCTTCTCCACCCAGTCCATCACCAAGGTCTTCACCCTCGCCCTGGACCTCGCGCGCGAGGGCGACGAACTCTGGGAGCACGTGGGCCGGGAGCCCTCCGGCAACCCCTTCAACTCCCTGATCCAGCTGGAGTACGAGAACGGCATCCCGCGCAACCCCTTCATCAACGCGGGCGCCCTCGTGGTCACCGACCGGCTGCACACCCGTACCGGCGCGGCGGCCGAGGAACTGCGGTCCTTCCTGTGCGCGGAGAGCGGCAACCCCGACCTGGCCTTCGACGAGGAGGTCGCCGCGTCCGAGGCCGCGCACGGCGACCGCAACGCCGCGCTCGCCCACTTCATGGCCTCCTACGGCAACATCGACAACCCGGTACCGGAGCTGCTGGAGCAGTACTTCCGCCAGTGCTCCCTGCGCGCCTCCTGCGCCGACCTCGCCCTCGCCGCCGCCTTCCTCGCGCGCCACGGCGTCCGCGCCGACGGCGGCCGACTGCTCACCCGCAGCCAGGCCAAGCAGGTCAACGCCGTCATGCTCACCTGCGGCACCTACGACGCCGCGGGCGACTTCGCCTACCGCGTCGGCCTCCCCGGCAAGAGCGGGGTGGGCGGCGGCATCATCGCGGTGGTGCCGGGGCGCTGCGCGCTGTGCGTGTGGAGTCCGGGCCTGGACGAGCGCGGGAACTCGGTCGCCGGTGTGGCCGCCCTGGACAGGTTCACCACCCTGACCGGCCTGTCCGTCTTCTGAACCGCCCTGTCCACCGGCCCGTCCGCCTCCCGGACCCGGAAACCCGATCACGCTCCCGTCACGAACAAGCGACCGCGCCAACAGCCCCCCGTCGCCTTCCGGTCATCGGAAGTTGACACGCTGCCGAAGTGTTGGCCATCACTCACCCAGTGGATCTACGCCGTTGCCGGGCCCTCGGCCTCACCGGGACCGCGTTCCTCGCGGCGGGCGGCGAGACGGCCGGAGCCCTTCCCGTCCGGGAGCTGCTGACCCCTGCCTCGCCCGGTGCCGCTCTCGGCCTGGTCGTCGTCTACTTCGGGGTCGTCCTGCTGATCGCGGCCTGGGCCCTGCTGGGCAGGCTGATCCACGGCTCCGCACCCCCCTCGCCGCGCGCTCTGCTGCTCGTGCTGGTCCTGTGGGCGACACCTCTGCTGCTCGCCCCGCCGCTGTTCAGCCGGGACGTCTACAGCTACCTCGCGCAGGGCGCGATGGTCGACGCGCACATCGACGTCTACTCCTACGGACCCTCGCACCTCGGCGGCCCCCTCGCCGAGGAGGTCGCCCCGGTCTGGCAGCACACGGCGGCGCCCTACGGCCCCGTCTTCCTCGCCACCGCCTCCGCGCTGTCCGCGCTGACCAGCGGCGAACTCCCCGCCGGGCTCATGGGCATGCGCCTGGTCGCCCTGCTCGGCGTGGCGCTGATGGCCACCGCGCTGCCCCGGCTGGCCCGGCACTGCGGCGCCGACCCGGCCGCCGCGCTGTGGCTCGGCGCACTCAACCCGCTGGTGCTGCTGCACCTGGTGGCCGGCGCCCACAACGACGCGCTGATGCTGGGCCTGCTCGGCGTCGGGCTGGTCGCGGCCCTGGGCCGCAGGCCCGCCCTGGGGGCCGTACTGGTCACGCTCGCCGCCCTGGTCAAGGCACCCGCGCTGCTCGGGCTCGCCGCGATCGTGCTGCTCCAGATCCGCGCCGGCCGTACCCCGGCCAGAGTGGTGCTGACGACCGCCGGGGCGGCCGCCGGCACGACCGTGGCGGCCACCGCCGCCGCGGGCACCGGATACGGCTGGATCGGCGCGCTCGACACCCCCGTCTCCGCGCACAACTGGGCGCTCACCAGCCTCCTCGGCCGTGCCACCGGCGCCCTGCTGGAACGCCTCGGCAGCGACCTCGCCCCGCTCGCCGTGCCCGTCTGGCACACCGCGGGCCTCGCGCTCACCGCCGTCGCCCTGCTGGTCATCTGGGTACGGCTGCGGCCCCGGCCGGTCTACGCGCTCGGCCTCAGCCTCGCCGCCGTCGCCGCCTTCGGCCCGGCGATCCGCCCGTGGTACGCGCTGTGGGGGCTGTTCCTGATAGCGGCCGCCGCGCCCAGCGCCTCCGTACGCCACCGGGTGGCGGCGGTGACCGGGGTGCTGGCCCTGTCCGTGATGCCCAGCGGCGGCCCCGCGGACCTCGGACAGTTCGTGCTCGCCGTCTCCGGCGGGGTACTGGCGGTCGTCGTCCTGTGGCAGGCCCACCAGGCCGCGCAGGCCCCGGCCCTGGGACGCGCCGCGTGAGCGCCCCGCGCGCGGACGACCGAGTCCGCCCCTCGCTCCCGGCCGTGCCCCGCACCGGCCGCGGCCGTCTGCTGCTCGTGCTCGCGCTCGTGGCCGCCGTGACGGTCTTCACCGCCACCGTGCCGCTGCTGCGCGACTGGTTCGACCTGCGCGTCTACCACGGCGCCCTGCACAGCTGGATCCAGGACGACCGTCTCCTCTACGACTACCGGGTGCCGGGCACGGCGTACGGCTTCACCTACCCGCCGTTCGCGGCCCTCGCCATGCTGCCCCTGGCCCGGCTGCCGCTCACCGCGGCGATCGTGATCGCGCTGCTGCTCAACCTGGCGGCCCTCGCGCTCGTCCTGCGTCTGCTGACCGGCCGGGCCTGGCGGCGCCACGGCTGGTACGGCTGTGCCCTCGCCGCCTGCGCGCTGGCGCTGTTCGAGCCGCTGCGGGACACCATCAGCTTCGGCCAGGTCAATGTGCTGCTGCTGGCGCTGGTCGTCGTCGACGGATGGCTCCTCGCCACCGGCCGGGGCCGCTGGGCGGGCATCGGCATCGGTCTCGCGGCGGCGGTCAAACTGACCCCGGCGATCTTCATCGGACTGCTGCTGCTGGCCGGGCGGCGCCGCGCCGCGCTCACCGCGACGGCCGTGGCGGGCGGGGCCACGGCACTGGCGGCCGTGGCGGCCCCGGGAGCGTCCCACTTCTACTGGACGTACGCCCTGTGGGACACCGACCGCATCGGCCGCCTCGACTATGTGTCCAACCAGTCCCTCCAGGGCATCCTGGCCCGCCTCGGCGAACCCGGCCGTCCCGTCTGGGCGGCGGCCGTGCTGGTGGTCCTCGCCGTGTGGGCGGTCCGCACGCGCCGGGCCGCCGCGGACGGCGACTGGCAGGCCGCGTTCGCCCTGACCGGGCTGACCGCCTGTCTGGTCAGCCCGATCACCTGGGTCCACCATCTGGTCTGGCTGCTGCCGTCGTTCGTGATCCTCGTCCGGTCCGGCCGCGCGCGTCCGGCGGCCCTTCTCTACGCGGTGATGTGCACCAGCGTGGTGTGGCTGTGGTTCGACGACGCGTCCGGCATCGACGGCTTCCTCGGCAGCAACACCTACGCCTGGATCACCCTCGGCCTGCTGCTGTGGCTGCCGGCCGGTCAGGCACCTGCCGTGGGGCGGCGGCTCGCCAGCCGGATCACCAGTGCCACGATCCCGGCCCCGAGGGCGGCGGCGCCCGCGATCGCCAGCCCCGCGGGCCAGCCCGGCGCGGACTCCTCCTGCTCGGCGACGGCCGCGACCGCCGGTGCTGCCGGGGCGGCCGCGGGCGCGGCCTCGGGGCCCGCCGCCGACCGTGCCTTGAACGCGTCGAGCGAGCCCACCGGCTCGACGCGGTCCGCCGCGTGGAAGCCCCAGTCGAGCAGTGAGCGTGCCTCCTCGTAGACCGTGAAGGGGCCGCCGCCCTGCGGGTTCATCACCGTGACGACCAGCGTGCGCCCGCCCCGGCGTGCCGCGGCGACCAGTGTGTGGCCGGCGTTCGTGGTGTAGCCGTTCTTCACGCCGATCAGCCCCGGGTAGCGCTTCACGCCGTCGGAGCCGCTCAGCAGCCGGTTGGTGTTCTGGATGCCGTACGACGAACCGTTCCGCCCGGGGAACTCCGCGTCGACCGTGGCGCAGTACCGGGCGAAGTCGGCGTTGCGCAGCCCCGCCCGCCCGAACACGGCGAGGTCGTACGCCGACGACACCTGGCCGGGCGTGTCGTACCCGTCGGGCGAGCGCACGTGCGTGTCCCGGGCGCCCAGCGCGCGGGCCTTGGCCTGCATCCGCTGGGCGGTCGTACGCCAGCCGCCGCCGAGCGAGGCCAGGACGCGCACCGCGTCGTTGCCGGAGCTGAGGAACACGCCACGCCACAGGTCGGACACCCGGTACGTCTGGTTCTCGGCCACCCCGACCATGCTGCTGCCCGCGCCGATCCCGGTGAGCTCCTCGTCCCGCACCTGGTGCCGCAGCCCCGCGGGCAGGAGCGGCAGCACGGTGAGCGCGAACAGTGTCTTCAGCGTGCTGGCCGGCGGCAGCTTGCGGTGGGCGTCGTGCGCGGCCAGCACGGCACCGCTGTCGGCGTCGGCCACCACCCACGACAGGGCGGACACGTCCGGCACCTTCGGCGCCCCGCCTCGGGGCCGCACCTGAGTCCCCGGACCGTACAGCAGCGCGGTCGACGGCGCCGCGGCCCGCGGACCGCCCGGGTCCGTACCGGCCGGGGCGGCGGCCGCGACCGGGGCGAGCGCGAGCAGGCCGGTCATCCCGAACGCACAGGTGGATACGGCCATCCGGGAGCCGCGGGAAGAGAATCCGATCGTCATACGGTCAACCTAGGAACGCCGCGCGCTTCCGCCGCGCTGCCCTCGCCGAGAGGGCCGCGCGAGCACCCGGTTGTCCTAGGCCCGCGTGCGAACCGGGGCCGCGCGAGGTAGAAGGGGCCGTCAGCCCGCGGGCAGGGTCGGCTGGATCCGGCGCAGGAACGTCGCGTTGTCCGGCGTCTCCCGCATGCGCCCGAGCAGGGTCTCCAGGTGTGTGTGCCCGTCGCGGGTGGTGACGGCCCGGCGCAGGGCGCGGACGGCGGCCGACTCGGCCGGGGCCAGCAGCAGTTCCTCCCGGCGGGTGCCGGACCGCTGGATGTCGACGGCGGGGAAGACCCGGCGGGAGGCGGGCTCACGGTCGAGACGCAGCTCCATGTTGCCGGTGCTCTTGAGCTCCTCGAAGAAGTAGTCGTCGGCGCGGGAACCGGTCTCCACCAGGGCCGTGGCGAGGATCGTCAGGGAGCCGCCCTCCTCCGCCGTCCGGGCCGCGCCGAAGAACCGCTTGGGACCGAGCAGCGCGGCCGCGTCGACGCCGCCGCTGAGGGTGCGGCCGCCGGAGGCGGCGGCGTTGTTGTGGGCGCGGCACAGCCGGGTCAGCGAGTCGAGCAGGATCACCACGTCCTCGCCCGCCTCCACGAGCCGCTTGGCGCGCTCCACGACCAGTTCGGCCAGCGCGATGTGCTGCCGGGGAGCGCGGTCGAACGTCGAGGCGTACACCTCGCCGCGCACCGAGCGCCGCATGTCGGTGACTTCCTCGGGGCGTTCGTCGAGCAGCACGACCATCAGCCGGCACTCGGGGTGGTTGCCCGCGACGGCGGCCGCGAGCTGCTGGAGCAGCACGGTCTTGCCGGTCTTGGGCGGGGCCACGATCAGCCCGCGCTGACCCTTGCCGACCGGGGCGAGGAGATCGACGACCCGGCCCGCCAGGCCGGAGGCGGGGTGTTCGAGGCGCAACCGCTCGCTCGGGTGCAGCGGGGTGAGGTCGCCGAAACGCGGCCGGCCGCGCAGCTCCTCGGGCGTACGGCCGTTCACCAGGCCGACCTCGGCCAGGGCGCGCCGGTCGCCGAGCCGTCCCTCGACGATGTCGCCCTTGCGCAGGGCGTGACGACGGATCAGGGCGGCGGAGACCTGCGGGTCGGCGGGCGTCGGCAGGCAGTCCGGGCCGCGCAGGTACCCCTTCCCGTCGGCGCCGATGTCCAGGACACCGGTGGCCGGCCGTACCGGGGGCTGCTGCACAGGGGGGTGTTCGAGTGTGGTGGTCATGAGAGGCGGTCCTTTCGAGGACGGCACGGGGGCGGGGCACGGGGAAGGGAGATGCCGCGCGGGAAAGGTCCTGCGGGCGCGGCGGACGACATCACCTCGGGTACGGCGGAAAGCCCTGCTCACGAGGTGGTGCGAGGAAGCCGGAGTGGCTGGTCCGGGAGAGATCCGACGGACGGGCCCACGGCGGAGGAGAAACGGAACACGCACCGGCGCCCCGGACGGGGCGTACACAAGTGCTCACCGCACCGTAGCACAGACGGTGCGGCACGAGGGATCAGAGCGTCGCCGACAGGGCGTACATCAGCGGGACGCGGGGCTCCGGGAGCCGCCACCAGCCGGACGGGGCCTGCTCCATGTGCGGCCAGCGCTGCCAGGGCAGTTCGTCGGTCTCGCGGAGGGTGCGCACGGTCAGTCCCGCCCCGGTCAACGCCGTGACGACCTCTCCTATTCCGTGCATCCACTCGTAGCTGTCGGTGGCCCCCTCGACGTCCGGGCCGTCGGTGTAGGTGCGGCGCGCGTCGCGGTGCACGGGCCCGGCCCCGGCCAGGTAGTCGTGGCGCAGCAGCAGCTCGGGACCCTCACCCGGCCCGGGCGTCGGGCCCAGGGCGTTGAGCAGGGGATGGAACTCCACGACGTACAGCACCGCGCCCGGTCGCAGCAGCCGGGCCACGACGTCCGCCCAGGCGTCCAGGTCGGGCAGGTAGCACAGGGCTCCCTTGCCGGTGTAGACGACGTCGAAGCGCTTCTCGCCGACGGCCCGCACGGCGTCGTACACATTGGCCCGCACATAGGTGATCTCGACGCCCGCGCGGGCCGCGATCCGCCGCGCGGCCTCCACCGAGGCGGGCGAGAAGTCCAGCCCGACGGTCCGCGCCCCGCGCCGGGCGAACGCGACCGTCTCGGTGCCGAGATGGCACTGGAGATGCAGCACGTCCCGGTCGGCCAGCCCGCCGAGGTCCTCCCACTCGAACGGCGCGAACCAGCGGGCCGGGTCCAGGTCCTGGTCGATGCCGTAGAAGCGGCTCGCGACGTGGACCGGCGTACGGGCGTCCCAGTTGGCCTGGTTGGCCCGCATCAGCTCGGCGTGCTCGTCGGGGGTCATGGGAGCATCCTGGCCCAGCCGGTGGACAGATGGGTGCGGATCGAGCCACAGGACACCCCGACGGGTGTTTCCCCGCGTCTGCCGAACGGGCAGAATCGAACGCCGCCCGGCGCAAAGCCCCCTCACCACCTAGGAGTTCACCGGTGACCACCTCGCTCCATCGCCTGGACCCGGCCGGCGGCTGCCCGCACGCGGACAACGCGCGGCTGCTCACCGAGGGCGCCGTCGCGCGGGTGCTGCTGCCCGGCGGGATCGAGGGCATGGCCGTGCTCGGGCACGAGGCCCTGAAGGAGTTCCTGGCCCACCCCGATGTCGCCAAGGACGCCCGGCACTTCACCGCCCTGCGTGAGGGCCGCATACCCGAGGGCTGGCCGCTGGCGACCTTCGCCACCGTACGGGGCATGACCACCGCCGACGGCGACGACCACCGGCGGCTGCGCTCCCTGGTGAGCCGCGCGTTCACCACCCGGCGCGTGACCGAACTGCGCCCCAGGGTCGAGGAGTTGACCGAAACCCTGCTCGACGGCCTGGCCCGCGCGGCCGCCGACGGGGGAGTCGCCGATCTGCGCCGGCACTTCGCGCTGCCCCTGCCGATGGGCGTGATCGGCGAACTGCTCGGCGTGGCACCGGAGTTCCGGGACCGGCTGCACCAGCTGTCCAGCCAGGTCGTGGCCACCGACATCGGGCCCGCCCAGGCCGTGGCCGCCAACCGGGAACTGGTCGCCGTCCTCGGCGCGATCGCCGCCGCCAAGGCCGAGTCGCCCGGCGACGACCTGACCAGCGCCCTGATCGCCGCCCGCGACGAGGACGGCGACCGGCTGTCCCACGAGGAGCTGATCGGCACCCTGGTGCTGATGATCATCGCCGGGCACGAGACCACCCTGAACCTGATCACCAACGCCGTACGCGCCCTGTGCGGCCACCGCGAACAGCTCGACCTGGTCCGCAAGGGCGAGGCCGGCTGGGGCGACGTGGTGGACGAGACCCTGCGCTGGGACGCGCCGGTCAGCTACTTCCCGTTCCGCTACCCGGTGCGCGACCTCACCGTCGACGGCACCGTCGTCCCGGCCGGCACCCCCGTGCTGGCCGGCTACTCGGCCGCGGGGCGGGACACCGCCGCGTACGGCCCGGACGCCGGCCGGTTCGACGTCACCCGGCCACGCCGCGCGGACGCCGTACGCCACCTCTCCCTCGGCCACGGCGCCCACTACTGCCTCGGCGCGCCGCTGGCCCGGCTGGAGGCGGGCATCGCGCTCGAGCGGCTGTTCACCCGCTTCCCCGACCTCGATCTCGCGGTCCCGGAGGGCGGCCTCGTCCGGCACGCCAGTTTCGTCGGCAACAGTGTGCGGACGCTGCCGGTGCGGCTGCACGCGTAGTGGCGGGTCTACCCTGACGGGGATGTTCAGTCCCGAAGGCCCCACCCTGCGCGAACTGGCCGTACAGGCCCTGTCGTCCGTCGAGCGCGGCTACGACCTCCTCGCGCCGAAGTTCGACCACACCCCGTTCCGCACACCCGACTCGGTGCTGCGGGCGGTCGCCGCCGAACTGCGCCGCGACCGGCCGTACGAGGACGGGCTCGACCTGTGCTGCGGCACGGGTGCCGGCGTGGGCGCGCTGGCCGGGGTGTGCCGGCGCAGTGTCACCGGGGTGGACTTCAGCGCCGGGATGCTCGACGTGGCCCGGCGGCGCGTCGGGGGAGCGCGGCCGCGCCCCGCCGACGGGCGCCGGGACGCCCCGGTACCCGGGGCGCCGACACCTCCTGCCGCCCGCGCGGCCGCGCCCCGGCTCGCCTGGGTCCGCGCCGACGCGCGGGCCCTGCCCTTCGGCCGGGACGCCTTCGACCTGGTGGTCAGCTTCGGGGCGTTCGGGCACTTCCTGCCCCGCGAGCTGCCCGGCCTCTTCGCCGGCGTGCACGCCGCGCTGCGGCCGGGCGGGTGCTTCGCCTTCCCGCTGGTCGCCCCGCCCCGCCCGCTCTCGGCCGCGTACTGGATGCTGCTCGGCTTCGACGTGGTGATGCGGGTGCGCAACGCCCTGTGGCGGCCCCCGTTCGTGATGTACTACCGCACCTTCCGGCTCGCCGATGTGACCCGGGAGCTGGAACGGGCCGGATTCCTGGTCGAGTTGCGGGCGCTCGACGAGTTCGGGCGGCGCCGTGACGGCAGCCCCCGGGTCCGGGCGGTGTTCGCCCGGCGTCCAGCGGCCGGGGCTCAGCCGGCCGCGGGAACGGTGAACTCGTAGACCAGGGCGTCCTGCCGGGCGTCCACCACCAGGTCGGTGATCTCCAGCGGCCGGGAGAACTGGTCGTGCACCAGCCGCGTCACCCGGACCGAAGGCGTGTCCGGGAGAGGCGTGATGCTGTCGCGATGGTGCAGGGTCAGCCCGGCCCGGCGCATCCAGTCGTAGGCGCGGCGCAGTTGGGCCGAGGCGGTGCCGTCCGCGCGATAGCGGTAGCGGGCCAGTTCCTCGACCTCGGCGAGCGCCACCGCCGAGAAGGACGACACCGCCGTGCGGCGCCCGTTGCCGTCGGCGGCCGCCGACTCGTAGCGGTGGACCAGCGTCGGGCGCCGCGGGGCGAGCCCCAGGGCCTCGGCGTGACCCGGCGGCGGGGTCTCCCAGGTGATGGTGGCCCGGTCGAGTTCCCCGGGGCTGCCGGAGCCGACCGGGAAGGCCAGTGCGGACGGCGGCTCGACCGCCGAGACGGGCAGGACGGCGTGGCTGCCGCGCCGGTCGGTGGAGACCAGTCCGTCGCGGCGCAGCACTTCCAGCGCCTGTCGTACGGTCTCCCGGCTGACACCGAAGTGCTCGGCCAACTGGCGTTCGCCGGGCAGGCGTTCGCCCGGCGGGATGGTGCCGTCGCGCAGCTCGCCGAGCAGTTCCGAGGCGATGCGCCGGTAGAGGGGATGGTCTCCTTCGACTCCTGCTGAGGGAAGTGGTTCCTGCGGAGTGGTGCGGGCCATGCCGCGCCTCCTGTTGGTGACGTGCCGTAGCCGTGCGGGCTCATTGTGCCACCACATCTAGCATTGGTCTAAACCAGTTGGGAAGGGCGATCTGATGGTTCGTCCGAAACCGTATGCCCCGCACGGGCCTCACAGTGCGCGGTAAAGGGCTTCCACCAGGGCGGACTTGCGTGGATCGTCGGCGAGGCGGGTGCCCATGCGGTTCATCACATAGCCCAGTGACGCCCCGGCCTCCGGGTCCGCCAGCCCGCACGAGCCGCCCGCCCCGTCGTGGCCGAAAGCCCGCGGGTTCGGCCCGAACGAGCCGTGCGGGCCGCTCAGCCACAGACCCAGCGCGATCTCGGTCTCGTGCCCGAAACCCGCCCCCAGCACCAGGTCCCGGCACGCCCCTTGGCCCTCCCGGACCCGCTCGGCCGCCGGGCCGGACAGCACCCGGTGGCCGTCGTACGTGCCTCCGCCCGCGAGGATGCCGTACAGGGCGGCGACCGCGCGCGCGGTGCCGTGGCCGTTGGCGGCCGGGATCTCCGCGGCCCGCCAGGCGGGGCTGTTCGCCTCGGCGGCCCCGACCAGCGGGTTGGCCAGCGCGGCAACTCCCGCGGGCGGCAACTGGCCGAAGGCGGCCGCGCGTTGTCCCGTGGTGTCGCGCGTGGGCACCAGTTCGGCCGCCCGCCCGGACTCCGTCTCGGGCAGCCCGATCGTGAAGTCGATCCCGAGCGGCCCGGTGACCTCGCGGGCGAGGAACGCCCCGGGCCGCAGCCCCGACACCCGCCGGACGACCTCGCCGACCAGATGGCCGTACGTCAGCGCGTGATAGCCCGAGCGGGTGCCCGGCTCCCACCAGGGCTCCGCCGCGGCGAGCCGGTCGACGGTGGTCTCCCACTCGTACAGGTCGGCCACGGAGTGCGGCCGGGGCAGGCCGGACAGCCCGGCCCGGTGCGACAGCAGATGCCGTACGAGCACCTTCTCCTTGCCCGCAGCCCCGAACTCCGGCCAGTACGACGCCACCGGCGCGTCCAGGTCGAGCAGTCCCCGGTCCGCGAGGATGTGCGCGCACAGCGCGACCGGGCCCTTGGTGGTCGACCAGACGTTGACCAGGGTGTCCCGTTCCCAGGGGCGGGTACGGGCCGCGTCGGCCCACCCGCCCCACAGGTCCACGACCGTCACTCCGTCGACGGTGACGGCGACCGCCGCCCCCAGCTCACCGCGGTCGCGGAAGTTCTCCTCGAACGCCGTGCGCACCGCGGCGAACCGCGCGTCGCACCGGCCGTGCACCTCGGGCGCCTGCTCGGGCATGAACCCCTCCGTCGTCCGTCGGGACCCCGGCCGCCTCACGAGGCCGGGCCCGATGACCGTACCGACTGGTCGGACTGGACGGAAGAAGGGGGCAGGCGCTCCGGGCGCGCGGCGTACCTGACGGGCAACGTCCCTCGGGTGTACGGCCGTCAGGCGTACGTCCGGACCCAGCGCAGCTTGGCCGCCTCGTGGTACGGGCCGCCGCCCTCGTGGTCGTTGAAGTCGTACACCTCGATCGACTTGTCGGCGCCGCCCCAGGCGTTGAACGCGGCGAACACCGTCGACGGCGGGCAGGTCTGGTCCTCCAGGGCCGCGGAGAACAGGGCGGGCGCGCTGCCGCGGGCGGCGAAGTGGACGCCGTCGAAGTACGACAGCGTCCGCAGCGCGTCCTCGGTACGGCCGCGGTGCGTCCTGAGGTACAGGCCGATCTCACGGTACGGGTGACGGTCCGTCAGGGTCGTGGCGCGCGGGAAGTCGCACAGGAACGGCACGTCCGGCGCCACCGCCACCAGGCCGGGCACCAGGCCGCCGACGGCGAGCGTGATGCCGCCGCCCTGGCTCGCGCCGACCGCCACGGTCCGCGAGGCGTCCGCCAGCGGATGCGAACGGGCCGCCTCCACCGCGCGCACGGCGTCGGTGAACACCCGGCGGTAGTAGTAGTTCTCGGGGGCGTCGACGCCCCGCGTCATGAAGCCCGGGTACGCGGGCGCCCCGCCCACCGGGTCGGCGGTGCCGCCGCCTCCGCCCCAGACGCTGCCCTGGCCGCGCGTGTCCATGGTGAAGTGCGCACGGCCGCTGGAGGCCCAGAGCAGGTGCTCGTGGGGCAGGCCCCGTCCGCCGCCGTACCCGACAAACTCCACGATCAGCGGCAGCGGTTCGGCCGCGTCCGCCGGCAGCCGAAGCCAGCCCTTCACCGGGTGGCCGCCGAACCCGGCGAACGTCACGTCGTACACCCGCACCGTGGACAGTCCCGTGTCGACCGGTTCGAACCGCGCGTCCAGATCGAACTCGCGCGCCTCCTGGAGGGTCTTGGCCCAGAAGGAGTCGAAGTCCTCCGGGGCGGCGGACTCGCTGCGGTACTCGCGGAGCTCGTCCAGGGGGAGGTCGAACAGGGCCATGCAGGACCGCCTTCGGTAGGGACGCGGGTGATCGACCACACCGTACGTGGGAGCGTGCACAGGAACCAGGCCCCGCCGTCTCCGGGCCTCTGGCCTCGCCCCTCGCAGGCCTGTCGGCTCCGGACCCCCTGACTTCGCCCCGCGCTCCCGAACCCAGGGTCCGCCCGTGCCTCCCGTACCCGGAGTCCGCCCGTGCCTCAGCCCCGGCGGCCCGTCCACCGCGGTTCGACGCGCGCCCAGTCCCGCTCCCACTCGGCCAGCCGGCGCCGGGCGGCGACGCGGCGGATCAGGGTGAGGGCGGCGAGCACCAGGCCCGCCGTGCCGCCCGCGCCGCAGATGCCCATCGCGAAGGTGTGCTGCCACACCGAGGAGGCGTCCGGAGGCGGCGCGACGGCACGGTCGCGCGGGTCCAGCCACAGCTCGACCAGGTCACCGCGCCGGGCGTCCGCCGGAACCGCCGCGCGCGTGGTGCCCGCCGTGCCCTCCGGCCCGCGCCAGCGCACGGTGGCGTGCTGGGTGACCGGACGCCCGCCCTGCAGCGCGGGCAGTGGCGGCGGCATGTCTCCGAGCACCTCGGCCCGGACCTCACGCCGCTCCGCTCGCAGCGCCTGTGCCGCCGAGGCGGCCTCGCCGTACGCCAGCGCGCCCGCCGCCAGACCCGCCAGCGGCGCGACCAGGACCAGCAGCACGGCGGCGGTCATCACCGTCCACGCCTCGACCACGTCCGAACGGCGGCGCAGCCGGTTCGGCCGCAACGCCCACTCGCGCAACCCGGTTCGCACACCGACCTCCTCGCCACGGCGCGTGGAGTGCCCTCGCCCTTCAAGTACCCGGACAACGCTCATCGTTCACCGAAGTACCGGGAGACGGGCGGAGGACGGCCGGAAGCCGAGTGGTCGGACGCCGGTGTTCCGTGGAAGGTCCGGTGCGGCCGTCCCGTGCGGCCGGGCCGGCCGCGAGGTCAGCCGAAGCGCTCGATGCGGATGCGGTCCACCGGCTGGCCCGCCGCGACCAGCAGCCGCGAGGCGTGCTCGGCGAAGGAGTCCGAGCCGCAGATGTACGCCTCCCAGCCCCCGGCGGGCGGTTGGGCCAGCAGCCCGGCCAGATGCGCACCGGTCAGCCGCCCCACGGGCACACCCTCGGGCGCGCCGCGGGTGAACACCGGAGTCGTCTCGGGGCCGTACTCGGCCGCGTAGATCAGCTCCTCGGGGCTGCGCGCGGACACCACCAGGCGCAGCGGCACGGTGAGGCCCCGCGCGCGGTGGTGGCGGACCATCGACATCAGCGGCACGACTCCGGAACCGGCGCCGATCAGCAGCGCGGCCCGGTCGCCCGGCCAGGCGAAGAAGCCGCTGTGCGGGCCGCGTACCTCGACGCTGTCACCGACGCGGGCCTCGGTGTGGAACCAGCCCGAGACCTCGCCGTCCGCCACATGGTCCAGGGTCAGTTCGATGTGCCCGGAGCCGTCGGGCGCGGAGGCGAGGGAGTAGTGGCGCTGGGCGGTGTAGCCGTCCGGCGCGGTCAGCCGCAGCTGGAGGTGCTGGCCGGGCACATGGCCCGCCCAGGACGGCACCGCGAAGCGGAAGGTGGAGGCCCGCGGGGTCTCCCGGCGGATCTCGGTGATCGTCGCGCTCTGCCAGGCCGTGGCCACGTGTGTGGGCACGGAGATCCGGCCGGGGATCGCGAACCGTGCCGGGGGCGCGAAGGTCGTGTCAGTCACCGGTGAACCTCTGCTCTTCCCACGGGTTGCCGCGCTGGTGGTAGCCGTTCTGCTCCCAGAAGCCGGGCTCGTCGTGGTCGAGCAGCCGCACCCCCGCGATCCACTTGGCGCTCTTCCAGAAGTACAGGTGCGGCACCAGCAGCCGGGCCGGGCCGCCGTGCTCCGGGGCGAGCGGCTCGCCGTCGAACTCCCAGGCGATCCACGCCCTGCCGCCGGTCAGGTCGGCGAGCGGCAGATTGGTGGTGTAGCCGGTGTGCGACCAGGCCACGGCGTGGGTGGCGGAGGGCAGCGGGCCCGCCGCGTCCAGGAACGTGTCGAGGGACACCCCGCCGAAGCGCACACCGAACTTCGACCAGCTCGTCACGCAGTGGATGTCGCCCTCGTACACCGACCCGGGCAGCGCGTGCGCCGCTTCCCAGTCCCAGGTCCGCGGCCGCTCGACCAGGCCGTCGACCTGGAAGGTCCAGTTCTCGGGCGTGAGGTCGGGGGTGACCTCGGCGGACAGGACGGGCCAGTCGTCGCCCGCGTCGTACTGGCCGGGCGGCAGTCCGGGACGGTCGACGCGCGGCCGCCCGGAGAAGCCTCGGGTGACGTTCATGGAAGAGGGTGCCTGCCTACGAGCGGAAGGGGGTGCCTACGAGAAGACGCATTCGTGTTGCTTACACATTCAACCGTACGCGCACCGGGACGCGTCCCCGGCCTGCGCGATCGTCAATGCCGTACGAACACGGCCGAGCTGCGGGAATACGGCTCCGGCGGCACGGGATCGGACCTGGCATGAGCGCACACGTCCTGGACAACCCGGCCCTCGCCTCCCTCTCGGGCCCCCACGCCCGCTTCGCCGAGCGGCGCGGCCGGGTGCTGCGCTACCCGCTCGACGTCTCGCCCTGGCCGGCCCTGCCCGACGCCCCTGACGCCCAGGACCGGGCCGACCTGGCGGCGCTCGCCGGGCCCGGCGCCGAGGTGCCTCCGCCGGCGTTCCTGGGGCGGGTCCCGGCAGGGTGGGAGATCACCTTCGAGATGGACGGGGTGCAGCTGGTGGACGACGGTCTGGCCGCCGCGCCCGACCCTGAGGCCGTGGTGCCGGGGCCCGCCGACGTCCCGGAGATGCTCGCCCTGGTCGAGCGCACCCGGCCGGGGCCTCTTCCTGCCCCGCACCATCGACATGGGCACCTGTCTGGGCATCCGCCCGGGGCGGGGTACTGGTCGCCATGGCCGGTGAACGGCTCCGTCCGCCGGGCTGGACCGAGATCAGCATCGTGTGCACGGACCCGGCCGCCCGTGGCGAGGGCCTCGCCGGCCGTCTGACCCTCGCCGTCGCCCACGGCATCCGGGAGCGCGTAGGGCGGCGGGTTGGGGTGGGCCGGGGGCGCGGATCGCCGGATCGAGGATCGCGGGACGCTGCCGGGAGGCAGTGGCCAGGTGATCACTGGGTAGGCTGGCGGCTCGATGACTTCCACGGATTCCACCACCACTTCCGGCTCCGGCCCCGCGTCCCGGTCCGCCCTCGTCGCCGCCCTGCGGGCCGCGGGGTGCGTCTTCGCCGAGGACGAGGCCGAGCTGATCCTCGCCACCGCCCGCACCCCGGCGGAGGCCGCCGCGATGGCCGACCGGCGCGCGTCCGGGCTGCCGCTCGAACTCGTCCTGGGCTGGGCCGAGTTCGCGGGCCGCCGGATCGTGGTGGAACCCGGTGTGTTCGTGCCGCGCCGCCGCACCGAGTTCCTGGTCCGCCAGGCCCTCGCCGAACGGCCCGGCGCCCGGGTCGTGGTGGACCTGTGCTGCGGCTCGGGCGCGGTCGGCGCCGCCCTTGCCGCCGCGCTCGGCCCGGTCGAGCTGCACGCCGCCGACATCGACCCCGCCGCCGTGCGCTGCGCCGCCCGCAACACCGCCGCCGCGGGCGGCCGCGTCCACCAGGGCGACCTCTTCGACGCGCTGCCCGGTGAACTGCGCGGCCGGATCGACATCCTGGCCGCCAACGTCCCCTACGTCCCGACCGGCGAGGTCGGCCTGCTGCCCGCCGAGGCCCGTGACCACGAGCCCCTCGTCGCCCTCGACGGCGGCGCCGACGGGCTGGACGTGCTGCGCCGGGTCGCCGCCGGGGCGCCCGGCTGGCTGGCGCCCGGCGGCCTCCTGCTGATCGAGACCAGTGAGCGCCAGGCCCTCGCGGCGACGGCAGCCTTCACCGCCGCGGGGCTCGCCACCCGGGTCGCCGAGGACGAGGAGCTCTACGCCCAGGTGGTCATCGGCACCCGGGCCCGGTGAGCCCGCCTCCTGTGAAGGCGTAGGAGTCGTGCGTCTGACGGCGTAGTAGTCGCGCGTCGGGGCGGGCGTCCCCGGCCACGTCGCCCCGGCGGGCCACGTCCGATGGCCGCCCGGCGGATTTCGCCCGTTCCCGTGAACGTCGCGCGGTGTCCCCGCGTCGAAGGAGCACCACTTCACGGTCCCAGGGGGGAACCCATGCCTAACCGCACCGTCCGACTTCTCTGTGCAGTCGCCGCCCTGGCGGCGGCCGCCGCCACCGGCTGCGGCGAGCAGACCCGGCCTCACGGCACCACCCGCGTCGGCGACGGCGAACGGCCCGGCGGGACCCAGGAACGTGCCCGGCGGGTGGCCGAGGCCTGGGACGGCTCCACGGCGGCGGACGTCTACCGGCGCGGCTTCTACCCGATGGCGGACGTGGTCGAGACACCCGAGAACGCCTTCCGCAACGGCGCCGACAAGGAGGCGTACCTCACGCGGAACTTCGGCCTGCGCGGCGAACTGCCCGCCTCCGACCGCGACAAGGGCGAGGTCGCCTGGGCCGACGGGCGCTCGCTGACCCTGCCGATGATGGACGCGCGCGAGACGCTGGCGAAGCTGGACCGCAACAGCGGGGACGGCCCCGAGCTGGTGGTCACCGGGGCGCGGCTCGGCACGATGAAACTGGTCACCAGCCGCGGCCCGGCGACGGTCCCGGCCTGGCTGTTCACCCTCGACGGCTACGACACGCCGCTGAAGCGCGTCGCCCTCGACCCGTCCGGACAGCCCGAGCCCCCGATCGGGCCCGCCGCGGACTCGCCCAGCAACGAGCAGTGGCCGCTCCAGCAGTTCGTACGGACGTCACGGGACGGCCGTTCCGTCACCGTCCTGGCCGGTCACGGCTCCTGCGACAAGGGCCCCGCCGCGGACGTGCTGGAGACGGACGGCTCGGTCGTGCTCTCGGGATGGATCCGCGACCCGAGCGACGGGAACTGCACCGCCGACCTCCGGTTCACCGAGGTGACGGTGAAGCTCGCCGAGCCGGTCGGCGACCGCGTGCTGCTGGACGCCTTCACGGGCCGCCCGGTGCCGTACGGCGACCACGCGGGCGGTATGCCGGACGAAGGCTGAGCGGGGCCTGACACCGCCGAGAGCGGGGCCGGTCCGGCTCGTTCCCGTGACGCGGGCGAGCCGGCGGCCCCGCTCAGTCCTCGTCGCGCACGCGGGCGAGCCGACGGCCGCGCTGCCCCGCTCAGTCCTCGTCCCGCACGCGGGCGATGAGCAGGGCCACGTCGTCGTGGTTGTCCGGGTGGTGCAGGGTGTGCACCAGCAGGTCGCAGATCTCGTCCAGCGGCCGGGTGGGGCCGCGCAGCAGGTCGAGCAGGGTGTCGAGGCGCTCGTCCAGTGAGTGGCGGCGGGTCTCCACCAGCCCGTCCGTGTACAGGACCAGCTGGTCGCCGGGGTGGAAGTCGAACGCCGTCGTCGCGAACGCCACCCCGCCCACACCCAGCGGAGCCCCGGTCGGCAGGTCGAGCAGCTGGGGGTCGTCGCCGACCCGGATCAGGGCGGGCGGCAGATGGCCCGCGTTGGCGATCCTGCACTCTCCGCGCGCCGGGTCGTGGACGGCGTACAGGCAGGTGGCGATGGCCTGGTCCAGGTCGGCGGTGATCCGGTCGAGGTGCTCCAGGAGCAGCGCCGGGTCCAGGTCGAGCGAGGCGAGGGTGGTGGTGGCGGTGCGCAGCCGCCCCATGGTCGCCGCCGCCGAGATGCCGCTGCCCATCACGTCGCCCACGACCAGCGCGGTCTTGCCGCCGTCCAGCGGGATGACGTCGAACCAGTCGCCGCCGACCTCGGTGGTGGCCCCCGCGGGCTGGTAGCGCGAGGCCACCTCCAGTCCGCCGGTCACGGACGGGTGGCTGGGCAGCAGGCTGCGCTGGAGGGTGAGAGCGGTGTCGCGGGCGTTCTGGTACCAGCGCGCGTTGTCGATCTGCACGGCCGCGCGGGCCGCCAGCTCCCGCGCGAGCAGCACGTCGTCGTCGGTGAACGGCAGCGGGTTGCGGGTGCGCTTGAGGTCCAGCGCGCCCAGCACCTCGCCGCGGGCGATCAGCGGCACCGCGAGGTAGGAGTGGACGCCCGCCCGGCCCAGCAGCCCGGCCGTCTCGCCGGAGCGTGCGATCCGCGGCAGGTCGGCCTCCGTGACGTGCGGCAGCAGCATCGGGCGGCCCGTGCGCACACACTCGGTGATCAGCCGGTCGGCGCCGTAGCGGGTGATCTGCCCGGCCGGGTCGGCCGCCTCCAGGGCCAGCGGCGAGCGGTCGGCGCGCACCGCCAGGGCCCGGATCACGGCGGCCTGGGCCGGACCGAGGCTGGTGCGGCGCCCGGTGAAGACCGCCTCCAGCAGGTCCACGGCGGCGACGTCGGCCAGCTCGGGCACGGCCACGTCCGCGAGTTCACCGGCGGTGCGGTCCAGATCCAGGGTGGTGCCGATCCGGGCGGAGGCGTCCGCGATGAGGGCCAGCCGGCGCCGGGCGGTCTCGGCCTCGACGCCCGCCCGGTACTGCTCGGTGACGTCCACGACCGACACGGCGACGCCCAGGACCGTGCCCAGGGAGTCCTCGAGCCGGTACAGGGACACCGACAGGGCGTGGTCCGCGTCCGGGTCGGCGGGGATGCGTCCGACCACCGAGCGGTCCACCACGGGCCGTCCGGTGGCCAGCACCTGGCGCGCTGCGTCCTGGAGCTCGCTCACGTCCAGGTGGGGCAGCACCTCGCCGGTGGTGCGGCCCAGATGCTCGTCCGCGGGGACACCGTCGATGCGTTCGAGCGCCGGGTTGACGGAGACGTACCGCAGGGTCGTGTCCAGCACCGCCAGACCGATCGGGGACTGCTCGACCATACGGTCGGACAGGGCGACGTCCCGCTCCAGCCGGCGCACGGTCGTCTGGTCGACGGCGAGGCCGAGGGCGTAGGCGTCGCCCCGGTCGTCGAGCAGACGCATGTTGCGGAACTCGACCAGCCGGGTGGAGCCGTCCTTGTGCCGTACCGGGAAGGCGCCCGCCCAGCCCTCGCCGGTGGCCAGCACGTCGGCGAACAGCTTGATGACGAGCTCCATGTGCTGCTCGTGCACCATGATCTGCGCCGCGTACCGGCCGAGCGCCTCCTCGGCGGAGTACCCGAACAGCTCCTCGGCCTGCGGGCTCCACAGCACGATCCGGCCCTCGTCGTCCAGCACGATCGAGGCCACGCCGATGACGTCCAGCAGCCCACTGGGCCGCGAGGGACCGCGCACCGGCTCACCGCCCGCCGTCACAGGAGGCCCGGCTGCACCCATCGAACGCACCGCCTTCACCCGTCCTCCCGGCACGCCGTCCCCCGTGCCGACTCCCCATGCCGTACTACGCTCAACCATCTCTCATACGCCACACCGTCCGTCTCCACCATCCCTCAGGGCGGGTGGTCTCGTCCCGGTGAACGGACGGGTCGGGGGTGTCCGGGGCGTATCGGGACCTACGGGACGGTGCCGGCGGAAGCGTGGCGGCGGGGACGGGTGAGGCGGCGCCCGTACGGGTGAGGAGCGCGCTCGCGGGGGCGTTGAGCTGCGGGAACCGCATCACCCGGCCGCGGTCGGCCACACACTCCATGCGCGGAGAGTGACGCTTGGGCACCGTGCGTCATCGGATGCCTGCTGCCGGTCACCCCTGATGCGACGAGTTGTGGCATGAGAGTCCTCCGGAGGGCCGATCGGCGGGAGAATCCGAGTGCACCCGACCGGAACCACGCAACTGTCGATCCCACACGGGGGAGCTGGAGCGACCAGTGGTCAACCCTTCCGTACCGCCGCCCGCCGACCCGGGCGGGCCGTTATGGACGCCGTTCGACGAGTGCCTCTGGCGCTCGTGCGACATCCTCGCCGATGTGCTCGAAGGGCGGGTGGACCGCAGGCCGTTGGTCGCCACGACGGCGAGGCTGCTGCACGGGGAACGCGCCCTCGTGGTCGGGCCGGGGCAGCGGCTGACCTGGCGGGCGCTCGGGAACGGTCAGTACACCCACAGCAATGTCATGGCGTTCGGCAGGCCCTCCTTCGTGATCGGGAGCATGGTGGGTTCGGCGATCGGCAACGCGGCCCGTCGCCGTCAGGCGGAGCGGGACGCCCAGCCGCGCTGGATTCCCGACGGACCGGGTGAGGTCACGCTCACCCCGCACCGGCTCCACTTCGCGCACCCCGCGCAACTCGACCTCGAATGGCGGGCGTTGAGCGCCATCGAGCTGGTGGCCGCCGATGTCCTCCAGGCGACCTTCTTCGGCATGGACGGCCGCCAGGCGGCGGTCCGACTGCACACGCCCTGGGCGTCACTGGCCTTCGCCCTCGGCGCGGTCACCGCCTTCCCGGCCCACCCACGCCTGCTGTCCCGCGGCTGGCTCCCGCCCGGCTTCGAGCAGCGCTGCGCCCAGCACGGCCGCCCCTGCCGCCCGGCGGCCGAACTCGCCCTGCGGGCCGGGGGTCTCTAGGCCGGCACCGCGTTCCAGTGTTGGTCTGTACATGACTACTTCGTCACGCCAGACTGTGCGCCGAGCGGAACCCACCCCCCGACCCGAGGAGCCGACTCGATGCGCCTGCGTGCCCGGCAACGTTGTCATGCCGTCCTGACCGGACTCGTCGCTCTCGCCAGTGCCGCCGTACTGTCCGCCGCGCCGCCCGCCTCGGCCGCCGACAACTGGGTGGAGGTCGGCTCCGACCGGGCCCGGCCGCTGGACGAGAGCCAGGGCCTGACGTCGGTGGAGGTGCCCGCGGGGAGCCCCAACCGGTACACCGGCATCGGGACCATCCCCGTCGGCCTCTCCAGCCGGGGCTGGAACCACGTCGGCGACCCGGACGCGTCGTACGGCGGCTACTACATCGAGCCCTACCAGCGCGACTCCGGCGCGGCGAAGATGTTCCGGGTGCAGGCGCCGGGCGGTGCCTGGTCGGAGTACGTCCACGCGCTGAGCCCGGGCGAGGCGCTGAACAACTCCTGGGTGGCGATCTCGCCCGACGGCCAGTGGATGCTGGCGGGGGAGTGGGGCACCATGACCCGGCTGCTGGTGTTCCCGACGCCGGGCGTCAACCCCGGCACCTCGCCCTCCGCCAACCTCCCGCAGGTCTCGACGGTCCGTCTGGACCGTGCCGTACGGGACGTCCAGGGCTGCGACTTCTCCGGCCCCACCACCCTGCTCTGCTCCTCCGACGACCCGGAGGGCTCGCTCTTCGGCATGACCAAGCCGCTCCTCCAGATCGACCTCGCCGCCACGCCCGGCACCTCCGACGTGTCCGGCCGCGTCACCGCCCTGCGCCAGCTGCCCCTGCGCAGCGGCTGCTCCGGCTCCTTCGAGACCGAGGGCATCGACTACGACCGCCGCACCGCCACCCTCCGCGTCATCGTCATCTCCCCGGGCTTCTGCGTCCTCACCGACAGCAAGACCTACCGCTTCACCCGCACCTGACCCCCGAGGCTCCCCGCGCCCCCTAAGGGGCGCGGGGAACTGCGCGCCCAGCCCCAACGCACCCGCACCCGCAAATCAAGCCCCCGAGCCCCTCTCGCGGCACCCCCCGACCGCCGCCGAGAAAGGGGCGCGGGGAACTGCCCGCCCAGCCCCAACGCACCCGCACCCGCAAATCAAGCCCCCGAGCCCCTCTCGCGGCACCCCCCGACCACCGCCGAGAAAGGGGCGCGGGGAACTGCGCGACCAACCCCAACGCACCCGCACCCGCCCACACGCCAAGCCCGCCCCCACCCACCCCGCTCGAACCCCCCGCTCAAAACCCCTGGTGCCCGCCCAAGAAATCGGTGGTTTTCTAGGCATGTGGCCCCTTTCCACGGAAACCCGCGCGGGGCCGGGCCCAACGAAAGGAGCGATCACGATGGACAAGGACCGACCGCACGAGGAATCCGTCTCCGTCGAGATCAGCGGCTGCAGCAAGGAGGACGCCAGGATCGTCTTCGACGCACTCTGCGCCTGCTTCGAGTCGGACCGCGCCAGCGACGACGTCCCCCAGCAGCTGCACGAGACCCGCCCCATGGTGTGGCTCGGCACCTTCGAGGTCACCGAGGCCCACCAGTGCCCCCCGCCCGCCCGACTCACCGCGAGCGTCGAGGTCGACGCCCAGGGCGGCTACTGGGCGATCAACCGCCTGCGCACCACCCTGGACCCCCTGTTCAGCGTGCGTGACCTCGCCACCACCTCGGGCGACCAGGAGAGGGAGCTGCACGTCCTGCTCGAAAGCCGGTGACGTCGGCCACAAGCCCCTCACCTCGTTCTGCAACTAGTTGCATAATCCGTGCGCGGTCCTCTACAACAGAGGAACCACACCGCGCACGGAGGGCCCGATGAGCCGTTACCCCCACCTGCTGAGCCCGCTCGACCTGGGCTTCACCACGCTGCCCAACCGCGTCCTGATGGGCTCGATGCACGTAGGCCTGGAGGAGGCCGAGCGCGGCTTCGAGCGCATGGCGGCCTTCTACGCCGAGCGCGCCCGTGGCGGTGTCGGCCTCATCGTGACCGGCGGAATCGCGCCCAACGACGAGGGCCGGCCCTACCCCGGCGGCGCCAAGATGACCACCGAGGCGGAGGCCGAGCAGCACCGGGAGATCACCGACGCCGTGCACCGCGAGGGCGGTCGCATCGCGATGCAGATCCTGCACTTCGGCCGGTACGCCTACCACCAGGAGCTGGTCGGCCCGAGCCCGATCCAGGCGCCGATCAGCCCCTTCCCGCCGCGCGAGCTGACCGACGCCGAGGTCGAGCGGACCATCGACGACTACGCCGAAGCGGCCCGCCTCGCCCGGCACGCCGGGTACGACGGCGTGGAGATCATGGGCTCCGAGGGCTACCTCATCAACGAGTTCATCGCGCAGCAGACCAACCACCGCACCGACCGCTGGGGCGGCTCCTACGAGAACCGCATGCGCTTCCCGGTGGAGATCGTGCGGCGGGTGCGCGAGGCGGTCGGCGACGACTTCATCCTGATCTACCGGCTGTCCATGCTCGACCTGGTCCCCGGCGGCTCCAGCCTCGACGAGGTGATCACCCTCGCCAAGGCGATCGAGGCGGCCGGCGCGACGATCATCAACACCGGCATCGGCTGGCACGAGGCCCGTATCCCCACCATCGCCACCTCCGTGCCGCGCGGCGCCTACACCTGGGTCACCAAGCGCCTGATGGGCGAGGTGAGCATCCCGCTGGTCACCACCAACCGCATCAACACCCCCGAGCTGGCGGAGCAGTTGCTCGCCGACGGCACCGCGGACATGGTGTCGATGGCCCGCCCGATGCTGGCCGACGCCGCGTTCGTGAACAAGGCCGCCGAGGGCCGCCCCGAGGCCATCAACACCTGCATCGGCTGCAACCAGGCCTGTCTGGACCACACGTTCAGCCTGAAGATCACCTCCTGCCTGGTCAACCCGCGTGCCTGCCACGAGACCGAACTCGTGCTGTCCCCGACCCGGCTGCGCAAGCGCGTCGCCGTCGTGGGCGCCGGACCGGCCGGCCTCGCCGCCGCGGTGACCGCCGCCGAACGCGGCCACGACGTCACGCTGTTCGACGCCGCGAGCGAGATCGGCGGCCAGCTCAACGTGGCCCGCAAGGTCCCGGGCAAGCAGGAGTTCGACGAGACCCTGCGCTACTTCCGCCACCAGCTCGACGCGCACGGCGTCGACGTCCGCCTCGAGACCCGTGTCTCGGCGGAGGACCTGAGCGCCTACGACGAGATCGTCGTCGCCACCGGCGTCACCCCGCGCACCCCCGAGATCCCCGGCGTCGACCACCCGAGCGTCGTCGGCTACCTGGACGTGCTGCGCGACGGCGCCCCGGTCGGCGACCGCGTGGCCGTGCTCGGCGCGGGCGGCATCGGCTTCGACGTGGCCGAGTTCCTCACCGACGGCGGCGACAAGGCGCACGAGGACCCGGGGACGTACTTCCGTCAGTGGGGCGTCGACATGGACTACGCGGCACCCGGCGGCCTCGCCGCCCCCGAGCGCCCCGAACCGCCGCGCCAGGTGCACCTGCTCCAGCGCAAGACCACCAAGGTCGGCGCGGGCCTCGGCAAGACCACCGGCTGGATCCACCGCGCCGAGCTCAAGCACCGCGGCGTGACCATGGTGCCGGGCGTGCGCTACGACCGTATCGACGACGCCGGACTGCACATCACGGTCGGCGAGGAGAGCACGGTCCTGGAGGTCGACACCGTCGTGCTGTGCACCGGGCAGGAGCCGCACCGCGAGCTGTACGACGCGCTGGTCGCGGCGGGCCGCAGCGCGCATCTGATAGGCGGCGCGGACGTGGCCGCCGAGCTGGACGCCAAGCGCGCGATCAAGCAGGGCACGGAGGTCGCGGCCGCCCTGTGAGGGGCGTCCCTAGGATGACCTCATGTCACTCCCGCACGCGATTCTGACCGCCCTGGTGGAGAAGCCGTCCTCGGGGCTGGAGCTGACCCGTCGCTTCGACCGGTCGATCGGCTACTTCTGGTCGGCGACGCACCAGCAGATCTATCGCGAGCTGGGAAAGCTGGAGGCCGAGGGCTACATCCGGGCGCTGCCGAGCGAGCAGCCGGCCCGTGGGCAGAAGAAGAGCTACGAGGTTCTGCCCGCGGGCCGCGCCGAACTGGCCCGCTGGACGGCCGCGGCCCAGGAGCCCAAGCCGCAGCGTGATGTGCTGCTGCTCAGGCTGCGGGCCGCGGCCGTGGTCGGCACCGAGGGCATCGAGGCCGACCTGCGCCGCCATCTCGACCTCCACCGGCGGCAGTTGGCCGAGTACGAGGAGATCGAGAAGCGGGACTTCCCGCCGGGCCGGGACAGCGACCGGGACCGCATCCAGCATCTGGTGCTGCGGGCGGGCATCGAGCTGGAGACCTTCTGGACCAGCTGGCTGAGTCAGGCGGTGGAGGAACTCGCCGCCCTGCCGGACGGCGAGTGAACACCGCGGCCGGGCGACGCGGTCACAGCCGGTACGGCTTCGACTTCCGGCGCAGGAACCAGGCCGCCCCGCCCACACCGGCCGCCACCAGCACGCCGCCGCCGACCAGGGTGAGGGTGCCGTAGTCCTGGATGCCGCCGCCCATGCCGCCCATCACACCGCGCGAGGGCGAGGGGGTGACCGTGGCGGAGGCGGTGGGCGTGGAACCGGACGACACGATCACCGCCTGGGTGCCCGCGGTGATCCCGCTGGAGCAGACCACGACGACCGTGTAGGTGCCGGGACTGACGTCGGACCACGCGCCGGTCTGGAGCGTGGGTGTGCCGGTCAGGGCCACCTGGCGGCCCTGGGCGAAGTTGGCCTGGCTGCCGACCAGCAGCGAGGCGTTGCCCCAGCTGCCGTTGATCAGACTGCAGGAACTGGTCGTGACCGACACCGTGGAGCCGCTGGTGCTCACCGAGATGCCGGACGCGCGGGCCTCGGCCGGCGCCGCGGCGAGGGCGAGCGGCAGCGCGGCGGCGGCTGCCGCGGTCAGACCGCGCACAAGGAGCGTCGAAGTGCTCATGGATCGTCCTCCGGGGGCACGGTCGGCGGTACATCCCTTGCGCCGCCGAGATAGGGAACGCCCGTGCTGCCTCAGGGGCAGCCAACGCGCCCCCGTGCCGCCCCGCACCCCGGCCGCCCCCGGGCAGGTGACGGATTACCTCGTACGGCCGACGGATGAGCCCCCGTCAGCGGTCCGCCGTGAGCCGTGGGCCCCGACGGGTGCCGCTCGCCTCGCCCGGACCGGGCTCCCGCGGCGTCAGTTGCCGTCCCCGGTCGTCACCGTGCGCTCCGCCGACAGCGCACCCCATGTCCCGTCGGGCAGCTTCGCCCGCAGCCGCACCCGGTGCCGCTCGTTCGCCTTCTCGCCGACGTAGAAGCTGTACGACGCCCGGTCCCGCGGGGGCCGGCCGCCGAAGACCAGTGAGGTGGCCGCGCGGCCGTCCAGATGGACCTGGTACTCCGTGACGAGCCCGTCCGTACGCGGCGGTACCCAGGTCAGGTCGATGTAGTACGCCCCGTCGGCGTGGTGGGCGGCGACGCGGAAGTCCGCAGGCGCGGTGGCCGCACCCCGGTCGTCGCCCGGCGCCGTGGTGAGCCGCGCCGCCTCGCTCGCGAGCGAGAGGTTGTCCGCCGCGTCCCGGGCCCGGACGGTGAAGGAGTACCGGGTGCCCGGCCGCAGCCCGGTGACCACGGTGGCCGTCTGCGTCCCGCCGACGCTGTGGATCTTCGTATCGCCCTGGTAGACGTCGTACGAGGCCACCTTCCGGTCGTCCCTGGCCGCCGCCCATGTCAGCTGGGCCGCGCGGCTGCCGACGGCCCGGCCGTCCAGTGAGCCCGGCCGGGACGGCGCCGAGGTGTCGGCGGCGACGGCGGCCGGCGTCGAGGCGCGCACCGCGCGGCTGGGCGGGCCGAGCCGTCCGTCCCGGTCGCGGGCGCGCACGGTGAAGACGTAGGAGGTGCCGGGCCGCAGCCGGACGACGTCCACCATGTGCCGGTCGGCGGGGACCTCCTCGACCTTGTCGCGGCCCCGGTAGACCTCGTAGGCGCTGACCGGGGGTTCGCCGGTCACCTGGTTCCACATCACATGGACGCTGGTCGCGCTGCCCGCCTCCGCGGTGACGCCGGTCGGCACCCCGGGCGGGCGCTCGCCCCCGGCCTCCCGCGCGCACGCGCTCGTCAGCAGCAGGGCGGCGCCGCAGAGCAGCGCGGCGGGAACGGTAACGCGTCGCACGGCTCTGCCTCCTGGGGCGGCACGGCGGCAATGGTCCGGACCAATATGGCCCCGCTGACGCGATCACATCAAGAGGGGGTGTGGACGAACAGGGGTGCGGGTTACGTACGCTGAACCACCTCACGGCCGAACTCTCCTCACAGGAAGGCGAGTTGAGGCCTGTGGCGCGGCCTGCTGTCGTCGCTGGTCCCCGCGCCGACGGCCGGGGTCCGCGGCCGGACACACGCGTGCGGACCCCGGTCCTCTCCACCCTCCCGCCCAACGCCCCGACGGCGCACACCCTTCCGGCCCCCTCGAAATGGCCGTACGGCGCGAACGGCGCCAGATTGGGCCGAGTGTCCGTCAGACCGGCCAGGAGAGGGTCTCTTATCGTGCGTGTCCAGTCGCTGACGCTGGCCGCGGCGTGCGCCGCCCTGCTCGCCCCGATGACCCAGTCCTCCGCGGGAACCGCCGCCGCGTCCATGGGCCTGCCCGGCCCCCCGGCGGCGCGTGCCGACGCGGGTGTGCGCGCCGCCGACCTGCTGGCGAAGGTCCAGGACTGCGCGCCCGTCTCACGCGGCCGCTACCGCACCGACAGCGGAAAACCCGCCACGGTCCCGATCTGCGGCACCGAGGACGTGGTGTTCTGGAAGGCCGACATGGACATCGACTGCGACGGGCAGTCCACCCTCCGCTGCAACAGCGCCACCGACCCCTACTTCTCCTCCGGCACGGCCTACGCGCAGTCCGACGGAGAGCCGCTCGACGCCCAGCGGCTGCCGTACGTCGTCGTCCCCGTGCCGAGCGCCGTCTGGGACCACCGCGAGTCCGGCGCGGGCGGGGGAGCGGTCGCGGCCGTGGTCTACCGCGACCGCGTCCAGTACGCCGTGGTCGGTGACAAGGGCCCCGCCGACCTGATCGGTGAGGCCTCCTACGCCACCGCCGAGGCCCTCGGCATCAACCCCGACCCGCACGGCGGAGGCACGCCCTCGGGAGTCACCTACATCGTCTTCAGGGACTCGAAGGTGACACCCATCGAGAGCAGGGCGGCCGCCGAGGAACTGGGCGAACGGCTGGCCCAGCGGTTCGTCGCCACGAACCCGGACTAGGGCCCTTGGCCCTAAGCCCGAGCCGCGCCGAGGCCGCCCGGCGTCCGAGCGGCCCGGTCCGGCGCCACCCTGCCCCGCACGCCCCGCCTCCCGCGCCTCACACCTTGCGGTAGTCGTACGCCTCCGCCGCCGCGGCGGCCACCGCGTCCAGGTCCGCTCCCGTCCCGGCCGTGACCACCGCCGCGACCGCGCCCTCCAGGAAGGGCGCGTCGACCAGCCGGGTGCCGTCCGGGAGTTCGTCGCCCTCGGCGAGCAGGGCCTTGACCGTGAGGACCGCGCTGCCCAGGTCCGTGAGGACGGCGACCCCCGCTCCCCGGTCCACCGAGGCGGCCGCGGCGGCGATCAGCTCGGCGCTGGTGCCGAGCCCGCCGTCCCCGGTGCCGCCCGCCGGGGCCACCGGCACGGCCGTCCCGCCGCCGGACAGCCCCAGCGCCAGTTCGGCCACGGACGCGGCCACCTGGGCGCTGTGGGACACCAGCACGATCCCGACCAGCTTCTCGTCACTCACCCGCGACCTCCACCAGTGCGGCGATCAGCAGGGCGGACGAGGTCGCCCCCGGGTCCTGATGGCCGATGCTGCGTTCACCCAGATAGCTGGCCCGGCCCTTGCGCGCCCGCAGTGGAACGGTCGCCACGGCGCCCTCCTCGGCGGCCGTGCGCGCGGCGGCGAAGGAATCGCCCAGCGCGTCCACCGCGGGCACCAGCGCGTCGATCATGGTCTTGTCGCCGGGCGCGGCTCCGCCGAGCGCCATCACCGCCTCGACACCCGCCCGCAGCGCGTCGGCGAACTCCTTCTCACCGACCTCCGGCGCGTCCCCGAGCGCCTTGCCGGTGCGCCGTAGCAGCGTCCCGTACAGCGGACCGGAGGCGCCGCCGACCGTCGAGATCAGCTGCCGCCCGGCGAGGGTGAGCACCGCGCCCGGGGTGCCGGGCGGGTCCTTCTCCAGGGCGGCCGCCACGGCCCGGAAGCCCCGCTGGAGATTGCTGCCGTGGTCGGCGTCCCCGATGGGGGAGTCGAGTTCCGTGAGCCGTTCCGCCTCCCGGTCGACGGACGCGGCCGTCGCCGTCATCCAGCGACGGAAGAAATCGGCGTCGAGCACTGGATCTCCTTGCGTGGTAGGTACGTCGTGCGGCTCTCTACAGCCCTCTCACATGCCCCAGCGCAGCCCGGCCGTGCGCACCGGCGCGTCCCACAGCCGCAGCAGCTCCTCGTCGATCCGGCAGAGCGTCACCGAGGCGCCCGCCATGTCGAGGGAGGTGACGTAGTTCCCGACCAGCGTGCGGGCCACGGCGACACCGCGCTCGCCGAGCACCCGCTGAACCTCGGCGTTGAAGCCGTACAGCTCCAACAGCGGTGTCGCGCCCATGCCGTTGACCAGGACCAGCACCGGATCGCGCGGGTACAGGTCCTCCAGGACCGCGTGCACCGCGAAGTCGGCGATCTCGCCCGAGGTCATCATCGGCCGCCGCTCCCGGCCGGGCTCGCCGTGGATGCCCACGCCCAACTCCAGCTCACCGGGCGGGAGATCGAAGGTGGGGCTGCCCTTGGCGGGCGTGCTGCACGCGCTCAGCGCGACGCCGAAGCTGCGCGAACTCTCGTTCACCCGGCGGGCGATGGCCTCCACGCGCTCCAGCGGCCGCCCCTCCTCGGCGGCGGCGCCCGCGATCTTCTCCACGAACAGCGTGGCACCCGTGCCGCGCCGGCCGGCGGTGTAGAGGCTGTCGTCGACCGCCACGTCGTCGTCGACCAGGACCTTGGCGATCTGGATGCCCTCGTCCTCGGCGAGTTCGGCCGCCATGTCGAAGTTGAGGACGTCGCCGGTGTAGTTCTTCACCACGAACAGCACCCCGGCCCCGCTGTCCACGGCCGCCGCCGCGCGCACCATCTGGTCAGGTACCGGCGAGGTGAACACCTCGCCCGGACAGGCCGCCGACAGCATGCCCGGTCCCACGAACCCGCCGTGCAGCGGCTCGTGGCCCGACCCGCCGCCGGACACCAGCGCGACCTTCCCGGCCACCGGGGCGTCCCGCCGTACGATCACCCGGTTCTCCACGTCCACGGTCAGCTCGGGATGAGCCGCGGCCATTCCACGCAGCGCGTCCGCGACGACGGTCTCCGGGACGTTGATCAGCATCTTCATGCGTACCTCCTGGTGAGCCCTGCCGGTCAGTATCTGCCTTGCGGGGAAGAAGGTCACGTGGATGTCACGCCAGGCGGCGCGGGGCGGACGGGAATCCGCCGACGACAGGACCTAGCGCGCCACGCCGGCCTCCGGAGCCGGCACCGGCCGCCGCAGCAGATACACGCTCGCGCCCGTCACCAGCAGGGCCATGCAGGCGATGAAGACCAGACCCGCGCCCTCCAGGCCGATCGGTCCCACCAGCAGGCCCACGCCGATGACCGGCAGCGAGATGCCGGTGTACGCCACCACGAACAGGGCCGAGATGACGGCGGCCCGGTGCTCGGACCCGGCCGCCCGCGCCACCGCCGCCATCGCGCCGCGGAACGACATCCCCTGCCCGGCGCCGCCGACCAGCGCGCTCAGCACCACCAGCGGCAGCAGGTCCCAGTGCAGCGCCGCGGCCAGCAGGGCCAGCCCGCCGAGGAGCGCGACACAGCCCAGCGGCAGCGAACGGCTCACCCCGACCCGGCCGACCACCGACTGCCCGGCCGTCGAGGCGAAGAAGGCCAGCGCGACGACCAGCCCGCTCACCGCGCGGTTGTGCACGTCGAGCGACTGCGAGAGGAAGGACGGACTGACGGAGGTGAACACCCCGAACAGGGCGAAGCCCACGAAGGAGGCCACCGCCGCCGGCGCGAAGACGGGCCGCACGCTCGGCGGCAGCTCCGGCTTCTGCGGCCGTACGGTGCTCAGCGGGCGCCGCTCCCGCACGGTCTCGGGCAGCCGCACCAGGACCAGCGCCGAGAGGGCCACCAGGGCGAGATGCACGGCGAACGGCAGATACAGAGGCCAGTCGGCGTACTGCGAGAGCACCCCCGCGAGCAGCGGACCGCAGCCCAGCCCGCCCATGTTGGCGGCGGTCGCCACGAGGGTGGCCCGTGAGGAGCCGCCGCGCGGGGCCAGTTCCATCACGTACGCCGAGGCCGCCCCGGTGAACAGGCCGGCCGACAGGCCCGACATCAGCCGGCCCGCGTACAGCCAGCCCAGCGCGCTCGCGCTCAGGAAGCAGACGGCGCTCACCGCGGCGAAGCCCAGGCCCCACAGCAGAACCGGCCGTCTGCCCACGGCGTCCGAGGCGTTGCCCGCGAGCAGCAGCACACCGATGACCCCGAGGGCGTAGACGGCGTACACGACGGTGACGGTGAGCTCGGAGAAGTCGAACTTCTCCTGGTAGAGCCCGTAGAGAGGCGTCGGCAGCGTCGTGCCGGCCATGCAGACGGCGAACACCGCCCCGGCGAGCAGGCACGGGCGCCAGCCCCGAAGATCACCGTTCATGCGACGACCGTATCGCCAGGAACCTTGGCGTGCCGCCCGGTTGCCGGACGCCCGGCCCGGCCGTCGCGGGCCCGAGCGGGCCGGGGCCTGAAACCGCTCGGCGCACGGACGGGGCGGACGGCGCAGAGCCGGGAGCGGAACATGGGGGCGTATGCGCCCTGCCCCGGTCGCGAGGCGGCGCCTACAGTGTGGCTTTCCGTCGCCCTGAGCCCCGTCGGCAGGGCGACGCTCACCCTTCGGTCACCGGCCGGCCCGGGCCGCCGTCCGGCCGCGGCACCACCGCGCGGGCCGGGAGCGGTCCGGCCGAGGGCATGTGCCGCTGACCACGCGCGTGACAGGTACCACCCGTGAGACGTCCGGACCGCGCCGCCCGGCGCGGTCCGGCGCGTCGCCGACCGCTGGAGGCCCTGTGTCCCGACCGTGCATCGCCCTGATCGCCGACCCCACGTCCACCGAAGGCTGCGCGGACGTCCTCGCGCAGGCGGTGGACCTGCTCACCGGCGCCCCGCCGGTCCGCGTCGACTCCCGGCAGTTCGTCCCGGGCGGCTTCGGCCGCGCGGTGCCGGACCCGGACGGCCTGCGCCTGGTCCTGCCCGGGGAGGAGCTGGACCTGGTGCCCGACATCGTCGTCCTCTACGAGATCCCGCCGCACCGCAGGAGCGCGCTCGCCCCGCTCCAGCTGCTGCTGGACCGGTACGGCCCGGTCACGCTCGCGTCCCGGCCCGACGCCTGGCGGGCGGCGACCGAGAAGCACCTCACCGTCGAACGCCTCCGGCGGGACGGCGTCGGCCACATGGAGACGCTCCTGCTGTCCGGCCCCGCTCACGAGGAGGCGGCCGCGGCCCTGGACAAGCTCGGCGGCGACGCCTGGGCCCGGCCCGTCGTCGGCACCGGCGGCGACGACACCTTCCACGTCACCGGCCCGGAATCCCTGCGCCGGGCCGCCGACCACTACGCCCTGCGGGGCACCGACTGGCTGCTGTCCCGCGACGCGGGGAACATCACCACCGGCGGCGCCCGCCACCAGTTCCGGGTGTTCGTGCTGCACGGCGAGGTCGTGCACGCCCGCGAGCACATCCAGTCCTCGCCCGACACCCCCTGCAACACCTGTCAGGGCGCCGTCCCCGTGCCCATCGCCCCGCCCGATCTCGCCCCCCGGCTGACCGAGCTGGCCGTCGCCGCGACCGCGTCGGTCGGACTGCCCTTCGCCGGGGTCGACCTGGCCGTGGAGAACGGCGGGGTCGTCTTCGAGGTCAATGTCCAGCCCGCCTTCGTCGACGGCGAACTCCACACCGTGGCCGTGCCGTACATCCAGGCCCACCTGGACGCCCACGCCCGGCGCGACGGTGGGGCGGCCCGGCCCGCGCCGCTGTGCGACGCTTCCCCGAATCCCGACCCGATATGACATCGTGGCCGGAAGTCGACGGGGAACCACAGGGGGTGGGCGGCGTGCCGGAGCTCGGCAAGGGCGGCAACACGGCGGTAGGGGAAGATCCGGTCACGGCGGAACTGCACGCCGAAGGTGAGCAGGTGGACCTCAGCGCGCTGCTGGTCACCGCGGACGGCAGGGTCCGCTCCGACGACGACCTGGTCTTCTACAACCAGCCCGAGGCCGAGTCCGGGGCCGTGCGCCATCTGCCCGCCGACGCCACCGGGCCCGAGCGCGTCGAGGTGCGCCCCGGCGCGCTGCCCGCCGACGTCGACCGGGTCGTGCTCGTCGGAAGCTGCGACCCCGACGACACCTCGCGCACCTTCTCCGCCGTCCGTGACGTGCTCGTCCGGGCCCGTCAGGACGGCGCCGAACCCGTCGACTTCCGGCCGCCGCCCCTCCTTGACGGCGAGCGCGCCGTACTGCTGATGGAGCTGTACCGGCGCGGCCCCGGCTGGAAGCTGCGCGCCATCGGCCAGGGCTACGCCGACGGCCTGGCGGGCCTCGCCACCGACTTCGGCATCGACGTCGCCGAGGACGGCGACGGGAGCGAGGGCGAGGGTGAGGGCGCAGTCGTGGCCGGGCCCGAGGACGCGAGCGGGCCGCGCGACACCGCGGCACAGCCTCCCCGGCCCGCCCAGCCCCCGTCCGCCCCCATGAGCCTGCGCAAACCCCCGCTCGGCACCGTCAGCCTCGACAAGGGCAGCCAGGCCACCATCAGCCTCGACAAGCAGGACCAGGAACTCGTCGTCACGGCCACCCTGGAATGGGACGGAGGCAGTGACGAACGCCGCCGCCGGGGCGCCGACCTCGACCTGTACGCCCTGTTCGTGCCCGCCCACAAGGCCCTGCGCGGTGCCAGGACCCCCGGAACCGTCGTGAAGTCCGGCCACAGGCCGGAGGGCGAGCCACTGCCCGCGACGGGCTCCCCGGCCCCGGCCAGGGGCACGGCGAAGAAGGGCAAGGGCGCCGACGTCGTCTACTACAACCAGAAGGGCGCGCTGAAGCAGGCGCCCCACATCCAGCTGGACGGCGACGCCAGGGTCCCCGGCAAGGAGACCGTGCGGATCGTCCGCCCCGACCGGCAGGGCTACGTCCTGCTGTGCGCGTACTCCGCCGTCAGCAACGGCTTCGGGTCCTTCCGCAGCTTCGGCGCCAAGGTCGTCGTCACCGACGGACGGGGCTCCACGGTCACCGTGCCGCTGTTCGAGAACACCAAGACCCGCTACTGGGTGGCCATCGCCCTGGTCGACTTCACCGACCCCGACGGCGCCGCCATCCGGCACGTCGAGGCGTACAGCGGCCGGATGACCGAGCGCCGCCCCGTGCTGCACCCCGACGGGGCCGTCGAGATGAACGCCGGCCCGGTGGAGTTCAAGCGGCGCTGAGCCCGGGGCCACCGGTACGCTCCCAAGCATGCGGATCTCCGTCTCGTCCGACATGGACGAACCCGTTGCCCGGCGGCTCGTCGTGGAACTGCGCGAGCGCGGCCACGACGTCAGCGAGCACGGGGCCCTGCGCGCGGGCGACGACCCTCGGTGGGCGGTGTGCTCCGCGGCCGCCGCCCTCGAGGTCGCCGAGGGCGGCGCCGACCAGGCGGTGGTCTGCTGCTGGACCGGCACCGGGGCGTCGATCGCGGCGAACAAGGTGCCCGGGGTCCGCGCGGCCCTGTGCACGGACGCCGGCACCGCGGACGGCGCCCGCCGCTGGAACGACGCCAACGTCCTCGCCCTCAGCCTGCGGCTGACCTCGGAACCCCTGCTGAAGGAGATCCTCGACGCCTGGTTCGCCGCCTCGCCCAGCGAGGACGCCGAGGACCGGGAGAACATGGCCAGGGTCGCCGGCCTGGACGCCGCCCGGGCGACACCCGGCTGACCGGGCACCCCGAGGGCAGGACCGTACGACGCCGGGGGGCTCAAGACCGTAGGACGGCCGCCGACAAGGAGGCGCGGTGACGGGCTGGACCTGGGAGTACGAGGGCTACGAGCCCGCCGACGAGCGGCTGCGCGAGTCGCTGTGCACACTCGGCAACGGCTACTTCGCGACCCGCGGCGCGCTGCCCGAGTGCGCGGCCGACGACGTGCACTACCCGGGCACCTATGTGGCGGGCTGCTACAACCGGCTGGTCTCGCACGTGTCGGGCCGGGCGGTCGAGAACGAGGACATGGTCAACGTCCCCAACTGGCTGCCGCTGCGTTTCCGCACCCATGGCGGGGCCTGGCTGACCCCGGACACCGCCGAGGTGCTCGACCACGCGCAGGTGCTGCACCTCACCGACGGTGTGCTGGAGCGCCGTACCCGCTACGCGCTGGCGGAGGGCGGCACCCTGTGGGTGCGGCAGCTGCGGCTGGCACACATGGCCGACCCGCATCTGGCCGCGCTGCGCACCGAGTTCACCGCGCACGGCCACACCGGGGAGCTGGAGGTCGAGGCGGCGCTGGACGGCGGGGTGAGCAACGCGGGAGTGACCCGCTACCGGGATCTGGACGGCCACCACCTCACCCATGTGCACACCGGCACCGCCGACGCCGACACGGCGTGGCTGCGCTGCCGCACGCGTACCTCCGACATCCGCATCGGCATGGCCGCCCGGCTCGACTGCGCGGAGCCCGTCGCCGTACGGCACACCCGTTCACGCACCGTCCAGTGCACGCGCCTGACCCTGCGGCCGGGGCACACCGCCACCGTCGACAAGATCGTCGCCCTGCACACCTCCCACGACCCGGCCATCAGCGACCCGCTGTTCGCGGCGGTCGCCCGGGTCGAGCGGGCCGCGGACTTCGACGCGCTGCTCGACTCGCACCGCACGGCGTGGGCCCAGCTGTGGCGCCGGGCCGACCTGGAGGTGCCCGGTGAGGCCGGGCGCATCCTGCGGCTGCACATGTTCCATGTGCTCCAGACGCTGTCCCCGCACACCGCCGACCTGGACGTCGGCGTACCCGCGCGCGGACTGCACGGCGAGGCCTACCGCGGCCATGTCTTCTGGGACGAGCTGTTCGTGCTGCCGTATCTGGACCTGCACTTTCCCGAGGTGGCCCGCGCCCTGCTGCGCTACCGGCACCGGCGTCTGGAGCAGGCCTGCACCGCGGCCCGGGACGCCGGGCGGCGGGGCGCGATGTACCCGTGGCAGAGCGGCAGCGACGGCCGCGAGGAGACCCAGCGGGTGCATCTCAACCCGCGCTCGGGCCGCTGGCTGCCGGACCGCTCCCGGTTGCAGTACCACGTCGGCTCGGCCATCGCCTACAACGTGCTCAGGTACTGCGACGCCAGCGGGGACGTGGAGTTCCTGCACACCAAGGGCGCCGAGATGCTGCTCCAGATCGCCCGTTTCTGGGCGGACGCGGCCGTCTGGGACGAAGACCTCGGCCGGCACCGCATCCGGCGGGTGATGGGACCCGACGAGTACCACGACGCCTACCCCGACGCCGCCGAGCCCGGCCTGGACGACAACGCGTACACGAACGTCACCGCCGCCTGGGTGCTGGCCCGCACCCTGGACGTGCTGAGCGGCCTGCCCGAGCCGCGGCGCCGCGAACTGGGCGAGCGCACCGGCCTGGACGAGGGTGAGCTGGAGCTGTGGGAGGAGGTGTCGCGCACCCTGTACGTGCCCTTCCACGAGGGCGTCATCAGCCAGTTCGACGGCTACGGCGAGCTGGCCGAGCTGGACTGGAGCGGCTACCGGGCCCGCTACGACGACATCCGGCGCCTAGACCGCATCCTGGAGGCCGAGGGCGACACGGTCAACCGCTACCGGGCCTCCAAGCAGGCCGATGTGCTGATGCTCGGCTATCTGTTCCGGCCGTCCGCGCTGAAGGGCCTGTTCTCCCGGCTCGGTGTGCTGCTGGACGACGACATCTGGCGGCGCACGGTCGACCACTATCTGCACCGCACCAGCCACGGCTCCACGCTCAGCGGCCTGGTGCACGGCTGGGTGCTGGCCCGCGACCGGCGCGCGGAGGCCTGGGAGTTCTGCCAGGAGGCCCTGCGCGGCGACATCGCCGACGTCCAGGGCGGCACCACCGGCGAGGGCATCCACCTGGGCGCCATGGCCGGCACCCTGGACCTCGTCCAGCGCGGTCTGACCGGTCTTGAGGCCCGCGACGGCGCCCTGCATCTGGACCCCGTCCCGCTGCCGGAGCTGTCCAGCTACGGCTTCTCCCTGCGCCACCGCCGCCACTGGGGCATCCATCTGCGGCTGCGGCACGGCCGGCTGGAGATCACCGTGCCGCACTCCGACGCCGGACCCGTGGACGTACGGCTGCCCGGCCGCGAGGTCCGCCTCGAACCGGGGGAGACGGTGCAGCTGACGCTGCCCGACTGAACCCCTGCGGGACGGGACCGCGCCGGCCGGGCGCCGGTCGGGGTGGGTGGTGACGGATACCGGGTGTGCCGGGGGCGGCTCAGTGGGCCCCGAGTCCTCCTCCGCCGAAGGAGCCGCTGCTGCCCTTGCTCCACCGTGGTCGTTCCTTCTTGGCACTGGCCCGGGTCTGCGAGTTGGACAGCTCGTACGGGGTGAGGGGCCGTTCGCCCTTGGGGGTCTTCGGGATCTCCTCGGGTTCGCGGTTCTCACGGATCTCGTGGACCGGGCCGCCCTCCGGCAGATGAGGCTGTTCCTCCGGCTTCGGCCGGGGTGGCTCTTCGCTGCGGATGCGGTTGCCCAGCCAGAAGCTGCCGGCCAGCACGGCCAGAAGGACGATGCCGACACCGAACATCCCCAGACTGAGGAGACCGCTCGCATCGGCCAGCTGCATCGAAGCGGTACTCATACCAGCCAAAATACCCGCGTATCAGGCACCGAACACCCCCTGGAGGGACGGCGGACGGCAAATGACCATGGGTGTCCGCATGGTCACGGGAGGTGTTCACGGCGCGGGCGTTCCCAATTTCTGGAACACGTTCTACGGTGTGCGCCGTCAGGACCGGCCCAGCGCGAGACTGGAGACGCCGTGCATCTCGACCACACCCCCGAGCAGCTCCGGCTGCGCAGCGAACTGCGCGCGTACTTCGCCGAGTTGGTACCGGACAACGCCTACGCCCGGCACGCCGACCCGGCCGCCCAGAAGCGCTTCTACCGCGAGACGATCCGCCGCCTCGGAGCCGACGGCTGGCTCGGCGTCGGATGGCCCACGGAGTACGGCGGCCGCGGCCTGACCCCGACCGAACAGTTCGTCTTCTTCGACGAGGCCGCCCAGGCCGGAGTGCCCCTGCCGCTGATGGCCCTGAACACCGTCGGCCCGACGATCATGCGCTACGGCACCGACGAGCAGAAGGCGTACTTCCTGCCGCGCATCCTCTCCGGCGAGATCGACTTCGCCATCGGCTACAGCGAACCCGACGCGGGCACCGACCTCGCCGCCCTGAAGACCCGGGCCGTGCGGGAGGGCGACGACTACATCGTCGACGGCCACAAGATCTGGACCACCAACGGCGACACCGCCGACTGGGTCTGGCTCGCCGTGCGCACCGACCCCGACGCCCCCGCCCACCGGGGCATCACCATGCTCCTGGTGCCGACCACCGACCCCGGCTACTCCTGCACCCTCATCAACACCCTCGCCGGACACGACACCACCGCCAGCCACTACGAGAACATCCGCGTCCCCGCCGACCGCCGCGTCGGCGCCGAGAACCAGGGCTGGCGGCTCATCACCAACCAGCTCAACCACGAGCGCGTCACCCTCGCCGCCCACGGCACCATGGCCGTCCGCGCCCTGCACGACGTCCGGAACTGGGCCGCGCAGACCAAGCTCGCCGACGGCCGCCGGGTCCTCGACCTGCCCTGGGTGTGCCGCAGCCTGGCCCGGACGCACGTCCGGCTGGAGGCACTCCGGCTCCTCAACTGGCAGATGGTCGGCGCCCTCCAGAACGGCACCCTCACCCCCCAGGACGCCTCCGCCGTCAAGGTCTACGGCTCCGAGGCCCGCCGCGACGCCTACGCCTGGCTCCTGGAGGTCACCGCCGCCCCCGGCGCGCTCAAGGAGGGCTCCGCGGGCGCGGTCCTGCGCGGCGAACTCGAACGCGGCTACCGCTCCGCCGTCATCTTCACCTTCGGCGGCGGCAACAACGAGATCCAGCGCGAGATCATCTCCTGGATCGGCCTCGGCATGCCGAAGGTGCGGCGATAACCTGCTGTCCATGGCGGACACGCGCACGGGAGACCCGGGACTGTTCGGTCCCGAGTCGGTCACCTGGCAGTGCCACGGCGACCCGATCATGTGGATCGCCGGGGTCCGGGCGCTCTACCTCCAGGCCCTGCATCCGCGCGCGGTGCGCGGGGTCACCCAGAACAGCGACTTCCGGCGTGACGCCTGGGGCCGGCTGCTGCGCACCGCGAGCTACGTCGGCACGACGACCTACGGCACCACCGAGGCCGCCGAGCGGGCCGGCTCCCGGGTCCGGGGCATCCACGCCCGGCTCACCGCGACCGACCCCGCCACCGGGGAGTCGTACGGCATCGACGAACCCGAACTGCTGCTCTGGGTGCACTGCGCCGAGATCGACTCCTATCTGCACGTGCTGCGCCGCTCCGGCTACCCGCTCACCGACGCCGAGGCCGACCGCTACGTCCGCGAACACCTCGTCAGCGCCCGCCTGGTGGGCCTCGACCCCGCGACCGTCCCCGCCGACCGGGCGGAGCTGGCCGCCTACTTCGCCCGGGTACGGCCCCAACTCGCCGCCGGGGCCGAGGCGGTGGAGGTGGACGACTTCCTGCGCGGCCCGCCCGTCCATCCCCTGCTGCTGCCGCTGCGCGCCCTGCTGTGGCGGCCGGTCGCGCGCCTGGCCTACGCCTCGCTCCCCGCCCACGCCCACGAGCTGTACGGCAGGCCCGCCCCGAAGCCCGTCGCCGTCACCCGCGGGCTGCGCGCGGCCGGGCTGCTTCTGCGGCTGATCCCGGCGCGACTGCGGTGGCAGCTGCCGCCCCAGCACATCCTGCGGGCCATGGCCCGGCTCGGACCCGGGAGCCGGCCGCGGCGGAAACCGCCCTCTGGCCGCCGGTGATCACCTCGTGTTACGAAGAACCATGTCCGCACCCGAGGAAGCCCCCGCAGCCCGCTCCTACGACGCCGTGATCGTCGGAGGCGGCCACAACGGCCTGGTCGCCGCCGCCTACCTGGCCCGCGCCGGCCGCTCCGTGCTGGTCCTGGAACGGCTCGGCCACACCGGCGGCGCGGCCGTGTCCACCCGCCCCTTCGCGGGCGTCGACGCCCGGCTGTCGCGCTACTCCTACCTGGTCAGCCTGCTCCCCGAGAAGATCGTCGGCGACCTCGGCCTGCGCTTCGCCGTCCGTTCGCGCACCATCTCCTCGTACACCCCGGCCGAGCGCGACGGCCGTCCCACCGGACTCCTCGTCGGCGGCGGCGAACAGCGCACCCGCGAGGCCTTCGCCCGGCTCACCGGCGGCGAGCGCGAGTACGCGTCCTGGCAGCGGTTCTACGACATGACCGGCCGGGTCGCCCGCAGTGTGTTCCCCACCCTCACCGAACCGCTGCCCACCCGGGAGGAACTGCGCCACCGGGTCGGCGACGAGGAGGCCTGGCGGACCCTGTTCGAGGAGCCGATCGGGGTCGCCGTGGAGGACCGCTTCGCCGACGACCTGGTCCGCGGCGTGGTCCTCACCGACGCCCTCATCGGCACCTTCGCCGACGCCCACGACCCCTCGCTGGCCCAGAACCGCTGCTTCCTCTACCACGTCATCGGCGGCGGCACCGGCGACTGGGACGTGCCCGTGGGCGGCATGGGCGCGCTGACCGACGCGCTCGCCTCTGCCGCGCGCGAGGCCGGTGCCGTCATCGCCACCGGCCACGAGGCGGTCCGCATCGACACGGACGGCCGTACGGCGGAGGTCACCTACCGCACGGCCGACGGCGAGGGCGTCGTCGGCGCCCGGCACGTGCTGGTCAACGCCTCCCCGCAGGCGCTGGCCGCGCTGACCGGCGCCGAGCCGCCCGCCCCGGCCGAGGGCGCACAGCTCAAGGTGAACATGCTGCTCAAGCGGCTGCCGAGGCTGCGGGACGCCGCGGTCGACCCGCGTGAGGCGTTCTCCGGAACCTTCCACATCGCCGAGGGCTACGAGCAGCTGGCCGAGGCCCACCGCCAGGCCGCCGCCGGCGAGCTGCCCGCCGCGCCGCCCTCGGAGATCTACTGCCACTCCCTGACCGACCCGACGATCCTCGGCCCCGACCTCGTCGAGCAGGGCTATCAGACGCTCACCCTGTTCGGGCTGCACACCCCGGCCCGGCTGTTCGACCGGGACAACGACGGCGTCCGCGAGGAACTGCTCAAACTCACCCTCGCCCAGCTCGACGCCCATCTCGCCGAGCCCCTCGCCGACTGTCTGGCCACCGACACCGACGGCCGCCCCTGCATCGAGGCGAAGACCCCGCTCGACCTGGAACGCGACCTGCGGCTGCCCGGCGGCAACATCTTCCACCGGGAGCTGTCCTGGCCCTACGCGCAGGACGGGACAGGCCGCTGGGGCGTGGAGACCCCGCACGCCAACGTCCTGCTGTGCGGGGCGGGCGCGGTGCGCGGGGGCGGCGTGAGCGGGGTGCCGGGGCACAACGCGGCGATGGCGGTGCTGGAGACCGCGCCTTAGCGTCTGCCCGGGCCCTGGGTCCGTCCGGGGGCTGGGGTATCCGCGGTGTCCGGGGTCCGTCCTGCCGTGCGACCGCGCTCGGCGGCAGGCTCCCGTCCACGAATCTGACGATGTGTCAGAGAACCTCTTCCGTCATCCGGGGGACTCGGGCATCCTGCGCCCATGCAGACGGAGCTGAGCCGGCAACTGGGCGTCGAGCACGCTGTCTTCGGCTTCACGCCGTTCCCCGCGGTCGCCGCGGCCATCAGCCGGGCGGGCGGGTTCGGCGTGCTCGGCGCGGTGCGGTACACCGCCCCCGACGACCTCAAGCGCGACCTCGACTGGATCGAGGCGCACGTGGACGGACGGCCGTACGGCCTGGACGTCGTCATGCCCGCCAGCAAGGTCGAGGGCGTCACCGAGGCCGACGTGGAGGCGATGATCCCCGAGGGGCACCGCGCGTTCGTGCGCGACACCCTCGCCCGGTACGGGGTGCCCGGGCTCGCCGAGGGCGAGGCCTCCGGCTGGCGGATCACCGGCTGGATGGAACAGGTCGCCCGCACCCAGCTCGACGTCGCCTTCGACTACCCGATCCGGCTGCTCGCCAACGCCCTCGGCTCGCCCCCGGCCGACGTGGTCACCCGCGCCCAGGAGCGGGGCGTACTGGTCGCCGCCCTCGCCGGCAGCGCCCGGCACGCCCTCAAGCACCGCGACGCGGGCATCGACGTCGTCGTGGCCCAGGGGTACGAGGCCGGCGGCCACACCGGCGAGATCGCCTCCATGGTGCTCACCCCCGAGGTCGTCGAGGCCGTCGCCCCGCTGCCCGTCCTCGCCGCGGGCGGCATCGGCAGCGGGCAGCAGGTCGCCGCGGCCCTCGCGCTCGGCGCCCAGGGCGTGTGGCTGGGTTCCCTGTGGCTGACCACCACCGAGGCCGGGCTGCGCTCGCCCGTCCTCACCCGCAAACTGCTCGCGGCCGGCTCCGGCGACACCGTCCGCTCCCGCGCGCTGACCGGGAAGCCCGCCCGCCAGCTGCGCACCGCCTGGACCGAGGCCTGGGACGACCCCGCCGGGCCCGGCCCGCTCCCGATGCCCCTCCAGGGACTCCTCGTCGCCGAGGCCGTGTCCCGCATCCAGAAGCACGAGGTCGAACCGCTGCTCGGCACACCCGTCGGCCAGATCGTCGGCCGCATGAACAGCGAACGCAGCGTCCAGGAGGTCTTCGACGACCTCACCCGCGGCTTCGAACGGGCCGTGGACCGTGTCAACCGCATCGCGGGGAGGAACGGCCGATGACGGGCACACCGCGCGCCGGACTCGCCCCCACCTCGTCACCCGCCGGAAGGAGCGGCCGCCCATGAGCACACCTCCCGCCGGATTCTGGGCCCAGGCCACCGCCGAGCCCGACCGCACCGTCCTCGTCGCCGCCGACGGCACGCCATGGACCGCCGGAGAACTGCACGGCGCCGCCAACCGCCTCGTCCACGGCCTGCGCGCCGCGGGCCTCGAGCGCGGGGACGCCTTCGCCGTCGTACTGCCGAACGGCCCGGAGTTCCTCACCGCCTATCTGGCCTCCCAGCAGGCCGGGTTCTATCTCGTGCCCGTCAACCACCACCTGGTGGGTCCCGAGATCGCCTGGATCGTCGCCGACTCCGGCGCCAAGGTGCTGATCGCGCACGAGCGGTTCGCCGGGGCCGCCCGCGACGCGGCCGACGAGGCGGGGCTCCCGGGCGCCCGCCGCTACGCCGTCGGCAGCGCCGAGGGCTTCCGGCCCTATCCCGAACTCCTCGACGGGCAGCCGGAGTCGGTCCCCGGCGACCGCACGCTCGGCTGGGTCATGAACTACACGTCCGGCACCACCGGACGCCCCCGAGGCATCCGCCGCCCGCTGCCCGGAAAGCCGCCCGAGGAGGCCTACCTCGGCGGCTTCCTCGGCATCTTCGGCATTCGGCCGTACGACGACAACGTCCATCTGGTCTGCTCGCCGCTCTACCACACGGCCGTGCTCCAGTTCGCCGGCGCCTCGCTGCACATCGGCCATCAACTGGTGCTGATGGACAAGTGGACGCCCGAGGAGATGCTGCGGCTGATCGACGCCCACCGGTGCACCCACACGCACATGGTCCCGACACAGTTCCACCGTCTGCTGACCCTCCCGGAGGAGGTCCGCCGCCGCTACGACGTCTCCTCCATGCGACACGCGGTCCATGGCGCCGCGCCCTGCCCCGACCATGTGAAACGGGCCATGATCGAGTGGTGGGGGACCTGTGTGGAGGAGTACTACGCGGCCAGCGAGGGCGGTGGTGCCTTCGCGACCGCCGAGGACTGGCTGAAGAAGCCCGGCACGGTCGGCCGGGCCTGGCCGATCAGCGAGCTCGCGGTCCTCGACGACGACGGGAAGGCTCTGCCGCCGGGGCAACTCGGCACGGTCTACATGAAGATGACCACGGGTGGCTTCGCCTATCACAAGGACGAGGACAAGACGCGCCGCAACCGGGTCGGCGACTTCTTCACGGTCGGTGACCTCGGCCATCTCGACGAGGACGGCTATCTCTTCCTGCGCGACCGCAAGATCGACATGATCATCTCGGGTGGGGTCAACATCTACCCCGCGGAGATCGAGTCCGCGCTGCTCGCCCATCCGGCTGTCGCCGACGCCGCGGTCTTCGGTGTGCCGCACGACGAGTGGGGCGAGCAGGTCAAGGCCGTCGTCGAACCCGCCCCGGGCCGGAAGGCCGGGTCCGCGCTCGCCGCGGAGCTTCTCGAACACTGTGGGCGGCTTCTGGCCGGCTACAAGCGTCCCCGCAGTGTGGACTTCGTCGCCCGCATGCCCCGCGACCCCAACGGCAAACTCTACAAACGCCGCCTCCGGGACCCGTACTGGTCCGAACGGGCCTGAATACGAGTCGGACAGCTCGTGGCCGGCTGATGCACGTCGCCGTGTGCGGGTGCCCGATGGCCGCTCGCGCAGTTCCCCGCGCCCCTGGGGTGTTGCACGGCTGCCTTGCAGAGACATGAAGAACACCACCCCAAGCCCGAACACCCCAAGCATCCAGGCCTTTGAGGGGCGCTGGACCCCGCTGATCAGCCCATGATCAACCCCCCAGACCACCCCCCCTCAGGGGCGCGGGGAACTGCGCGATCAGCCACAACCGGCCCGCAGCCGAAGTCCTCAAGGGGCGCGGGGAACTGCGCGATCGGCTACGGACGGCCCGCAGCCGAAGTCCAGAAGGGGCGCGGGGAACTGCGCGAACGGCCACGAACAAACGCGCAGTCGAAGTCCTTAGGGGGCGCGGGGAACTGCGCGAAAGGGTGTGGATGACGTGGCTCGGAGTCGTGCTGCGTGGGGGCGTGGGTGGCAACCCCGTTGAGGGAGGGGCTGTTGGGGTGGCAGGCGGAACGGCGGAGAGCCGCGGCGTTGCACGGCCCGGGGGAGGGTGCTTGACCCTGCGCGGCCGCCCGGCCGAGGATGTGGCATGACGCCAGGACACGGCAGCACGGTCGACGGCGTGCTGCGACGAACCGCCCGCCGCACCCCCGCCCGCCGCGCGCTGACGTACCACGACCGCACCTGGACGTACGAGGAACTCGACGACGCGGTGTCGCGCGCGGCCTCCGCCCTACGGGCCGAGGGCCTCGCACCGGGGGACCGGGTCGCCGCCTACGGCCACAACTCCGACGTCTACCTCATCGCCTTCCTCGCCTGCGCCCGCGCGGGCCTGGTGCACGTCCCGGTCAACCAGAACCTCACCGGCGACGACCTGACGTACCTGATCGAGCAGTCGGGCAGCACGCTGGTCCTCACAGACCCGGACCTCGCGAGCCGACTCCCCGCAGGCGTAAGGTCGTTGCCGCTGCGGGACGCGGACGACTCGCTGCTCGCGCGGCTGCGGCAGACACCGCCGTACGACGGGCCCGAGCCGCGCACCGAGGATCTGGTGCAGCTGCTGTACACCTCGGGCACGACCGCGCTGCCCAAGGGCGCGATGATGACCCACCGGGCGCTGGTGCACGAGTACTTGAGCGCGATCACGGCGCTGGACCTGAGCGCGGGGGACCGCCCGGCGCACGCGCTGCCGCTCTACCACTCGGCCCAGATGCATGTGTTCCTGCTGCCGTATCTCGCCGTCGGCGCGACGAACGTCATTCTCGACGCCCCCGACGGCGACGTGCTGTTCGACCTCGTCGAGTCCGGCCGTGTGGACAGTCTGTTCGCCCCGCCGACGGTATGGATCGGACTGTCCCACCGCCCCGACTTCGCCACCCGCGACCTCGACGGCCTGCGCAAGGCGTACTACGGCGCCTCGATCATGCCGGTCCCGGTGCTGGCCCGGCTGCGCGAGCGGCTGCCCCGGCTGGCCTTCTACAACTGCTTCGGGCAGAGCGAGATCGGCCCCCTGGCCACGGTGCTCGGCCCCGACGAGCACGACGGCCGCCCCGCCTCCTGCGGCCGCACGGTGCTGTTCGTCGACGCGCGGGTGGTCGACGAGGACGGCAAGGACGTCCCCGACGACACCCCCGGTGAGATCGTCTACCGCTCACCGCAGCTGTGCGAGGGGTACTGGGACAAGCCCGAGGAGACCGAAGCGGCCTTCCGCGACGGCTGGTTCCGCTCCGGCGACCTCGCCGTCCGGGACGCCGACGGCTATCTGACGATCGTCGACCGGGTGAAGGACGTCATCAACTCCGGTGGCGTCCTGGTCGCTTCCCGGCAGGTGGAGGACGCCCTCTACGCCCATGAGGCGGTCGGCGAGGTGGCCGTGATCGGCCTGCCCGACCCCAAGTGGATCGAGGCGATCACCGCGGTGGTGGTCGCCCGGGACGAGGTCGGCGAGGAGGAACTGCTCGCCCACGTCCGGGAACGGCTCCCCGCGTTCAAGGTGCCCAAGCGGCTGGTGTTCGTCGACGCGCTGCCGCGCAACGCCAGCGGCAAGATCCTCAAGCGGGAGCTGCGGGACCGGCTGGGCTGACCGACGGTCCCGGCACAAACCGGGGGAGGGCTCCCCAGGACCGGCCCGCGGCGGCTCAGCGCGGGCGCTCGTCCACGATCCGGCGGATCTTGCCCACCGAGCGCTCCAGCGTCCCGGGGTCGACGATCTCCACCCCGGCCGAGACCCCGATGCCGTCCTTCACCGCGGCCGCGACCGACCGGGCGGCCGCCTGCCTGGCCTCGGCCGTGGCGTCGGCGCGGGCCTCCGCCTTGACCGTCAGGGCGTCCAGCCGGCCCTCGCGGGTGAGCCGGAGCTGGAAGTGCGGGGCGACGGCGGGGGTGCGCAGCAGGATCTCCTCGACCTGGGTCGGGAAGAGGTTCACCCCGCGCAGGATGATCATGTCGTCGCTGCGCCCGGTCACCTTGCTCATCCGCCGGAACACCCGGGCCGTGCCGGGCAGCAGCCGGGTCAGGTCGCGGGTGCGGTAGCGGACGACCGGCATGGCCTGCTTGGTGAGCGAGGTGAAGACCAGCTCGCCCTCCTCGCCCTCGGGGAGCACCTCGCCGGTGAGGGGGTCGACGACCTCGGGGTAGAAGTGGTCCTCCCAGATGTGCAGGCCGTCCTTGGTCTCCACGCACTCCTGGGAGACACCCGGGCCGATCACCTCCGACAGGCCGTATATGTCGACCGCGTCGATCCCGAACCGCTCCTCGATCTCCTCCCGCATCGCCTCGGTCCACGGCTCGGCCCCGAAGACGCCGACCTCCAGCGAGGTGCCGCGCGGGTCCACGCCCTGCCGCTCGAACTCGTCCAGAAGGGTCAGCATGTAGGACGGTGTGACCATGATGATCCGCGGCTTCAGGTCCTGGATCAGCTGGACCTGACGGGAGGTCATGCCGCCGGAGGCCGGGACGACCGTGCAGCCGAGGCGCTCGGCGCCGTAGTGCGCGCCGAGGCCGCCGGTGAACAGGCCGTAGCCGTAGGCGACATGGACCGTGTCGCCGGGGCGGGCGCCGGCCGCGCGCAGTGAACGGGCCACCATGTCGGACCACATGGACAGATCGTCGTCGGTGTAGCCGACCACGGTCGGACGGCCGGTCGTGCCGCTGGAGGCGTGCAGCCGGCGGACGCGTTCGCGGGGCACGGCGAACATTCCGTACGGGTAGTTCTCGCGCAGGTCCGCCTTGGTGGTGAAGGGGAAGCGGGCCAGGTCGGCGAGGGTGTGGCAGTCCTCGGGACGGACTCCCGCCTTGTCGAAGGCCTCGCGGTGGAAGGGCACGTTCGCGTACGCGTGACGGAGCGAGGCGCGCAGCCGGTCCAGTTGCAGGGCGCGCAGCTCGTCCCTGTCCAGGCGCTCGCCCGCGTCCAGCAGCTCCGTCGTGTCCGCCATGGGACCGCCTCTCTCACCAACCGTGCCAATTCGGGCGACCGATCATTCGGTCGTGGTGTCAGGGATCAGTTATCCAGTCGCCCGGGGTGCCTGGCAAGGGGGTGGCCCGGGATTCCTCGCCGGTGTCGCGGCCCGCGGGGGCGTCAACGCGCTGACCGGTGATCATCCCGTCCGGTGAAATATGCCTCATGCATGAGTAAATCGGGATGTGCCCGGCGAAAGGTGCCGTGAAGCAATTGCCGTCAGCGCCGAAAGGGACGTACATGGCAGACAGCAAGATCGACAAGGCCAGAAAGGCGGCCGCGTCGATGGGACTCGTGACCCCGCTGGCCGCACCGGCGGTACCCGCCGCGCCCCAGGCCGACGAGACGTGGCAGCTGCCGGGCGGCAGCGCGCGCGTGTACTACGGACAGGGCCAACAGGGAGTGATGCGCCCGGTCGTCCTGGCCGACGGGTTCAACCTCGGCCCGACCGACTTCGACCAGCTCTACGACGGCCTGGAGAACGGCCGGTTCCCGTTCGTCAGCCGGCTCCGCGCCCGCGGCCGGACGCTGGTCCTCGTCGGCTTCGACGAGCGCAGCGAGTCGATCCTGCGCAACGCCGAGACGATGACCGCCGCGCTCATGCGGACGATCGCGGAGCAGCTCGGCGACGCACGGATGGCGGTCGGCGGCTTCAGCATGGGTGGCATGGTCGCCCGGTACGCGCTGGCCAAGATGGAGATGCAGCGCATGGACCATCGCGTCGGCGTCTACGTCTCGTTCGACACCCCGCACCGCGGGGCGTGGGTGCCCGTCGGCCTCCAGGCGTTCGCGCACTACCTCGCCCCGGCCGACGACACCTATCTGCGCCAGATCGGCAGTCCGGCCGCGCAGCAGATGCTCTGGCAGTACCTGGACGGCGTGGACGGCACACCGTGCCAGAGCCCGATGCGGACCGAGTTCCTGGAGGCGCTCGAGCGGGTCGGTTCCTGGCCGCGCATCCCGCGTCTGCTCGGCGTCTCCAGCGGACGCGGCGACGGCGTGGGCAACGGCGTCCGTGCCGGGGAGAAGGCCCTGAGCTGCTCGGGTCCGCTCTTCGACGGGACGTACTTCCTGGCCCAGGCGAAGGGCGACCCGGCGGAGGTGGCCGTGCTGAACGGCATCCTCGGCGGCCCCCACCCGATCGCCACGCGCGGCTTCCCGGAGCTGGACGGCGCGCCCGGCGGCACCCTCGAGTCGTTCGGCATCGTCGGCGACACCCTCACCGCCATCGGCGAGAACATCGACCTGGCCCGCCGTTCCGTCTGCTTCGTGCCGTCCGTCAGCGCGGTCTCCGTCCGTGACCTGGACCGGCAGGACGACCTGTACGCCGACATCGACCGGCTGCCCCCGGACCAGTCCGACCTCGACGACTTCCTGCTCTCCGAGAACAACGACCCGCACGCGATCATGACGCCCGAGATCGGCGAGTGGGTCCTGGACCGGCTGCCCGACTGATCCGCGCGTCCCGCCGACGGGACGTCCGCGCCCTTCCCGGGCCGGCGTCCCGCCGGTGCGACGGGGTTCCGGCCCGCCGAAACTCCGTTGTCGTCCACGCCGTCAAGGGGACAGGATCGGCCGCATGCCGACCTTCGCCGCGTACGACGGAACCGTCCTGGCCCACCACTCGCTCGGGGGGAGTGGTGAGCCCGTGGTCGTTCTGCCCGGCGGGCCGATGCGGGCCTCGGCCTACCTCGGCGACCTGGGCGGACTGGCCGCGCGGCGCCCGCTGGCCCGGCTCGACCTGCGCGGCACCGGCGACTCCGAGGTACCCGCGGACCCGGCGACGTACCGCTGCGACCGGCTGGTGGACGACGTGGAGGCGCTGCGGGTCCACCTCGGGCTGGAACGGATGGACCTGCTCGCGCACTCGGCGGGCGGCAGCCTTGCGATGCTCTACGCCGCCCGGTATCCGGCCCGGGTGCGGCGGCTCGCGCTGATCACCGCCACGCCCTGGGCCCTCGGCATGCCCGCCACCCCCGCGCACCGGCTCGCCGCCGCCCGGCAGCGGGCGCACGAGCCCTGGTTCGCGGACGCCTTCCCGGCCTACGAGAAGTGGCTCTCCGGCGGCGACTTCGACGACGCCCTGCTGCCCTTCTTCTACGGCCGCTGGGACGCCGGCGCCGCCGCGCACGCCGCGGGCGAGGTGGAGCAGACCAACGAGGAGGCCTGCGACCGCTACGGCTCCGCCGGGGCCTACGACCCGCCCACCACCCTGGCCGCGCTCGCCGCCCTCACCGCGCCCGTGCTCGTGTACGCGGGCGGCGCCGACGGCGGGCCGCGGCCGGAGCTCGCCCGGCGGGCGGCCGAGGTCTTCCCGCACGCCGAGCTCGTGGTGCAGTCCGGCGCGGGCCACTACCCCTGGCTGGACGACCCGGAGCGGTTCGCCGACCGGGTCGCGGGCTTCTTCGCGGCCTGATCGCCGTAGGCCGTCATGAAGCGGTCGCGGAAGAGGTCCATGTCCCACACCGGGGCCGTCCGCGCGGGCTTGAGGCCCGGCGACCAGTCCCAGTCGGCGATCCGGTCCAGCACCTCCGGGTCGCGGGCGACGATCGTGACCGGGACGTCCCGGCTGGTGCTGCCGGCCGTCACCGTCGGCACCGGCTGGTGGTCGCCCAGGAAGACCAGGACCGTGTCGTCGTCGCCGTAGCGCTCCAGCCAGCCGGTCAGGCTGCGCAGCGAGTACTCGATGGCCCGCCGGTACTCGGTGCGCACGCTGTCGGGGTCCCGCCAGACCTCCTCGGGGTCCTTGCCCTCCTCCGCGATGCCGTGGAACACCGAGCCGTCGCCCAGGTCCTCCCAGTCGATCATGCGCGGGACCGGCGCCCAGGGGTTGTGGCTGGAGGCGAGGATGATCTCGGCCATCAGCGGCCCACGGTCCGCCCGGCCGTGCTCCAGGCGCTCGAAGGCCTCCATGCTGAACTGGTCCGGGACCGGCGACCAGCTGAAGTACGGTCCCTGGTAGCCGAGTCGCTCCGAGTCGTAGATGTGGTCCAGGCCGAAGTACCGGCCCTCGGGCCAGGCGCGGCGCACCCCCGGCACGATGCCCACCGTGCGCCACGCGCCCGCCTTGCGGAAGTAGCCGGTGAGGGTCATCCGGTCGCTCGTGGTCAGACTGCGGTAGCGCTGCTGGTTCTTGATCCACAGTCCGGACAGGAAGGTGGAGTGCGCCAGCCAGCTGCCCGCGCCCGTCACCGGGGAGCGCAGCCAGCCGCTGCGCGCCTCGAACCCGGCCGCCTTCAGCGACGCGGTGCCGTCGGCCAGCACCGCGCCGACCCGCGCGGCCATGTCGGGGTCCTCGACGGCGGTCCTGCCGTAGCTCTCGACGAAGGTGAACAGCACGTCCTTGCCGCGCAGCCCGGTCAGCAGCCGGTCCGGCGGGGTGGCGGCGAAGGCGTCGACCGCCGCCTCCTTCTCGAAGACCTCGGCGTCCGCGATGCCCGCGCGCACCATCTCCACGCGGTTGCCGAGGAATTCGGAGGTTCCCCTGGTCGCCAGTGGGGCGCCGATGCCCGGCACGGCGAAGGTCACGCAGACGATCCACGCGGTGCCGAGGACCATGGTCGTGCGCGCCGCCACCGGACGGTGACGGTCCAGCAGCCGCGCGAGCCGCATCGTCGACAGGGTCATCAGCGCGATCACCACGAGCAGCAGCGCCGACGCCCCGCCCACGGCGACCACTTGCCCGGTCCGCCCGAACGACTCGCGGACGAACTCCGCGGCGTCGTCCAGCAGGATCCAGTCCAGCACCAGGTCGAAGGGGCGGGCCAGCACCTGGTAGAAGCCCATGTCCAGGCACTTCAGTACGGTGACCAGACCGAGGAGCGCCCCGGCGCCCGCCGCCACGAACCGCCGGGGCCTGGGCGGCAGGACGAGCAACAGCCCGGCCAGCAGGACACCCTCGCCGGGGATGCGCAGGAACGCCCAGAACGACAGCCGTTCCAGGCGGTTGGGCAGCAGCAGGGCGCACAGCGGGAGGGCCACGGCCAGGACGGAGGCGGTGAGCGCGGCGGCCCGGACCGTGCGCGGATACCGCTGCCGCCATCCGGGTGACGGGGGCGTCTCGGCCGGCTGTTCCCCTTCGACGTCCGGTTCCCGCTCGGCCTGCTTGCGCGCGGCGTCGGGATCGGCCTGTTCCCGCTCCGCCTCCTGAGCCCCCTCCGCCTTCGTGTCCGTAGGCTGTCCCGCGACCTGCGACACCCGTGGTCCTCCCGTACCTGGCCCGTAGACATGCGTACGGCCCGCCGTCGCCTTCCGTTCAGACGAGGGCGGGCCGCACGCACACTACGCGCGAGAGAGGTGTCCCACCGCATCGGGCGGAACTCCGCGCGATGCGTGTCGGCTCAGTGGGCGGCCGTTCCGGTGCGCTTCACGCACAGGGCCCAGATCACCAGTGCGGAGAGTGCGATGACCACGATCGACCACACCGGGTAGTAGGGCAGGGACAGGAAGTTGGCGATGATGACGAGCGAGGCGATCACCACGCCGGCCACCCGCGACCAGGTCGCCCCCGTGAACAGGCCGTACGCCACGAGCAGGGCCAGCACACCGAGGATCAGGTGGATCCAGCCCCAGGCGGTCAGGTCGAACTCGAACACGTAGTTCGGGGTGGTGAGGAAGACGTCGTCGTTGGCGATCGCCATGATGCCGCGCATGATGTCGAGGATTCCCTCGATCATCAGCATCACCGCGGCGAAGACCGTCAGTCCCTCGGCCCAGCTCTGCTTCGCCGACGAGGGCCGGCCGGTGCCGGTCGCGGACGTGGTCATGTGGGTGCTCCTCTCCCTGCGGTCGCCGGGCTCAGGCGCCGGTGGCCGGGGCAGTGGGTTCGTGCTTGGCGCCCGCCGGTCCGTAGTCGGACAGGACCAGTTCCTTGGCGCGGCGGTACTCGTCCTCGGAGATGTGGCCGTCGGCACGCAGCTGCGCCAGCTTCTTCAGCTCGTCGGCGCTGGACTTCTGTCCCCCGCCGGCGGTCTCCCTGACGTAGTCGTCGAACTGCTGCTGCTGCTCACGCGCCTGGGCGATCTCCCTGCGTCCCATGTTCTTGCCCCGGGCGATCACGTAGACGAAGACGCCGAGGAAGGGCAGCAGGATCACGAACACCAGCCAGCCCGCCTTGGCCCAGCCGCTCAGAGCGTCGTCACGGAAGATGTCGACGATGATCCGGAAGAGCAGGATGAACCAGAGGATCCACAGGAAGAACCACAGCATGGTCCAGAACATGCTCAGCAGTGGGTAGTCGTACGCGAGGTAGGTCGCAGTGCTCATCTTCTGCCTCCGTCCCGGCCCCGCTCACCGGTGGCCGTTGACTGCACTCTCAGCGTGCCCGGCCCGGCACCCGCCGTCCTCACCCGAATCGGGTGATCGCGGGGCGAACCCGTCAGGGGGCCGGATGCCCGGGGATGCCCGCGCGGCGCAGCGCGGAGCGCCAGGCGAAGGCGACGGCGCCCTCGACCACGCCCATCAGCACCATCCACAGGCCCAGCAGCCGGGTCAGGGCCACGGCGGACTCGCTCGGCAGGGCGAGCACCACGATGCCCGCGACGATGCCGAGCAGGGCCGCGCCGAAGACGAAGCCGCGGTGCGGAAGACTCTTCGTGGCGATCGCCGCGTAGGCGGTCAGCATCCCGGACACCAGCCACACCACGCCGACGATCACCGACAGCGCGGCGATGGTCTGCAGCGGATTGCGCAGACACAGCACCCCGGCCAGCACGAACAGCACCGAGAGCAGCAGCCCGGTGAGCCGGTCGCCGCGCTCCTGGGCGAACACCGCCACGAAGCGGAAGACACCGCCCACGAGCAGATACAGCCCGATGAGGACAGCCACCACGTGCAGCGTCACGTCCGGCCAGACCAGCAGCAGGATGCCGGGGATCAGGGTGGCGAACGCCGAGGCGAGCAGCCAGGTCCAGGAGCGGCCGAGCTCCGCCAGCGCCTGTTCGGTCTCGCCCGTCCCGCCGGGCCCCGCTCCTGACGCCGGCTGTGCCGATGTGCGCGATTCGGTCATGGCTCCTCCTCGGCGGATCGACAGGAGTGCCGGCGGACAGCCGGCGGGACGGGCTGCGGAGAACCCACCCGGCCCACAGTGCCGCCCCGTCCGGACGCCCGGATCACCCACGGCGGGTGATCCGGGCGCGAACGGCGCCGGTGAGGGTGGACACGGACCGTCGCCCGCCATGGGGCGCACGGATCTCAGGCAGGGGGCGGGAGAAGGAGACCGGACATGACGGCAGAGAGCGCGCTCACCCCCACCCCGACGCCTGCGGAGCGGGCCGACGCCGGCCGGAACGCCCGTACCCGGGTCTCCCGCGCGGACCAGGCACGGTTCGATCCGGCCGGACGGCCGGACCCCATCGACATCATCGAGAGGCAGTCGGCGACCCGCGTGCAGGACCTGGTGCCCATCCGGTACGGCCGCATGATGGAATCGCCGTTCCGCTTCTACCGGGGCGCGGCCGCCATCATGGCCGCCGACCTCGGTCCCGCCCCGCACTCCGGGCTGACGGTGCAGCTGTGCGGAGACGCCCACCTGCTCAACTTCCGGCTGCTCGCCTCGCCCGAGCGGCGTCTGGTGTTCGACATCAACGACTTCGACGAGACCCTGGCCGGCCCCTTCGAATGGGACGTCAAGCGCCTGGCCGCCAGCTTCGTCATCGCCTCCCGCGCCAACGAGTTCCCGGCCGACGTGCAGAAGGCCACGGCCCGGGAGGCCGCGCGCTCCTACCGCGAGCGGATGCGGGAGTTCGCCGGGATGCGCACCCTCGACATCTGGTACGCCCTCGACGAGGCCGACCAGTTGCGCAAGCTGATGGCGTCCGAGATGGACAAGGAGGAGCGACGGCGCACCGCACGCGCCACGGCCAAGGCCCGCAGCCGGACCCAGATGGAGGCTTTCGAGAAGCTGACCACGAACACTCCCGAAGGCCGCCGGATCGCCCCGGACCCGCCGCTCATCACCCCGCTCGCCGACGTGGCGGCCGACTCCCCGGAGGCGGCCGGCGTCGAGAAGGAGCTCACAGCGGTCGTGGAGAGCTACGCGGAGACCCTGTCCTCCGAACGCAGGCATCTGCTCAGCCACTTCCGGATGGTGGACCTGGCCCGCAAGGTCGTCGGTGTCGGCAGCGTCGGCACCCGCTGCTGGATCATGCTCCTGCTCGGCCGCGACGACGAGGACCCGCTGCTGCTCCAGGCCAAGGAGGCGCAGACGTCGGTGCTCGCCCCGTACACCGGCGGCGAGCCGTACGACAACCAGGGCCGCCGGGTCGTCAGCGGGCAGCGGCTCATCCAGACGACCAGTGACATCTTCCTGGGCTGGACGCATGTGACGGGCCTGGACGGACAGGGCCGCGACTTCTACGTGCGCCAGCTGCGCGACTGGAAGGGCATCGCCCGGCCCGAGACCATGGGTCCGGACATGCTGCGGCTGTTCGCCCAGGTGTGCGGCGCCAGCCTGGCCCGCGCCCACGCGCGCTCCGGCGACCCCGTCGCCATCGCCGCGTACCTCGGCGGCGGCGAGCATTTCGAGCACGCGCTCGCCGAGTTCGCGCAGGCGTACGCCGACCAGAACGAGCGGGACTTCGAGGCGCTCGGCGAGGCCGTGCGCTCGGGGCGGGTGACGGCGCGGACGATGCTCTGAGCGGGACATCGATGCTGTGAGCGGGGCAGAGCGGGACGTCGATGCTGTGAGCGGGGCATGAGGCGGGGGGCCGCACAGATCGGGCGAGCTGCCCCGAACGCAGACCGGGCCGGCTGCCCGGTACACAGATCGGGCCAGGTGCCCGGTACCGAACTCCGGTACCGGGCACCTCACTTGTCACCCCGCGACGCTCACTCCGGCACCCGCCGCATCTCCACCACCCGCAGTCCCAGCGACTGGCAGCGGGCCAGCAGTCCGTACAGCTGGGCCTCGTCGATGACCGGGCCGAACAGGACGGTCTGGCCGGACATGACCACGTGCTCCAGTTCCGGGAACGCCTTGGTCATCGTTTCCGACATGAGCCCGTCGACGCGGATCTCGTAGCGCATGAGCGGCCCTCCCGCGGGTGGCGTGGGGCGGGCGGAGTGGACCCCGCACTGAGATCGTCCCTCCCGTTCACCCGTCCGGCCTCACCCCGAACAGGTGAACCAGCGGCAACGGCGTCAGGCGGCCGACACCACCTCAGTGTTTGAGGATCAGCTTCAACGCGACGATCGCCAGTCCGAACAGCAGGTTGACACAGGCGGAGACGCCCACCAGCCCCCAGGAGGCCCCCGCCCGCCGGGCCGCTTCCACCGACCAGCCCACCTGACCCGCCACGGCGACGCCCAGCGCCAGCCACACCGTGCCCGTCATGTCCAGGCCCAACAGCGGGCTGACGGCCACCGCGACGGCCGGCGGCACGGCGGCCCGCAGGATCGGCCACTCCTCCCGGCACACCCTCAGCACGGCCGCGAAGTCCAGCGAATCCCGCGCCAGCCGGGCCCCGAACACATGGGCGTGCACATGCGCCAGCCAGAACACCGCACCGGTCAGCAGCAGCATCAGCACCAGCTGCACACGGGGGAAGTCCCCGAGGGTGCCCGCGCCCAGCACCACCGAGGCGGCGAGCATCGAACCGTAGACACCGCCCGTGTAGTCGGTGTGGGCCCGCCGCTCGGCCCGCCGGGCGACGGCCTCGGGGCCGCGGCCCGGCCACGGCAGGCGCGTCACTTCTTCCGCCCCGCCCCCGGGCGCGGGGCGGACGTGTCGGCGCCGCCCACCGGAGCGCCGGGCAGCTGAGAGGTGACGAGCAGGCTCGCGAGGGTGATCGCCCCGGCCGCGAGGACACCCGCTTTCAGGCCCTTGAGCTGCGCCGACGCATACGAGTCGGTCAGGGCGTCCACCTCGGCGGCCGGCAGTCCCGCCTGCTCGGCGGCCGCCTCGACCTGATCGGTGGGGACGAAGGAGATCCCGGCCTCCAGAGCGATACCGGCCTGCTCGCGGGCGGCGTCCGACACCGCCGGATGGTCCTTGATCTCATTGGTGAACGCCGTGGCGAGGGCGCCGATCAGCAGTGACCCGATGAACGCGGTGCCCAGCGCCGAACCCAGGTTCTGCGCCGTGTACTGCAGCCCCCCGGCCTCGCTGCGCTCCTCCTCCGTGGCGCCCGACTGGACCACATTGCCCAGCTGCGACACCAGCAGGCCCATGCCGATGCCCAGCAGGGCCATGGCGCCCGCGAACTGGCCGTCGTCGATCACCGGGTCGATGGTGGCCAGCAGCCAGACGATGGCCGCGGCCAGCGTCAGCAGGGCCACCCGGACCATCCGGCGCGGACTCACCCCGCGGGCGAACCGCGAGGCGCAGAACGAGGCGACGACCATGCTCACCGAGACCGGGAGCAGCCGCAGCCCGGTCTCGAACGCGTCGAAGCCCTGGACCACCTGGAGATACAGCGGGATGGCGAAGAACAGCCCGAGCAGGATCAGGTTCTGGCTCAGCAGCGTCAGCAGCCCGGACCGCACGGCGGGCCTGCGCAGCAGCGGCAGATGCACCAGGGGGTCGGTGCCCTGGTCGACCCGGTGGTGCTGCCAGCGGACGAACCCGGCGAGCACGGCCACCGAGGCCCCGATGACGAACAGCGTCGGGGCGAACCCGAAGACCGTGAACGGCGGGTTCCGCGGTTCCACCCAGCCCCAGGTGCCGCTCTGGAGCACGCCGAGCACGCCCAGCGCCAGCCCGGTCGCGGACAGGACGGCGCCGACCGCGTCCAGCCGGGGGCGCGGCCCGGCCATCGGGGTCTCCTTGATCACCCGTCGGCAGAGCAGCATGGCCAGGACCACCACGACCTCCCCGGCGAACACCAGCCGCCAGGTGAGATACGTCGTGACCCAGCCGCCCAGCAGGGGGCCCACGGCGATGCCCGCGCCGGCCAGTCCGCCGATCACGCCGTAGGCGACCGCCCGGTCCGCGCCCCGGTAGGACTCGGCGACCAGCGCGGCCATCGCGGGCAGCACCAGCGCGGCGCCCAGGCCCTCGATCACCGACCAGCCCAGGGCCAGGACCCAGACGGTCGGGGCGACCGCGGTGAGCCCCGAGCCCACGGCGTAGACGACCAGGCCGATCAGGAACAGCCGACGGCGGCCCAGGATGTCGCCGAGCTTGCCGCCGACGATCATGAACGCGGCCATCACCAGCGCGTACAGCGTGATGACGGCCTGGATGGCCGTGACCTCGGTGTCGAAGTCCTCCACCAGCTGACTGATCGAGACGTTCATGACGGACGTGTCCAGCACCATCAGGAACTGGGCCGTCCCGAGGACCATCAGAGCTTGCCAGTGCCGCACCCTGTCACCTCGACCATGTCGAACGACCGGCCCCGACCCGGCAGAGACGCGTCCGGCGGGGGTGGGCTGTGCCGCCCCTGCCATGGCACCCGAAACGCCGGGGCGGCGCCTCACCCGCCACGGGGGAGCGCGCCGGCCGGTCCCGCGTCACAACAGCCCGCGCTCCCGCCCGCGGCGTACGGCTTCGGTGCGCCGGTTCACCGCCAGCTTGCGGTAGACGCTCTTGAGGTGGGTCTTCACGGTGTTCACGGACACGTGGAGGTCCTCGGCGATCTCCTCCGTGGACATCATCCGGGACAGCCGCACCAGGACGTCGTGCTCACGGGCGCTGAGGTCCTCCACCACCAGTGGTTCCGGCCGCGCGAGCCGGCGCTGCGGGTGGGCCGTGCGCCCGGGCGGGTGCGGACCGACGCCGAGCCAGCCGTCGGCCAGTGCGGCCAGCGGCTCGCTCTCCAGCAGCGGCCGGACCCAGGGGCCGGCCTCCAGGAACGGCCGCCGCAGCCGTTCGCGGCGGGCGAGGGCCAGCGCGCGGCCGAGCGCCCGGCACGCGCCCGCGGTGTCCCCCGCACGGTCGGCGGCCTGCGCCCGCACCAGCAGCGCCCGGACGGTGACGGCCGGACCGGCGGCGGTCCCGGGCGGCACGGCGTCGAGCAGGGCCGTCGCCCGGTCGGGACGGCCCGTCGAGACCAGCGCCCGTGCCGCCTCCACCCGGCAGACCACCTGGTCCTCCGGCGCGTCCAGCAGGGTGCGCGCGGCTTCCTCCGCGCGGCCCTCCGCCAGCTGCGCGGCCCCGGCGATGGCGGCCGCCTGGCCCTGGACCCACGGCGAGCCGACTCCCGCGGCGACCACCGGCTCCACGGCGGCGAGCGCGGCCCGCGCGTCCCCGAGGGCCAGCATCAGCCGCCCCGAGGCGATGGCCCTGCCCGCCCTCAGCACCGGGTCCTGGCCCACCAGACCGGACGAGGCGGCCTCCTCCAGCAGACCCTGGGCCTCGTCCAGCTCGTCGCGCTCCACCGCCACGGCGGCCCGCACCAGGGGGCCGACGCCGGAACCGGCCGACGGGGGGAGGCCGAACCGCTCCGTCTCGGCCTGCGCCGCGAGCGCCTTGCGTTCCGCCCGGCTCGGCCAGCCGGCCAGGTAGTCGATCAGCGCGAGATGGCCCAGGCACTCCTGACGGGGCAGCGCCGTGGCGGCCTCGCCCGTGGCCCCGACGACGGCGGACAGCGCCTCGCGCGCCTCGTCGAACCGCCCCGCCCACAGGCGAGCGGTGCCCAGGTGGGTCAGGAGCAGCGCGTTGAGCTCGGGGTGCTCGTCCAGCAGCCGCTCGGGGACCTCCACCTGGAGCTGCCGGGCCCGTTCGGCGGCCTTCTCCGCCTTGTCCGGCTCGCCGCCCAGCCGGGCCGTGTGCACGTCCAGCAGCGCGGCGGTCAGCCGGGCCGCCGCGGGCTCGGACGTCTCGGCGGCCAGGGTCTCCTCCGCGCGGTGCAGATGTGCCAGACCGTGGTCGACGTCGCAGTGCGACAGCGCGCGGGCCGCGCGGACGAGATCCGCCGCCGGGCCGCGGGCCTCGGGCGTCATACGGGAGAACAGTTCGTCCATCGTGTCGGTGCGCAGTCCCGTGAACAGCTCCCCGATCGCCAGGTCGTCCACCAGCGCCGTGGCGGTGAACTCCCAGTCGCCCGCGGCGGCGCCGTGCGTGAGCGCCTCGGGCAGGAACCCGGCGTGCCGCAGCCACCGGGCGGCCCGCCCGTGCAGCACGGGCGCGAGGCCGGGCGCCCGTACCTCCAGGTGGGACCGCAGGATCTCGCGGAACAGCGGATGCAGCCGGTACCAGGAATGCCCCAGCTGGTCGACGAAGGCGTTCTGGCGGCGCAGCTCGTCCAGGATCGGCCCGGCGTCGCCCCGGCCGGTCAGCGCGTTCGCCAGGTCGGGGCAGAACCGCTCCAGGACACTCACCCGCAGCAGCAGCTCCTGGGTCTCGTCGGGCTGCCGCTTGAGCACCTCGGCCAGCAGGAAGTCGGCGACCGTGCTCTGCCCCGCCTCGAACTCCTTCAGATACGCCCTCGGGTCCAGGGTCTCCCGCGCCGCCAGCGCGCTCAGCCGCAGGCCCGCCGCCCAGCCGCCGGTGCGTTCCACCAGCGAGCCGGCCGCCTGCACGCTCAGGTCCAGCCCGTGCAGTTTCAGCAGCGCGGCCGCCTCCTCCGGGGTGAAGGCCAGCTCGGCGTTGCGGATCTCCGTCATGGTGCCGGCGGCCCGGTAGCGGTGCAGCGGCAGCAGGGGTTCGGTACGGGTGACCAGCACCAGGCGCAGTCCGCGCGCCGCGTGGTGCAGCACGAACTCGACCTGCTCGGTCAGGCCCGCCGAGGTCACCCGGTCGAACTCGTCGAGCACCACGACCACGGGCCGGTCCAGCGCGCTGAGGCCGACGGCGAGCCGGGACAGCAGTTTGTGGTCCACCTGGTTCGCGTCCGCCGGACAGCCGACGTCCTCCGGCACCGGCACACCCCGGGTCCGCAGCGCCTCCAGCAGATACGCCCAGAACTGCCCGGGAGCCTCGCCCGCCCCGACGGTGAACCAGACGGCGGGCTGCTCCAGCCCCGCGGCCCAGTCGGCTACCAGCAGCGTCTTGCCCGCGCCCGCGGCGCCGTTCACCATGATCAACGGGGTGCCCAGCCCCCCGTCGAGCCGTGCGCGCAGCCGTTCCCGGCGCAGGAACGTATGAGGTCTCGCCGGTACGGCCGTCCGCACCGGCAGATACGGGTCCCCGAGCGGATCGACGTCCTGTTCCGCCGATCCACCCTCCTTTCCGTCCTGCGCGCCCATGCCGACACCACCGTCCCCTCACGCCCCCTGGCAGTGCCCCCTCTCCCTCTCCAAGGATCCCAGCTCCCCCACACCTCCGCCCGCCGGAGACCTCCCAGCCGCCCGAAGCCCCTTCGCCCTTCCCTGAAGGCCAGGCGTCCACCGCCGCAAAAGGGGCGCGGGGAACTGCGCGACCGGCCACGCACAACCCGCACCCGAAGCCGGCAACCGCCCAGCTACTCCGCGAGGCGCAGAGCGGTACCGCCGAGATAGGGGCGCGGGGAACTGCGCGACCAGCCACGAACAACCCGCACCCGAAGCCGCGCGACCGCCCAGCCCCTCCACGAGGCCCAGAGCGCCACCGCCGCAAAAAGGGGGCGCGGGGAACTGCGCGACCAGCCACAGACAACCCGCACCCGGAGCCGCGCGACCAGCCCTACCCCCCCGCCCCCTGCGAAGCATCCGCCGCCCCGGCAACATCCCGCGCCCACCGATAGTCCGCCTTACCACTCGGCGACCGCCGCACCCTCTCCGTCACCACCAGCTGCCGCGGCACCTTGTACCCGGCGAGCAGCGCCCGACAGTGCGCCTGGACCTCCGCCAGCGACAACCCCACCGCCCCCTCCCGCAACTGCACCACCGCAGCCACATGACTGCCCCACCGGGCATCAGGCACCCCCGCGACGAGCGCGTCGTAGACATCGGGGTGGGACTTGAGCGCCTGCTCGACCTCCTCCGGGTACACCTTCTCGCCCCCCGTGTTGATGCACTGCGACCCCCGCCCCAGGACGACGACGACCCCCTCCTCGTCGACGGTCGCCATGTCCCCGAGCAGCACCCACCGCTCACCGTCCCGCTGGAAGAAGGTCTCGGCGGTTTTCACCGGGTCGTTGTAGTAGCCGAGCGGTACATGCCCACGCTGGGCGATGCGGCCGACCTCACCGGGCCGAACGGGCCGCCCCGACGCCGGATCGACCACCTGTGTACGGGAGTTGACCCGGATGCGGAAGCCCCGCTCGGGCCCGGAGTCCGGCGTCGCCGTGCCGTTGAACCCGGACTCGGAGGAACCGAAGTTGTTCAGCAGCATGACGTGCGGCACCAGCTCCAGGAACTGCCGCCGCACCGTCTCCGACATGATCGCCCCGGAGGAGGACACGCTGAACAACGCCGAGCAGTCCGTGCCCTTCGACGGCCCGGACAGCGAGTCGATCAGCGGCCTGAGCATCGCGTCACCGACCAGCGAGACACTGGTGACCCGCTCCCGCTCGATCGTGCGCAGCACCTCCGCGGGCACGAACTTGCGGTGCAGGACGACCCGTTGGCCGAAGTTGAAGCCGATGAACGCGGTCAGCGTGGAGGTGCCGTGCATCAGCGGGGGAGTAGGGAAGAAGGTGATCCCGGCGCCGCCCGCGGCGACCCGCGCGGCCAGTTCCTCCGGTGTCCGCACCGGCTCGCCCGTCGGTGCCCCGCCGCCCAGCCCGGCGAAGAAAAGGTCCTCCTGCCGCCACATCACACCCTTGGGCATGCCGGTCGTACCGCCGGTGTAGATGATGAACTGGTCGTCCCCGGACCGCGCGGGAAAGCCGCGCCCGGGCGCCCCGGCAGCCTCGGCGTCGGCGAACTCGACGGCACCCGCGGCACCCGCCGGACCTGCGGCCCCAGCCCTGACCGAGTCCCCCGCGCCGCCCGACGGACCGGCGGCCCCGGCCCGGCCCGCGTCCCCCGCCCCACGCCCCACCCGCACCGCGTGCCGTACCCCCGGCACCCGCGGCAGCGCCTCGGCGACCCGGTCCTCGAACTCCGTGTCGAAGACCACCGCCGCCAGATCGGCGTCCCGGTACAGGTACACCAACTCCTCGGCCACATAGCGATAGTTGACGTTCACCGGCACGATCCGCGCCTTCAGGCAGCCCAGCACGGTCTGGAGGTACTCGACCCCGTTGCACAGATGGAGCCCCAGATGCTCGCCGGGGCGGATCCCGCTGTCCAGCAGGTGGTGCCCGATCCGGTTCGCCGCCGCGTCCAGCTCCGCGTACGTCAGCCGCCGCTCGGCCCCGGTGCCGGGGTGGTCGACGTACACCAGCGCCTCGCGGTCCGGCACCACGTCCACGACCGACTCGAACAGGTCGGCAAGGTTGAACTCCACCGCTCCTCCTGACCCCGTCCCGCATCGGTTGCCGGTCATCAGAGCAAAGGGCGCCACAACTGTGAAGGGTTCGCACCGCAGAAATCTGACTACCTGTCAGAAACCTCTTGTCCTGTCCGCACCCCTCCTGCAACCTGTTCTCGTTCCGGCGGACGGGAACGGCCGGAAGGAGGACGGGACATGAGGGGAGACGGGACATGAGCGGCACGGAACACCTCACCGTACGGCGCGAGGGCGCCACCCTGGTGCTCACGCTGAACCGGCCGGAGGCCAGGAACGCCCTCTCGATCCCGATGCTGGTCGGCCTGCACGACGGCTGGACCGAGGCCGACGCGGACGACGGGGTCAGGTCGATCGTGCTGACCGGCGCGGGCGGCGCCTTCTGCGCGGGCATGGACCTCAAGGCTCTGGCGGGCGCGGGCCTGGCAGGTCAGGAGCACCGCGAGCGCCTCGCGGCCGACCCAGACCTGCACTGGAAGGCGATGCTGCGCCATCACCGGCCCCGCAAACCCGTGATCGCCGCGGTGGAGGGCCCCTGTGTCGCGGGCGGCACCGAGATCCTCCAGGGCACCGACATCCGTGTCGCGGGCGAGTCGGCCGTCTTCGGGCTGTTCGAGGTCCGGCGCGGACTGTTCCCGATCGGCGGCTCCACGGTCCGGCTGCAACGGCAGATCCCCCGCACCCACGCCCTGGAGATGCTGCTCACCGGCCGCCCCTACAGCGCCCGGGAGGCCGCGGACATCGGTCTCGTCGGCCATGTCGTGCCGGACGGCACCGCCCTCGCCAAGGCCCTGGAGATCGCCGAACTGATCAACGCCTGCGGCCCGCTGGCCGTCGAGGCCGTCAAGGCGTCCGTGTACGAGAGCGCGGAACTGACCGAGACCGAGGGTCTGGCCGCCGAACTCAAGCGCGGCTGGCCCGTGTTCGACACGGCCGACGCGCGGGAAGGCGCCCGCGCCTTCGCCGAGAAGCGGCCGCCCGTCTACAAGCGCGCCTGAGGAGCCCGAAGTGCCCGAAGTGCTGAAAGCCCCGCTGGTCGTCGAGTTCCCCTTCACCCGTTCCCTCGGCCCCGTGCAGAGCGCCTTCCTCACCGGACTGCGCGAACGCGTCGTCCTGGGCGTGCGCACCGGCGACGGCCGGGTGCTCGTCCCGCCCGTCGAGTACGACCCGGTCACCGCCGAGGAGTTGCGCGAACTGGTCGAGGTCGCGCCCACCGGCACCGTCACCACCTGGGCCTGGAACCCCGCCCCGCGCCGCGGCCAGCCGCTGGCCACGCCCTTCGCCTGGGCTCTGGTCCGCCTCGACGGCGCCGACACCGCCCTGCTGCACGCCCTGGACGCCCCCGGCCCCGACGCCGTCCGCACTGGCATGCGCGTAAGGGTCCGCTGGTCCGGGCGGCGTACGGGCGCGATCACCGACATCGCCTGCTTCGAGGAGGCGGACGGCGACCCCGCAACGGACGACGAGGCGGACGGCCGTACTGGAACGGACGGCGAGGAGGACGGCCGCACCGGTGAGCGGGCCGGATCGGGCCGCGGCGCGGGGGAGTTCACCGACCCCGTCACCGGCATCGTCGCCCCCGCCCGGCTCGACTACACCTACACCCCCGGCCGGGCGCAGACCGCCTATCTGCGGGCCCTCGCCGAACGGCGCACCGTCGGCGAACGCTGTCCCTCCTGCCGCAAGGTCTACGTCCCGCCCCGCGGCGCCTGCCCCACCTGTGGCACGGCGACGACCGAACAGGTCGAGTGCGGCCCGCGCGGCACGGTCACCACCTTCTGCATCGTCAACATCAAGGCGAAGAACCTGGACATCGAAGTGCCCTACGTCTACGCCCACATCGCCCTCGACGGCGCCGACCTCGCCCTGCACGCCCGGATCGGCGGCATCCTCTACGACCAGGTGCGGATGGGCCTGCGGGTGGAGCCGGTGTGGACCGGGGACGGCCGCTACCCCGACCACTACCGGCCGTCCGGCGAACCCGACGCGGACTACGAGGCGTACAAGGAGCTGCTGTGACACGGGAGATCGCGGTCGTCGCCTTCGCCCAGAGCGACCACCGCCGCACCACCGAGGACCTCTCCGAGGTCGAGCTGCTGATGCCGGTGCTGCACGAGGTGCTGGACCGCACCGGGCTGCGGGCCGCCGACATCGGCTTCACCTGCTCCGGCTCCTGCGACTACCTCGCCGGCCGGGCCTTCTCCTTCACCCTCGCCCTGGACGGTGTCGGCGCCTGGCCGCCGATCTCCGAGTCGCACGTCGAGACGGACGGCGCCTGGGCGCTGTACGAGGCGTGGACCAAGCTGCTGACCGGTGACGCCGACACCGCGCTGGTGTACTCCTACGGCAAGTCCTCGCCCGGCTCGCTGCGGGATGTGCTGACCCGCCAGCTCGACCCGTACTACCTCGCCCCGCTGTGGCCCGACTCCGTCGCGCTCGCCGCCCTCCAGGCCCGGGCACTGATCGACGCGGGCGACACCGACGAACGCGCGCTCGCCGCCATCGGCGCCCGCAGCAGACGCGCCGCCACCCTCAACCCCCACGCCCAGCTGCGGGGTCCTGTACCCCAGGGCGACTACGTGGTGCGGCCGCTGCGGACCGGGGACTGCCCGCCGGTCGGCGACGGCGCCGCCGCGGTGATCCTCGCCGCGGGGGAGCGGGCCCGTGAGCTGTGCGACCGGCCGGCCTGGATCAGGGGCATCGACCACCGCGTCGAGGCGCACGCGCTCGGCGTGCGCGACCTCACCGACTCGCCCTCCGCCAGACTCGCGGCCGAACGGGCCGGAGCCTTCGAACGGCCTGTCGACACGGCCGAGCTGCACGCCCCGTTCAGCGCGCAGGAGGTCGTCCTGCGCAAGGCGCTGCGGCTCGACGACAGCGTGCGGGTGAACCTCTCCGGCGGAGCCCTGGCCGCCAACCCCATGATGGCCGCCGGGCTGATCCGCATCGGCGAGGCCGCCGCCCGTGTCCACCGGGGCGAGTCCGACCGGGCCCTCGCGCACGCCACCTCCGGCCCCTGCCTCCAGCAGAACCTGGTCGCCGTACTCGAAGGGGATCCGCGATGAGCAAGGAGCCCGTGGCCGTCGTCGGTGTCGGCCAGACCAAGCACGTCGCCGCACGCCGGGACGTCTCGATCGCCGGACTGGTCCGCGAGGCCGGCCGACGGGCCCTGGACGACGCCGAACTGGACTGGGCGGACGTCGACGCCGTCGTCATCGGCAAGGCGCCCGACTTCTTCGAGGGCGTGATGATGCCCGAGCTGTATCTCGCCGACGCGCTCGGCGCGGTCGGCAAGCCGCTGCTGCGGGTGCACACCGCCGGATCGGTCGGCGGCTCGACGGCGCTGGTCGCCGCGAACCTGATCGCCGCACGCGTCCACGGCACCGTCCTCACCCTCGCCTTCGAGAAGCAGTCCGAGTCCAACGCCATGTGGGGCCTGTCCCTGCCGATCCCCTTCCAGCAGCCGCTGCTGGCCGGGGCGGGCGGCTTCTTCGCCCCGCACGTGCGCGCCTACATACGGCGCAGCGGGGCCCCCGACACGATCGGCTCGCTGGTGGCGTACAAGGACCGCCGCAACGCGCTCAGGAACCCCTACGCGCACCTGCACGAGCACGACATCACCCTGGAGAAGGTCCAGGCCTCGCCGATGCTCTGGGACCCGATCCGCTACTCCGAGACCTGCCCCTCCTCCGACGGGGCCTGCGCGATGGTGCTCACCGGCCGGGCGGGCGCGGCCCGCGCGCCGCGGCCGCCCGCCTGGATGCTGGGCGGCGCGATGCGCAGCGAGCCGACGCTGTTCGCGGGCAAGGACTTCGTCTCCCCGCGGGCCGGCCGGGACTGCGCCGCCGACGTCTACCGGCAGGCCGGGGTCACCGACCCCCGCCGGGAGATCGACGCGGCCGAGATCTATGTGCCGTTCTCCTGGTACGAGCCGATGTGGCTGGAGAACCTCGGCTTCGCCGCCGAGGGCGAGGGCTGGAAACTCACCGAGTCGGGCGTGACCGAACCGGACGGGGAACTGCCCGTCAACATGTCCGGCGGGGTGCTGTCCACCAACCCCATCGGCGCCTCCGGCATGATCCGCTTCGCGGAGGCCGCGCTCCAGGTGCGCGGGCAGGCGGGGCCGCACCAGCTGGAGCGGGCCCGCCGGGTGCTCGGCCACGCCTACGGCGGCGGCTCGCAGTTCTTCTCCATGTGGCTGGTCGGCGCGCGGCCCCCGGAGTCCTGAAAGGTCGTCCACACGCGGCCTGTCGGGGGCGCGGGACGATCGCTAGGCTGGCCGCGGACGACGCGAACCGGGAGGAGCACGGACGTGGCCGAGAGCACCATCCAGCAGCAGCCGCTCAGGGGCTGGGGCAAGCCGGAGCTGGACCTCAGCAACGCCGAGTGGCAGTCCAGCAGCCGGGGACGGGGGGATGTCCAGATCGCCTTCGTCGAGGGCTTCGTCGCCATGCGCAACAGCGACCGCCCGGAGAGCCCTTCCCTGATCTTCACCCCCGCCGAGTGGGGCGCGTTCGTGTCGGGCGCGCGCGAGGGCGAGTTCGACCTCACCTGACCTCACCTGACGGGACCGGTGCCGGGAGCCGAGCCGCACCCGGCGCCTCCCGGCCAGGGAGCCGGTGTTCCGATCCGGCGGTGTTCCCGCCGATTTCCCGGACACGCGACCGTACGCCCGCCCCCGGGGCCACCGCCTGCGCCAGGCTGGCCCCAGGGCCTGTCCGACACATGCCCGGCTGCCGGGCGGACGGGCCCAGGCACGCGGAAGGTCGCACTCCAGAGGTGAGGAACATGAGCACCCTGCCGGTCATCGCGGCGGTCGACGGTTCGGACGGCAGCCTGCGCGCCCTGGACTGGGCCGTCGACACCGCACAGCGCCACCAGGCACCGCTCACCGTGGTCCACGTCCGGCACGACCTGGCCTGGACGCAGCCCGGCGCCCCCGTCGTGCTGCCCCCGCCGGCCGAGGACGACCCGGTGCTCGTCGACGCGCGCGCCCGGCTGACAGCGCTCGCCGACCCGCCGGACGCGCAGTACGTCGCTCTCGACGGAGCCCCCGCGGTGTTCCTGCCCGAGCTGGGCGCCGAGGCCGGCCTGCTGGTCCTCGGCTCCCGCGGCCGGGGCGGCTTCGTCGGCCTGCTGCTGGGCTCCAACAGCATCGCCGCCGCCCAGAACGCCGACTGCCCGGTGGTCGTCGTGCCCCCGCCCGGACGGCAGGCCGCGGACCCCCTGCCCCAGGACCCGGGGCCGCGCGTGGTCGTCGGCCTGAAGGTCGACAGCCCCGACGACGCCGCGCTCGACCTCGCCTTCACCGAGGCCGCCCTGCGCGGCGCCCGGCTCCAGGCCGTCGCCGCCTACGCCTGGCCCGTCCAGGACTGGTCGATGCCCGGCGAACTCGTGCCCGTCATCGTCCGCCAGGGCGACCTGGCGGGCGAGACCCGGGCCCTCGCCGAGGGCTTCCTCGCGCCGCACCGGGCCCGGCACCCCGACGTCCGCGCCGACGTGGTCCCGGTCCCCGGCGACGCGGCCGGTGCCCTCGTCGCCTCCTCGCCGGGCGCCGAGCTGACCGTCGTCGGGCGGCACCGCCGCCGGCTGCTCGCCCCCGCCCGCATGCTTGGCTCCGTCACCCACGCCGTCCTGCTGCACGCGGCGAGCCCCGTCGCGGTGGTGCCACCGGTCCCGGCCGGCCCCTGATCCGGCGGGCCGCGCCTATCATCTGCCCCATGCTCGCCCAGGACGCCCACGTCACCCTCGACCTCGCCCTCACCATCCGGCACGACGGGCACGGCGGCGTGGCCGACGACCTGACCGACCCCGCCGGGCTGACCACCTGGGTCCGCGCCCACCCCGGCCTGCTGCCCGGCGCGGCCGCCTACAGCGCGGACGAGCCCGCCCTGACCGCCGTACGCGATCTGCGTGCCGCCGTCCGGGCGCTGTTCGCCCGCAGCGTGCCCGGTGCGCCCAGCCCCGCCGACGCCGCCCGGCTGCTGCCCGTAGAAGAGGCGGTGGCCCGCCTCAACGCCGCCGCGGCCCGCACCCCCATCGTGCCCGTGCTGCACTGGGCCGAGGACACCGCGCCGGGCCTGCGGCACCTGCCCGCCCACGGCGAGGACGACCTGACGGCCGTGCTCGCCCGGGCGGCCGCCGCGTTCCTGGCCGGCCCCGACCGCGCACGCCTGCGCGCCTGCCACGCCCCGCGCTGCGTGCGCTACTTCCTCAAGGAGCACCCCCGCCAGGAATGGTGCAAGCCCTCGTGCGGCAACCGCGCCCGCGTGGCCCGCCACCACGAGCGCCGGCAGAGACCTTCCGGTCGGTAACCCCGGCGAAGACCGTCCGGTCGGTAACGTCCAGACCGCAGCGAACGGCCACCCGGAAGCGTACGCTGAGCTGCCTGACAGTCACGGTACGCGCCCGTATCCCGCACGGGCGTGAGCCCGTGACAGGGGGTAGGCATGGGGCAGCACACACCGCGGAACGCCCGTACGCTCTTCGAGCGCGAGGACGAACTCGGCACCGTGGACGAGGCGTTGAGCGAGCTCGTCGGCCTGAGCCCGGACGGCGCCGAGCCGCTCGAACGCCCCCGCGGGGCCCTGCTCGCCTTCGCCGGACGCGCCGGCATCGGCAAGACGACCCTGCTCGCCGAGGTCCGCCGCCGCGCCGCCGCCCGCGGCTGCACCGTCCTCAGCGCCCGCGGCGGCGACCAGGAGCAGCGCGTCGCCTTCCATGTCGCCCGCCAGCTGCTGCAACCCCAGCTCGCGGGCACCGCCGAGCCCGAACTGCGCTCCTCGCTGGGCAGTTGGTACGACATCGTCGGCCCCGCCCTGGGCCTGTGCGCACCCGTGGGCGGCGCCCCGCCCGATCCGCAGGGCCTGCGCGACGGCCTCGACTGGGTCCTCACCCACCTCGCCGTGCGCCGCGCCCCCATGGTCCTCGTGCTCGACGACGCCCACTGGGCCGACCCCGAATCACTGCGCTGGCTCGCCGCGTTCGCCCCGCGCGCCGAGCAACTGCCGCTGCTGATCGCCGTCGCCTACCGGCCCGACGAACTCCCCGAGCACGCCGAGTCGTTCCGCAGCCTGCCCGGCCGCGCCGGGTCCCGCCCCCTCGACCTCGAGCCGCTCAGTGCCCGCGCCGTCGCGGGCCTCGTCCGCGAGACCCTCGGCCCGCACGCCGACGACGCCTTCTGCCGCGAGTGCTGGGCCGTCACCGCGGGCAACCCCTTCGAGACCGTCGAGCTCGCCGCCAAGGTCCACGACCGCGGACTGAACCCCACCGAGTCCGGGGCCCACCTGCTGCGCGACCTCGCCGCCGCCGTCAAGGGCAGCGGCCTCACCGACCGGCTCGACCGCCTCGGCGCCGCCACCGTCCGCTTCGCCTGGGCCTGCGCCGTCCTCGGCACCGAGATCCGCCCCTCCCTCGCCGCCGCCGTCGCCGGACTCGGCCACGAGGGAGCCGCCGACGCCGCCGACGCGCTGCGCAGCGCCCGCATCCTCACCGGCCCCGTCAACGACACCGGCACCCTCGAGTTCGTCCACCCCCTCATCGCCACCGCCGTCTACCGGGCCATCCCCGCCGCGATCCGCGTCGCCCTGCACGGCCAGGCCGCCTGGTGCGTCGTCGAGGGCGGCCAGGGCGCCGACGCCGCGGCCCGCCACCTGCTGGAGACCCACCCCGAGGGCGACCCCTGGGTCGTACGGCAACTGCGCACCGCCGCCGCCGAGACCCTGCGCGCCGGCGCCCCAGACGCCGCCTGCCGCTATCTCGCCCGCGCCCTGCGCGAACCGCCCGCCGACAAGGACCGCGCCGCCGTCCTGTACGAACTGGGCTGCGCGTCCCTGCTCACCGAGCCCGCCACCACCGTCAACCATCTGCGCGCCGCCCTCGAAGAGCCCATCTCCGAACCCGAGTTGCGCCACAACGTCGTGTACCGCCTCTCCCAGGTCCTCGCCCACAGCGACCGCCTCACCGAGGCCTCCGACACCCTAGCCCGGGAGATCCGCGTCACCGACGACGCCCGCGTCCGGCTGCGCATGACCGCCGAGCAGTTCATGTGGGACGCCTTCAACGCCGACGAACCCGACCACCCCGCCCGCTCCCGGCGGATGGCCCGGCTCGCCGACCGCCTCCAGGGCCGTGACCTCACCGAGCGCTACATCATCGGGCTGCGCACCTGGGACGCCGTCCTGCGCGGCGAGCCCGCCCAGGTCGCCCTCGAACACGCCGAACGCGCCCTCGCGGGCGGCCTCGGCTGGGCCGAACCCGACCGCGGCTTCGAGGTGCCCGTCCTGGTCGCCCTCGCCTTCATGTACGCCGACCGGCCCGGCCGCACCGAGGAACTCTTCGCCGCCGGCACGGCCGACTTCGAACGCCAGGGCTGGCGCGGCGCCCACCTCTCCTTCGCCTACACCCTGCTCGGCTACGTCCGCTACCGCCGCGGCCGGCTCGCCGAGGCCGAGGACTTCGTACGGGCCGGACTGCGCCTCGCCGAACGCGTCGGCCCGGACACCCCCGCGCACTGGTACGCCGTCGGCATCCTCGTGGAGATCCTGCTCGCCCGCGGCCGGGTCGCCGAGGCCGCCAGCGCCGCCGACGCCCACCACTTCTCGGCGCCCTTCCCCGCCGCCGTCGTCTTCCCCGACTCCCAGACGGTCTACGGCGAACTGCTGCTCGCCTGCGGCCGGATCGACGAGGCCGCCGCCGAACTCACCGCCGCCGGACGCCGGTTGGAACCCCGCGGCATCCGCAACCCCGCCTGGTGCCCCTGGCAGCTCCATCTCGCGCGCGCCGAGAGGCACTACGACCCCGAGCGCGCCGTCGTCACCGCCGAGGAGGCCCTCGCGCGCGCCCGCCAGTTCGGCACCCCGTCCGCGGTCGGCCAGGCCCTGCGCACCCTCGCCGAGGTCTCCAACGGGGCCGCCCGGATCAAGCACCTCGAAGAGGCCGTGGACCATCTCACCCGCTCCCCGGCCGCCTACGAACTGGCCTGCGCGCTGGTCTCCCTGGGCACGGAACTGCGCCTCGCCGGGCGCGACCGCGAGGCCGCCGAGCGGCTCTACCGGGGGCTGGAGGCCGCCGTCCAGTGCGGCGCCGACGGGCTGGCCACCACCGCCCGCGAGGAGATCTGCGCCGCCGGTCTGCGTCCGCGGCGGCTGCACGGCACCGAGACCGACGCGCTCACCGCGCGCGAGCGTCGCGCCGCCGCCCTCTCCGTCCGGGGCCGTACCTCCGCGGAGATCGCCCGCGACCTGCGCACGGACGAGCCGTCGGTCGCGCGTCTCCTCTCCGCCGTCTACCGAAAGATCGGCACAGACCCCACAGGCCTCCCCACAGCCCTGACCACCCGCCCAGCCCAGTAACCCCAGCCCACTCGCGCAGTTCCCCGCGCCCCTCTGGACGGCGGTGTCAGCGGTGCGGCGCCTGAGTCCCGACTGCGGGCCGTCGCCGCCCCCCCCCGCGCAGTTCCCCGCGCCCCAGGGGAGGCCGGTGTCGTCGATTGGCTGCGGGCCGTCGTCGGCTGGTCGCGCAGTTCCCCGCGCCCCTCAGGGCGTCCGTGACACCCCTTCGCCCACCTAAAGGGACGCGGGGCTGTGTTCGATGTGCGGCTACCACCGCGCGGGCGCGAGCAAGCACGGGCATCACCTCCCGTGACATGCCCGCCGGGCAGCATCGGCCCCACCTGAAGGGGCGCGGGGAACTGCGCGAGTCACCACGGGCGAGCCGTACCCGAAGGACGGCACTGCCGGGCACCGTGGCTAGGCGGCTGTGCAGCACGGGGCCTGCCCAAAGGGGCGCGGGGAACTGCGCGAACGGCCGACGTCGGCCCGCACCCGAAAGACGGCACTGCCGGGGACCGCGGCCAGGCGGCTGGGCAGCACAGGGCCCACCTGAAGGGGCGCGGGGAACTGCGCGAGTCACCACGGGCGAGCCGTACCCGAAGGACGGCACAGGCCAAGCCCTCTCCTCGGCTGAACCGCCGGACGGCAAGCCGTACCATGGCGACATGTCGTTCCTCCGCCGCCGCAGCGCCACCCCCGCCGGGCCCGACTTCGACGTACTGGCCATGGATCCGGGCGACTGGCCCGGCAACCTCGGCGCCGGGCTGCTGCCCGCCCCCGACGGCTCCTGCCAGGGCGTCTTCCTGCGTTACGACCTGTTCGGCGGCCGCGGCCCCGCGATGATCATCGGCAATCTGCCCCAGGGCTCCCCCGCCCGCGAGGTCACCGAGGGCCAGATCCCCTTCGAGGTGGCCCAGCTCCTCGTCGCCCTGGAGAACGACGAGGAGGTCACCGTCACCGGCGTCGAGGACGTGCCGGTCATGCAGGGCGACAACCTCCTGATCGTGCGCCGCCTCAAGCTCTCCGAGAGCCGTATCGCCTGTGTGCAGTTCGACCGCAGCGACAACGTCCTGGTGACCATCGCCGCCTGGGACCGCCCCATCACAGACGACCTGTACGCACTGCTGAAGCCGCTCCCCGCGGAGCTGTTCCAGCAGGGCTGAAGCCCGCGAGGGGCCAGGCCGGGCCGCCTGCACGGCGACCCGGCCCGTCCCTGTCAGGACGTCGACGGCCCCACGTTCACATCGGCCGACCGGACGAACGCCACCCGGTGGCCGAACTGGATCTCGTAGTAGAGGTCCTTGCCCCGCACCACGCGATGGGACGCGGTGTCGAAGGTGACGGCGTAGTAGTACTCGCCCGCCACCAGATCGCCCGCCACGTACTTCTGTCCCGCGAGCAGCTTGTACGGCAGGGGGGATACGGCCTGCGCCGGAACCCCGGCCGGGTACGCCGCCGCCTCCGGATAGGCACGGCCGTAGACCGGGACGCTGTCCAGGCCGGCCTTGGGCGTGATCACCAGCCCCTTGGCGGAAACGGCCGTCGGCTTCCGCGCCGGGTTCTCGAACCAGGCCTTCTGGCCCAGGTACCAGATCGCCGTCCAGTCGCCCTCACGGCCCGCCACCGCGTACTGCTGGCCCGTGGACACCCGCGACCCGATGTCGTTGACGTCGATCGTGGAGTCCTGGCCCCCCGGCCGCAGCCCGATGTCCTTGACCAGCGGATACGTCGTCCCCGGCCCGGTGTGCAGCCGCACCGCGCTCGACCCGTGGACCGCGCACGGCTCACCGGAGGCGGCGCAGCCCGTGTAGACGGGCCGGTGAGCGGCGTAGTCGGGCCGGATGGTCACCAGCCCGCCGTCCGGGCCCGCGGTCGGCTCCAGGGGCCGCCCCAGGAGCTGGAAGTAGTGCGCCCAGTCCCAGTACGGGCCCGGGTCGGTGTGCATACCGCGGACCGTCGCCGTGGTCGGCCCCGGCACGGTGTCGTGGCCGAGGATGTGCTGCCGGTCCAGCGGGATGTCGTACTTGCGCGCCAGATAGCGCACCAGCCGGGCCGAGGAACGGTACATCGCCTCCGTGTACCAGGAGTCCGGGTAGGCCAGGAAGCCCTCGTGCTCCAGGCCCACCGACTTGGCGTTGACGTACCAGTTGCCCGCGTGCCAGGCCACGTCCTTCGCCTTGACGTGCTGGGCGATGTGCCCGTCCGTGGAGCGCAGCGAGTAGTTCCAGGACACGTACGTCGGGTCCTGCACCAGCTTCAGGACGCCCTCCCAGCCGCCCTCCGTGTCGTGCACGACGATGTACCGGATGCGCTGCGAGGCCGGCCGGTCGGCGAGGTCGTGGTTGCCGTAGTCGTTGTCGCCGAACGTCTCGTACGGCGCCGGGATCCACTCGCAGGACACGTTCGAGGGGCACTCCGTCCCCGCGGCCGACGCCTCGCGCAGACCGGTGCGGGCCAGCTGGGAGGTGTCGGGGGCCAGGTTCGGGCGGGCCGCGAGGGCGACGCGCTGCCCGGCGTCGGTGAACCGCTCGGCGCCGGTGCGCAGCACGTCGTACACGTCGTTCGCGTACGCGGCGGCCGTCGACGTGTCGTCGGCGCCCGAGAAGCGCGCCACCGCGCCGTACCAGTCCGCCGGGTCCGCGCTCAGCGGTTCGCCCAGGTCCCGCTGCGCGGCCGCGAGCAGCGCCGCGCCGCCCGCCACGTTCGCGGCCGGGTCGGTGCGCAGGGCCTCGGGGCTCAGCCCGGTCAGGGCGGCGGCCTCGGGCAGCGTGCGCAGCCGGGCCGGGAGCCGCGCCGGGTCCGGTGGTGCCGCCTCGGGCAGCAGGGCCGGGCGGGCGCTGTCGCCCCGGGCGTCCTCGGTGCCCTCGCTGTGGTGCGGCGCGTTCGCCAGCGCCGTACGCGCGTCCGTCAGGTGCATCGGGCCGTAGCCGCCGGTCACGCTCGGGGACCCGGCGTGCGCGTCCCAGCGGGACTGGAGGTAGGACACGGCCAGCAGCACGCTCTGCGGCACCCGGTGGTCGGCGGCCGCCGAGGCGAAGGCCAGCTGGAGACGGTCCGCGGACCCCGCCTCCGCCTGCGTCCCGGAGGGCGCCGCGCCCAGCAGGGGCAGCAGCAGCGCGGCGGTCGCGAGGGTGCCCGTCGCGGCCCTTCGCCTGCGTCCGGGTCCTGCGGCAGTACGGGGATCGGTGACGGGTCGTCGCAAAGCAGCCTCCTGTGACGGTCGGGCGCGATGAGCCGTGCGGGGTCGGTACCGGTGACGGCCCCTGTGACAGGGGCGTGTCAGTGGTACCGGCTCTCCGACGATCCGTCAATCATGCCCACAGGAGGGCGATTTCCCATGTCAGCGCGGTCTGCGCGGAGTTTCGCGGCGGCGGCCGACGGGCCTGCGAGGCGTCAGTGGGCTACACCTGTGGTCCCGGCCGCGGGCCCGCACACGGTGAGGTCCGTGGTGCCCCGCCCGTCCTCGGGCGCACCACGGACCACCGTCCCCGTCAGCGAGTGCCGACCGCCGCGCGGACGGCCCGGCGGGCCATCTGGCAGTCGTCGTGCAGCCGCCTGAGCAGCAGCCGCTGTTCCTCGCCGGACGGCGCAGCAGCCGGGGGAGCCGCACCCGGTGCCGCCGGGGTCGTGTCGTGCATCGATCGCTGCACGGCCGTCTCGTAGGTCCGGATCTCCCTGGTGAGGACGAGCATCAGGTTCACCAGGAAGGCGTCGCGCGAGGCAGGGCCGGCCGACTGCGCGATCTGGCTGATCTGCCGCCGGGCCACGGGCGCGTCGCCGAGCACCGACCACAGGGTGGCGAGGTCGTAGCCGGGCAGGTACCAGCCCGCGTGCTCCCAGTCGACCAGCACCGGACCGGCCGGGGACAGCAGCACGTTGTTCAGCAGCGCGTCACCGTGGCAGAACTGGCCCATGCCCTGCCGGCCCGCGCTGGTGGCGATGCCGTGCAGCAGCTTCTGGAGGTCGCCCATGTCCCGGTCGGTGAGCAGCCCCAGTTCATGGAACCGGGAGATGCGGGCCGCGTAGTCCAGGGGGGCGTCGAAGGTGCCCGCGGGCGGCCGCCAGGAGTTGAGCCGGCAGATCGCGCCCAGCGCCGCCCGGATGTCGGCGCGTGGCGGGGCCTCGGCGGGGTGGCGCTGGAGGGCCGCCACCCGGCCCGGCATCCGCTCGACGACCAGTGTGCAGTTGTCCGGGTCCGCCGCGATCAGCCGGGGCACCCGCACGGGCGGGCGGTGCCGGACGAACGAGCGGTAGGCAGCTATTTCGTGCCGGATGCGCTCGGCCCAGGCGGGCGAGTGGTCCAGTAAACACTTGGCGACGGCGGTGCTGCGACCGGTCGTGCCGACCAGGAGCACCGCCCGGCTGTTGCGGCGCAGCACCTGCACCGGAGTGAACTCCGGGCAGATCCGGTGCACCGCGGCGATCGCCGCGCGCAGCTGGGCGCCCTGGGGGCCGGACAAGTCGAGTCTCCCGCTGAGCGGTTGGCCGCCCGGTCCCGCGCCACGCCGCGCCCTGCCCGCGCCGAGCACGGGGGCGGCCGATCGCTGGGGGGCGAGGTAGGGGCCGCCGCCCGGCAGGGGGACTTCCCCCACTCGGGCCGTGCCCGGCGTCTGGGGACGCGGACGGAGCGACCGGGGCGGGGCGGACACGGAGGACGATGCTGCGTACATGGGCGATACAGATCCCTTCGTGAGCCCTACGACAACGCGCTGCCCGACCCGGTCGCGCGGGTGCACCCTGGGGAGTGCACCAGTTCCGGGGAACCGGCGACCGGGTCGGGGTGGCGCGTTCCTACCCGACACCCGGCGGCCCGTGGCACACCATCTGGCGCACCCTGGCGAACCCTGGCGAATAGTCGCCCGGCAACTCTCCAAGGGCTACGGTCAACTCAGCCGAGAACCTGGGGGCTTGACGTGAGCGGACAACCCAACACCCGCCTTTCGGACCTGTTCGGCCTGGCCGGCTGGTCCAAAGGCGAACTCGCGAGGCTGGTGAACCGGCAGGCGGTGGCCATGGGCCACCCGCAGCTGTCGACCGACACTTCGCGGGTGCGGCGGTGGATCGACATGGGAGAGATCCCGCGCGATCCCGTACCGCGGGTGCTGGCGGCCCTGTTCACCGAGCGTCTCGGCCGTGTCGTGACCATCGAGGACCTCGGTCTGGTCAGGCACGGGCGCGCGGGGAAACGGCAGGACGGCGGGATTCAGGAACATCCCGACGGTGTGCCGTGGGCGCCCGAGCGAACCGCCGCGGTCCTCACCGAATTCACGGGAATGGACCTCATGCTCAACCGACGCGGCTTGGTGGGCGCGGGTGCCGCGCTCGCCGCGGGATCCGCACTCAGCAGCGCCATGCACAACTGGCTGCACACCGATCCGGCCCTGTCCGCCGACGCTCCCGTCCTCGACAACCCCCTGCACGCCGACTCCGCCGGGTTCGACCGCTACGAGGCCGCCCCCATCGGGTCGCAGGAGATCGAGGAGCTCGAGCGCTCGGTGGAGGTGTTCCGGGCCTGGGACGCGGCCCGCGGTGGCGGGCTTCAGCGCAAGGCGGTGGTGGGCCAGCTCAACGAGGTGGGCGGCATGCTCGCCTACCACCACCCTCCTCATCTCCAGCGGCGCCTGTGGGGCGTCGCCGCCAACCTGGCCGTCCTCGCGGGCTGGATGTCCCACGACGTCGGCCTCGAACCCACGGCCCAGAAGTACTTCGTCATCGCCGCCCATGCGGCGCGTGAGGGCGGAGACCGGCCCCGGGCCGGCGAGGCGCTCTCCCGGGCGGCCCGTCAGATGGTGCACCTGGGCCGGCCGGGCGACGCGCTCGACCTGATGAAGCTGGCCCAGTCCGGCTCCGGCGAACGGGTGCTGCCGCGCACCAAGGCCATGTTCCACACCATCGAGGCCTGGGCGCAGGCGTCGATGGGCAAGGGGCAGGCGATGCGGCGCACCCTCGGCCGGGCGGAGGACCTCTTCGTCTCCGACAAGGCCGACGAGGCACCACCGTCCTGGATGCAGTTGTTCAACGAGGCCGACCTGTACGGCATGCAGGCCCTGGCCTACCGGACGCTGGCGGAGTTCGAGCCGGAGGCCGCCGTCCACGCCCGGCACTACGCGGACAAGGCGCTGGCCCTGCGGGTCGACGCGCAGGAGCGGTCGAAGATCTTCGACTTCCTCTCCATGGCCTCGGCCTGCTTCATCGCCGACGATCCCGAGCAGGCGGACAGCTTCGCCCGGCTCGCCCTGGTGTCGATGGGGCAGAACTCCTCCCGCCGCACCTGGGACCGGCTGCGCCAGATGTACCGGCTCACCGCCGAGTACGCCGAGTACCCGAAGATCCAGGACCTGCGCGAGGAGATCCGGCTGGCGCTGCCGAGGACGGCGAAGGGCAGGGGAGGCACCACGGCACCGGCGTAGGGGCCTTGGGCCCAGCCGGGGCGTTCCCCGGCCTTTCTCGAGGCTGTTGTACGAGGCGCCGTACGGTCACGCGCCGACGCACACGGCACGGCTCACCGTGCCGGTCTCACGCGCGGTCCGGCAACTCCGGTGTCACGTCTCGACCTTGGCGAGCAGCACGCAGGCGTCGTCCTCGCGCGCGCCCTCGCCGAACTCCTCCACGACCTCCCGCACACAGTCCTGCGCGGTGGCCGCCGCGTCCAGGCGTGGGGCCAGGCCGAGGAGACGTCGCACGGAGGCGTCCTCGTCCTCGCCCGGCACCAGTCCGGCGGTGTGCAGCAGCAGGACGTCGCCCGGTTCCAGCGTCACCTCGGCCTCGCCGTAGGAGGCACCCGGGGTCGCGCCGAGCAGGACTCCGTCCGGTGCGTCCAGCCGGCGTCCCGTCCCGCCGCGGAACAGCAGCGGGGCGGGGTGTCCGGCGCGCGCCCACACCAGGGTGCGGGTCGCGGGACGGTAGCGGCAGCACACGGCGCTGCCCATGGCGGGCTGCACGGTGGCGTCCAGGAGCTGGTTCAGCCAGGACAGCAGCGGGCCCGGGCCGGTGCCGGCCATCGCCATGCCGCGCACCGCGCCCAGCAGCATCGCCACGCCCGAGGCGGCGGCGACGCCCTGGCCGGTGAGGTCACCGACGCTCAGCAGGGTCTCGCCGTCGGCGAGTTCGAGGGTGTCGTACCAGTCGCCGCCGAGCGGGGTCCGGGTGGCGGGCGGCAGCCGGTGCGCGGCCAGGTCCAGGGCGGGCCGTCCCCGGTGCGGGAGCCGCAGGGCGCCGCGCCACGGGGGGAGCACGGCCTCCTGCAGCTCGACCGCCAGCCGGTGCTCGGTCTGCGCCCGGTGCCGCTGGCGCTGGAGCGAGTCACGGGTCTCGCTCACGGCGCGCTGGCTGCGGCGCAGCGCGCTGACGTCGCGCAGCACCGCCCACATCGAGGCGGTGCCGCCGTCGCCGTCGAGCACGGGCTCGCCCATCATGTGCACCGTCCGGACGTCGCCGTCCGGGCGCACGATCCGGAACTCGCCGTCGATGCGCCGGGCGTCGACGAGGCAGTCCGTGACCATCGTGGTCAGCAGGGGCCGGTCCTCGTCGTGGACCAGGGACGGCAGTTCGTCGAGGGTGAGCGGGGGAGCGGCGGGGTCGCGGCCGAGGATCTCGTACAGCTCGCCGGACCATCTGGCCACGTCCGTCAGGAGGTTCCACTCCGCGCTGCCGACCCGGCTGAGCAGCGACTCGCCCCCCGGTTCGGCGGCGGGCGCCGGCGCGGGCACGGTCTCCTCGGCGGGTGCCTCGGGTCCGTCGCGCAGTTGCGCGAGATGCTCGTCGAGGTCGTGGAGCTGGTGCAGGGCGAGGTCGTACAGCGCGCGCTGCCAGCGGTCCTGGGGGTCCGATCCGTCGCCCGGTACTTCCCGCCGCACCGCGTCCACGTCGCCCCGCAGCCGCCGGGTCTGCGTGATCAACGCATCGACCGTGCCGCGTCCTGGCGGCTGGGCGGCTGGGCGGTTCGCGGAGAGATGGGGTGGCATGACGCACTCCGGAAGGGCGGGACGGTACGGCCAAGGTTGTGGGGGAGGGACCGCTACGACTGTTGCACAGCCCGCGACGCCCTGTAAGGGATTTGGCAACACACGATACGGTGGTGCTTCTGGCATATGCCAGGGTCTACCCGGAGGGGTCCCCGCACGCCTTTCGCCTACCTCGCCCGAAGGGGTAAGTCGTAGGAAGCGTACGCGACTTGACGCAGTGTCGGGCGTCCGTCCGAGGGGGTCTGTCCATGAGTGCGACGCCCCTTTGTTCTAGGTCGCGGGGGTGTTGAGGAGCCTGTGACGCAGGTCACATCAATTCTTTGTGTGATGGGCGTAATGCAAACGCCCCCTGCGGGGTCGTAACTGCGTGCCGGAACACCGGCCGAGTCCCGCCCGCAGGAGGCCGCCCATGGACATCACCCTCGAACAGCCCGCCCGTGCCCGGCTGATCACCGCCGACGAACTGGAGGTCCCGGTCCCCGCCACCCTGCGGTACGACTCCGGCGACCCGCTGGCGGTCCAGATCGACTTCCCGCCCGAGGTGTCCCTGGAGGGCGAGGGCGTCACCTGGACCTTCGCCCGCGCACTGCTGGCCGACGGCCTGGAGGGCCCGGCCGGCAACGGGGACGTGCACATCTGGCCCTGCGGCCGGGCCCGTACGGTGCTTGAGTTCCACTCGCCCTACGGCATGGCCCTGCTCCAGTTCGACACCGCCGCCCTCGGCCGGTTCCTGGTGCGCACCTACGCGGTCGTGGGCGCGGGGTGCGAGGACCTCGGCGAGGCCGTCGACCGCGGCCTGGACGCGCTGTTCGACGAGGTGTGAAGGGCGCTCCGGCGGACCGCGCGGCCGGTCACCCGTACAGCGCCGGACGCGGGGCCAGGCCGACGGCCACCCGGGTCCCGCTCTCCTGCGCCCGTACCCCGGCCTCGGCGACCACGGAGGCCGCGTAGCCGTCCCAGGCGCTGGGTCCCGTGACCCGGCCCCGCCGGGTGGCGTCCACCCAGGCCTGCACCTCGCGGTCGTAGGCGTCGGCGAAGCGCACCAGGTAGTCCTGCGCCACCTCCTCGCGCGCCGTGCCCGCCGAGGTGACCAGCATGCCGTGGCCCTCGCCGATCCGGGCGCTGCCCGCCTCGCAGACGGCCTCGCAGCGCACCTGGTAGCCGAAGCCGCAGTTGACGAACACCTCCACGTCCACCAGGGCGCCGTCCTCGGTCTCGAACAGCACGAACTGCGGGTCCAGCAGCCCCTCGGGAGCACCGGACGAGGGGCGCGGGCGCAGTACCGTCACCGCGGTCAGCTCCTGGCCCAGCAGCCAGCGCGCGGCGTCGATCTCGTGCGTGACGGAGCTGTCGATCAGCATCGCGGAGGTGAAGTCCGGCGGCGAGGACACGTTGCGGTGCACACAGTGCAGCATCAGCGGCCGCCCGAGCCGTCCCTCGTCCAGCACGGCCTTGAGCCGCCGGTACTCGGCGTCGTAGCGCCGCATGAACCCGATCTGCACCAGCCGCCGCCCGAGCCGGGCCTCGGCCTCCAGCACCCGGAGCGCGCCCTCGGAGCCCGGCACCATCGGCTTCTCGCACAGCACCGGCAGCCCGCGCGCGAACGCGGCCAGCAGGGCCTTCTCATGGGCCTCGCCCGGCGAGGCGATCAACACCGCCCGCACTCCGGGCGCGTCGAGCGCGGCCTCGGCCTCCGCGTGGACCTCGGCCCCGGAGATGCCCGCGAGGGCCTGTTGGGCGCGGGCGACGTCAGGGTCGGCCACCGCGGCGACCCTGGCGCCGCTCACCACCTGGTCCAGGCGTCGTATGTGGTCGGCTCCCATGTGTCCGGCGCCCAGTACCGCCACACCCAGCAGGTCACTCACGTCCGCACTCCCTCGTCGCAGCCCGTCCCGCCGTAGCGTAGGCCGCGGCGGGAGGGGCGGGGGACGAGGGTCCGCGCGAGGGCGGGGGCGGACGGTCAGTAGCGCAGCACGCCGGCGATACCGCCGGCCTCGCCGAGCATCCCGTCCGGGACGAAGCGGACCTCGGCGCCGGTCTCCAGGCACTGCTCGACGATCTCGTCGACGATGTCCTCGCGCGCGTCCAGGTCGCCGCTGAGCGCCGGGATCAGATGGTCGCCGTCGTCGCGCACGGTGATCCGGTAGTTCTCCTCGACGGCCAGCAGCCGCACCCGGGCCTCCCGGGCGTTCTGCCAGACCTCGTCGACGCCGGCCGCGAACTCCCGGCGCCCGCGGGCCGATTCCAGCTCGCCGGCCACCCGGTCGGTGCCGCGCTTGGTCTCCTCCTCGACCATCGGGCGCAGCGCCTGCCAGACCGCCTCCGCGCCGGCGTGCGCCAGTCCGCCGCGCGGCACCTGGACGGCGTCGCGGGTGTGCAGGCCCATCTCGTCGAGCGCGGACAGCGCCGCCGGCTCGCCGGTGACGTAGACCGGGCGCGGGGCCGCGCGCAGGATCGCGCCGAGGGCCGTGTCGGCGTCGCGCAGGAAGCGCCGGGTGGCCTCGTCGCGGAAGGTGCTCGGGTTGTCGCCGATGCGCTCACGGCGCTCGGGGTCGAAGTTCTCCTCCGCCCGGACGAGCGGGAAGCCTCCGGTGTGCTCCTCGACGACCCGGTCGGCCCCGCCGTTCCACAGCGTGACGCGGTCGGCGGCGACGGACAGCGCCCAGAAGGGCTGTTCGGCCGCCTGGGCGGAGACCAGGTTGCGGGTGAGGAAGGTGTCGGCGAGCACCACGCGTTCGGGAACCTCCCGGGCGAGCGACCACACCTGGTGCTCGCCGGGAGCCGCGAAGATCACCAGGCCGTCCTCGGCGTGGGCGAGGTCGACCTCGGCGAGGGCCCGGTCGAGATGGGTCACCACGTCGTTGCGGCGCTCCCGGGTGACCGAGGGATCGGCCTCCAGTTGGCGCTTGGCCTCGGCCACCACGTTGCGCAGGCGGACCGGGTCCTGGGCGTTCTCGGGCTCGCGGCGATGCGTCGGGGTGAGCACCGACACCGCGGGGTAGGGGCGCGGGCGCCGCAGTTCGCTGAGGATCGTGGGGGTGAGTGCGTGCTCCATGACAGCACCATAGGTCCAATTCTCTTGTCGGGCATTCGGGGCAATCCGCCTGCACTGTCACGGCTGTTGCGGCCGCTCAGCGGTCCTCGTCGGAGCCGCAGGAGCTGCCGTCGGCCGGCAGGGAGCCGTGGAGCAGGAAGTCGTCGACCTTGCGGTGCACGCAGGTGGAGGAGCCGTAGCCGGTGTGCCCCTCGGAGCGGTTGTCGAGCACCACCGCCGAGGAGCCGAGCCGTTCGGCGGTCTCCACCGTCCAGCGGTACGGCGTCGCGGGGTCGCCGCGCGTGCCCACGAGCAGCATCTTGGGCGTGTCGACGTCCTTGACCCGCTCGCGGATGAAGTCGGTGCCCTTGGGCCGGCCGTGGCACATCAGCACCTGGGTGAGCCGGTAGGTGCCGAAGACCGGTGAGGCACGCTCGTAGTCGGCGCGCAGCCGGGCCAGGTCACGGGTGACCTGGTCGGCCGTCGGGCGGTCGGGATCGTCCGCGCAATTGACCGCCATCAGCGCCGCGGGGAGGTTGTCCAGCGGGATGTCCTCCTCGTTCACGAGCGTGCCCTCGGTCCCCTCCCCGGTCCTGGAGCGCACCGGCAGCGGCAGGGCGAAGCCGCCGCCCCCGAAGCTCTCGATCGCACGTGTGTCGCCGTCCTCCACCAGGGAGGCCAGCGCCCGCTCCAGCGACGGCCACAGATCCTCGCTGTACAGCCCCTGCCCGAGCGCCCCGACCAGGTCCTGGCCGCTGAACGGCCCGCCGAAGGCGGTGGGCACCGGGTCCTCGTCGAGCGAGCGCACCAGACTCACCATGTCCTCACGGGCGGTACGCGCGTCCTGCCCGAAGGGGCAGGCGATGTCCCGCACGCACCAGGCGAGGAACGACTCCAGCGCCGTCTGCTGCCCCTTGGCCCCGGCGATCCCCTGCTCGCCCAGCGGCTCGGTCAGTGTGTCCACGCCGTCCAGGACCAGCCGGCCGACCTTGTCCGGGAACTGCGCCGCGTACACCGCGCCGAGCCGGGTCCCGTAGGAGAAGCCCAGGTAGTTCAGCTTCTTGTCGCCCAGGGCCTGGCGGATGACGTCGAGGTCGCGCGCGACGTTCACCGTGCCGATGTGCGGCAGGACCGGGCCCGAGTGCTCGGCGCAGTCCGCCGCGATCTGCCGCAACTCCCTCAGCACCGCCTGCGGATCATCGAGCGGGTCGCTCTCGGTCCCCTCCTCCTCCGGCGCCTCGAAGTCCCCGTCGCCACAGCTCACCGGGAAGGACCGGCCGACTCCGCGCGGATCGAAGGAGACGACGTCGTAGCCCTCGGCGAGGTCCATGAACTCCTCGCCTCCATAGGCGAGTTCGTGCACTCCGGAGCCGCCGGGGCCGCCGAAGTTCAGCACCACCGAACCGTGCGAGTCGCCGGTGGCGCGGTAGCGGGCGAGCGCCAGCTCCAGGGTGCCGGCGCGCGGGTGGGCGTAGTCCAGGGGGACGGTGACCTTGCCGCACTGGAGGTCCTCCGGCCGGTCCGCGGGCTCGCCCCCGCACGCCTTCGCCGACCAGGAGATCTTCTGGTCGTAGAAGCGCGCCAGGCCGGGGTCGTCCTCGTCGGCCGTCGCGGTCGGGAGTCCCGCGCACAGCAGGACCAGCCCCGCGGCGCCGGTGAGCGCCCGGTGCCGGAGCGAGGCCCGCCGGTCGGACAGCTTGGTCGGCATCGGTCCCTCCTGCCGGGGACGGGAGCGGGGCCCGCAGGGCCTTGCGGACGGCCCCTCGGGCCCGTCCGGCGAATTCCCGCCTGCCCTGCGACACCTGGCAGGCAGGCTCTAGCTCACGATAAGCGGCCCCGCGCGAAGCCGCCTGCGGGCGGGCGGGGCGCGGCGGGCGGCCGGGAGCTGCCCGCCATGTGTTCCCCTCGGCCGTGTGTGACGGCTGTTCGATCTTCTACCGCTGTTCGGTGCTCACGGCACTCGATGGGGTGAAAGAGCGTTTGGCCATAACCCCACCGGTCCGCCCGCGTTCTACCGGGTGCGGGCGAGTGCCCGTGTCCATGTCTGGAAGGCAGGGAACCTATGAGACGGGTTACCCGAAACGGCGTCATCGCCGTCGTCGCCGCCTCCGGCGCGATGGCCGCGGCGGGAGCCGCGCACGCCGACTCCGCGGCCGACGGGACCGCGGCCGGCTCGCCCGGCGCGGTCTCCGGCAACAGCATCCAGCTCCCGGTGCACATCCCGGTCAACGCCTGCGGCAACACCGTGAACGTGGTGGGACTGCTCAACCCGGCCGCGGGCAACGCCTGCGCCAACGCCTCCGGCCCCGCGCACCCGGCCGGCCCGCCCTCCGGCGCCGCCGCGGGCGGCGACACCGAGGGCTCACCCGGCATGATCTCCGGCAACGGCGTCCAGTTGCCGGTCGAACTGCCCGTCAACCTCAACGGCAACTCGCTGAACGTGGTCGGCATCGGCAACCCGGCCCTCGGCAACGAGTCCGTGAACACCCCCGGCCGGCCGCAGCCCCCGGTGAAGCCCGAGCAGCCGGTGGAGCCCGAGCGCCCCACCCAGGCGGAGAGGCCCAGCCCGCCGAGGTCCCACCGCGGCACCCCGCCGGCCCCCGAGCACGACCCGGCCGGGAGCAGCGCGCTGGCCCACACCGGCACCGACGCGACCCTGCCCGCCGCCGCGGCCGGCGCCCTGCTGCTCGGCGGTCTCGCCCTGCACCGCGGATTCCGCCGCCGGGCGACGGACTGACCGGGGTCCCGGCCGAAGACCCCACCGGCCCCCGCCCGGTGGGGCTCCGCACACCGTGCGCCGACCCGGGCACCGGCGTACCGCACACCGTGCACCGCGCCGGACACCGGCGTACGCTCGTAGATGCGGCTAGGTGTACGACGGCGTGGTCCCGATCATGAGCAGTCTCATCGAGGATTACGCCCTCCTCAGCGACCTGGAGACCGCCGCGATGCTCGGCGGCGACGGCTCGGTCGACTGGCTCTGTCTGCCACGCTTCGACTCGCCCGCCTGTCTGGCGGCCCTGGTGGGCACGGCCGGCAACGGATTCTGGCGTGTCGCCCCGCGCGGCAGCCGAGGCCCCTGCACCCGCCGCTCCTACCGGCCCGACACCCTGGTGCTGGACACCGAGTGGGAGACCGTCTCCGGCAGCGTCCGCGTCACCGACTTCATGCCGCCGCGCGCCCAGGACCCCTGCCTCGTCCGCGTCGTCGAGGGCCTCACCGGCACCGTGACCGTACGCAGCGAACTGCGGCTCCGCTTCAACCAGGGCCGCGTCCTGCCCTGGACCCGCGATGAGAGCGGCCGCTGCCGGGTCGCGGTCGCAGGACCCGACGCGGTCTGGCTGGGCACCGACGGCCCCGGGAACCCGGGGCCCGGCACCGGCGGCGTCCCGCCGCGCGCCGAGGGACCGGGCGCCATGTGGCAGGCGACCGACGAGACCGGCGCGAAGTGGCCCACCGCCGAGGGCGCGTTCCCCGACCGCGGCGAGGACGGCTCCACCGTCACCGACCTCGTCGTCCCCGCGGGCCGCCGGGTCGCCCTGACCCTGGCCTGGACGCCCTCGCACCGCACGACCGCGCCCGGCGTGCTCTGCGTCCCCGCCGACACCGCCCTGAAGGAGACCGCCGACTTCTGGCGGCACTGGGCCGCGCGATGCCGCTATCAGGGCCCGTGGCGCGAGGCCGTCGTCCGCTCGCTGATCACCCTCAAGGCGCTGACCCACGCCCCCGCCGGCGGCATCGTCGGCGCTCCCACCACCTCACTGCCCGAGCGCCTCGGCGGCGACGGCAACTGGGACGACCGCCTGTGCCGCCTGAACGGCTCCTCCTTCACGCTGTCCTGTCTGCTGCGCAGCGGCTACCGCGAAGAGGCGGCCGCCTGGCTCGGCTGGCTGGTCCGCGCCGTCGCCGGGGACCCCGCCCACCTCCAGAACGTCTACGGCGTCGCCGGGCAGCGCCTGTTGTCCGAGACCGAGGCCCCCTGGCTGTCCGGCTACGAGGACTCGACGCCCGTACGCTTCGGCACCGCCGCCACGGGCCGGCGCCGGCTCGACGCCTACGGCGAGGTCCTGGACGCCTTCTGGCAGTCGCTGCGGGCCGGCATCGGCCTGCCCCCGCACACCTGGAGCCTGGTCAGGGCGCTGATGGACGACGTCGGCGCGCACTGGCGCGAACCCGACCGGGACCGCCGGTGGCACGGCCCGGCACGGCAGTCCGTCCACTCCAAGGTGATGGCCTGGGTGGCCGCCGACCGGGCCGTCGCGCTCGGGCCGATGCTCGGCGCCGAGGTGCCGGACGCCTGGCGCGTCCTGCGCGACCAGGTGCGCGCCCAGGTTCTCGGCGAGGGCCACCGCTCCGGCCCGCGCTCCTTCGTGCAGGCCTACGGCAGCGACCGGCTGGACGCCTCCTCCCTGCTGCTGCCCGCGCTGGGCTTCCTGCCCGCCCGCGACCCCCGGATGCGCGACACCGTCCAGGCCCTGGGCGCCCTGGAGCACGGCGGCTTCCTGCGCGAGGGCACGCCGGACGCTCCGGCCGGCGCGAGTTCCCCGGCCGACGGCCGCGCGGCGCCCTCGGTGGCCTGCACGCTGTGGTACGCCGACGCCCTCGCCGCGCTCGGCGAGACCGGCCGGGCCCACGACACCTTCGAACGGGTCCTGGCGGCCCGCAACGACCTCGGGCTGCTCGCCGCCCGCTGGGACCCCGACGCCCATCGCCAGCTCGGCAACGCCCCGTCCGCGGTCAGCCATGTCGCGCTGGTCAGGACCGCGTTCGCACTGCGCGACGTGCCCGCGCCGTGAGCAGCACCATCCCGGTGTCGCCGTAGTCGGGCAGCGTCGGGTCGGCGTCGATCCGGGTCACCGCCAGCTCCTCGGTCAGCGGCGCGAACACCTCGGTGACCGAGTCGGGGTCGACCGGGCAGCCCGGCCAGCGCGTGGCCGGCCCGATCCGGTAGGTGGGCATGTTCTCCATGAACGCCGCCACCAGATAGCCGCCCGGCGCCACACTCCGCACGAACAGCCCGCAGAACGCGGCGAACTCGGCGTAGTCCTCCGTGGCGCCCTCCGCCACGAAGTGCATCGACGCCAGCCCGTACCGCCCCGGCTCCAGGTCCCGGACGTCGGTGTGGACCACGCTCACCCCGGCCAGCGAGGCCGCGAGCGTCGACGGGATCTGCGGGTTCAGCTCCCGGCACAGCGCGTGGAAGGGCAGCCAGCTCGCCTCCGGCGCGCACAGCAGCTGCCGCTCCAGATAGGCCACGTTGCTCGCACCCGTCTCCACCGCGTCGATCCGGCGGCAGGCGCCCGAGGCGAGGATCAGCGGGTACAGGTTCGGCCCCGCGCCGAACTCCACCGCGTGCTCCACGCCCCCGCGCGGCAGACGGCGGTAGAAGGCCGAGTGGTGCGCGATGACCGCGGCGTCCGAGGGATGCAGATCCCGGTAGTTCTCGGCGAGGTAGTCCGCAACCGGCCAGCTGTCCCAGTCCACGTCGTCGTTGTGCGTCATGTCGCTCACCCAGGTCGTCCGGCTCGCGCGCGCGGTGCGTGTGCGGTACGTCGCCATCGCCCTGCCCCCTCACCCTCGGGCCGTCGTCCGCAGCGGGAAGCGCTCCGCCAGCCGGGTCAGAGTCCCGTTCAGCCGCTCGATGTCGCTGTCCGAGTTCAGAGCGGTGACCTGGATGCGGAACCCCACCCGGTCCCGCGGTACCAGCGGATAGGCCGCCAGCGTCACATAGATGCCCGACTGCCACAGGAAGGCGCCCACGTCGTCGAGGTCGTCCGGCTCGGCCAGCGGCACCTCGATGATGGGCAGCCGGTCGCGGTTCAGGGTGGCCACCCCGAGCGCCTCCAGATGCTCCAGCACCCGTGTCGTCTTGCGGTACAGATCGGCCCGGATCACGTCGCCCCGCCGCTCGTTGACGTCCAGCCCGGCCAGCGCGGTGGCCAGCGAGGCCGTGGGCGAGGGACCCGAGTACAGATACGGCCCCGCCGCGACCTTCAGCCGCTCCTTCAGGTCCGTGGGCAGCGCGAGGAACGCCAGCAGCGACGAGTACGCCTTCGAGAAGCCGCCGACCAGCACGAGCCCGTCGTAGGACTCGTCGGTGTGCCGCACCACGCTGTTGCCGCGCGCGCCGTAGGGGCACAGCTCCGCCGGATCGCGCTCGCCGATCACGCCGAAGCCGTGGGCGTCGTCGACGTAGAGCGTGGCGTCGTACGCCCGGCACACCTCGGCGAGCGCGGGCAGGCCGGGGATGTTGCCGCTCATGCTGTTGACGCCGTCCAGGCACACCAGGCGCGGCGCGTCGGTCCGGGCGGCGGACAGCATCCCGGCCAGCTCGTCGGTCCGCTCGCCGTGGAAGCGGCGCAGGGTGGCGCCCTGGGAACGGGCCGCGACACAGCCGTCGTAGATGGTCTTGTGCGCGGTCGCCTCCACGAAGACGGTGCCCTGCTCGGCCAGGACCGGGATCACCGAGGAGTGGATGAGCGTGATGGTCGGCAGCAGCAGGGTGTCCGGAGCCCCCAGCAGATCGGTCAGCCGCTCCTCGATCTGCGGGTACAGCAGCGGGCTGCCCAGCAGCCGGGACCAGCTCGGGTGGGTGCCCCAGGCGCGTACCGCCGGTTCGACCGCGGCGATGATCTCCGGCTCCCAGTCGAAGCCGAGGTAGTTGCAGGAGGCGTAGTCGATCAGCCAGTGGTCGCCGCTGCGGATGTGCCGGCCCCGCACCTCGTCGAGCACCGCGTCGCTCATCGGGCTGGTGCGCCGCAGATGCTCCAGGCCCGACACCCGGACCGGGGGGCGCGGCGCGGGCGGGTCGTCCTTCGGAACGAGGCCGGGAGGACGGGTGTCGGGAGTGGGGGTGTCCGGCGTCGGCGTTTCCGGGGTGGGGGTGTCCGGGGTGGGGGTGCCGTCGCCCTCGGCGCGGGAGTCGTCCGCGGAGCCGGGGCCGGTGCTCGGGCCGGAGCCGGCGGCGAGGGCGGAACCGGAGCCTGCCTTCGAGCCGGAGGGGGCATCGGAACCGGAGCCGGGAGCGGAGGCCGTGCCGGAGGCGCCGATGGCCCGGCCGCTGGTGTCGAGGAGCACGCGTTCGCTCTGCTCCACCGTCATCGGCCGCGCGAACAGGAACCCCTGCCCGAACCGGCAGCCCATGCCCGCCAGCAGATCCCGCTGCCCGGGATCCTCGATGCCCTCGGCGATCACCTGGAGGCCCAGGGTGTCGGCGATCCGCACGATCCCCTCGACCAGGGCGACCTGCTGTGCGTCATGGGTGATGTCGTCGATGAAGCTCTTGTCGATCTTCAGCACGTCGATCGGGAAGTCCCGCAGATAGCGCAGCGAGGAGAAACCGGTGCCGAAGTCGTCGACCGCGATGTGCACGCCCAGTTCCTTCAGCGAGGACAGCACCGACTGGATCTGCGCGTCGTGCCGCAGCAGCACCGTCTCGGTCAGCTCCAGCTGGAGCGTGCCGGGCGCGAGACCGGGCGTGCGCAGTGCCTGTGCCACCTGGTCCAGGAAGCCGATGTCCCGGAACTGCCGGGCGGAGACGTTGACACTGACGTACGGCGGGTCGCCCGGCCCGGGCAGCCGCTGGAGCCCGGCGATGTCGTGGACCGCGTTCTGCAGCACCCAGGAGCCCAGCACCGCGATGTGGCCGGTCTCCTCCGCGATCGCGATGAACTGCTCCGGCGCCACCGGCCTGCGGGTGCCGTCGGGCCAGCGCACCAGCGCCTCGAAGCCGACCACCTCACCGGCGGTGATGTCCACCACCGGCTGGTAGCGCAGCGCGAACTCCCGGCCCGCGACGGCCTGCGCCAGCCGGCTCTGCAGGTCGTGCCGCTCCACCATGCGGGTGTGCAGCATCGGCTGGAACCGCCGCCACTGCCGTTTGCCGGCCGCCTTCGCCGCGTACAGCGCCAGGTCGGCGTGGCCGAGCAGCTCCTCGGCGTCGGTGCTGTCGCGGGCGGTGGCCACGCCCACGCTGGCGGACACGGTGACCTTCTCGTCGGCGAGGTCGAAGGGCCTGCTGAGCGTCTGCACCACCTGCGCGGCGAGCAGTTCGGCGTCCAGCGGGCGGCGGGCGTCCTCCATCAGCACCGCGAACTCGTCGCCGCCGAGGCGTGCCGCGGTGTCGCTGCGGCGCAGCATCGCGGAGAGCCGGCCGGCCACGGCGATCAGCAGATGGTCGCCCGCCGAGTGCCCCATCGTGTCGTTGACCAGTTTGAAGTCGTCCAGGTCGATGAAGAGCAGACAGGTCAGCGAGCCCTCGCGGCGGCTGCGCAGCAGGGCGCGCTCGATGCGCTCGAGCAGCAGGGTGCGGTTGGGCAGGCCGGTCAGCGAGTCGTGGAACGCGCGCTGCGTCAGCTCGTGCTCCAGCCGCCGCTGCTCGGTGACGTCCCGCAGGGTGATCACCAGCCCGGCGACGGTGCGCTCGTCGCGGAAGTCGCTGCACCGGACCTCCACCTCGACCCGGTCCTCGCCGCGCCGCACCCACCAGTGGTCGTGGGCGTTGCGCGGCCCGTTCTCCCGGACCGAGGTGAGTTCCCGCGCCGCCCGCCGCCGGTCGCGGGGGTCCAGCAGGTCGGGCAGCGGACGGCCCGCGAGGTCGGCCGTACCGAAGACGGACGACGCCGACGGGCTGGCGTATCTGATCCGGTCGTCGTCCTCCAGGATCAGGATGACGTCGGAGGCGTTGCGCACGAGGGTGCGGAAGTAGGCCTCGCTCTCCCGGCGGACGACCTCCTGGCGCAGCACGACCCGCTCCAGGGCGAGGCCCGCGTGCGAGGCGAGGATCTCCAGCGACCGCCGGGTCTCTGTGAGCTGCCGGGCCGGGCCCGCCACCAGCAGGACGCCGCGCGCCTGCTCGGCGGCCCGCTCCCGCGGGGTCAGGGGGCACACCAGCGCCGCCTCCAGACCGCCGACCTCCCCGGCGAGGTCCTGGCCCGGCCCGATGTGGTCAGGCCGCAGCAGCCGCGGGGCGTGGAGCCCCAGCTCGACGGCCCGGTCCGCGGGCAGCAGCACCGTGCGGTGCACCACGTCCGGACCGAGCAGGGTGTCGACCGCTCCCTCGCAGGACCGGGCGACCTCCTCGGGCCGGACCGCCGACACCAGCGAGGCGGCCGCCCCCCGCAGGGCGTGCTCACGGTCCACGGCCCTGCGGTGGGCCACGACCATGACCGCGAGGCGCAGGAAGACGAGCAGGAAGAGCACGCCGGAGAAGGCGGCGATGATCGGCGCGTGCCGGGCCGTGTCCGTCAGGCCCTCGATCAGCAGTATGGCCGGCGCGATCAGCGTGGCCAGGGCGAGCAGCACCAGCCTGCGCGGCAGCGGCAGCAGCGACTCCCTGCGGGGCACCGGTGCCGTCAGCTCGACCATGGACGGGTGCAGCGCCGCAAGGCCCCAGGCCGTGTAGAAGATGATCCACCCGGCGTCCAGTGCCGTGCCCGTCTGCCAGCTGGAGTTCAGCTGGACCAGGCCGTAGAGGATGTCGAAGCCGAGCAGTGTGGCCGTGCCGAGGACCAGCAGCTGCACCGAACGGTTGGGCCCGGTCAGCGGGCCGCGGATCAGCAGATGGGCCAGCAGCGCGAGGACGAGCACGTCACCGAGGGGGTAGGCGACGCTGATGGCCTTCTGCTGCCAGGTCAGGCCCTCCAGCTCCGACTGCGGCTGGACCAGGAACAGCCACACGGGCAGGGCCAGGCCCGCGGTGACGATCAGGGAGTCGAGCAGACCTGCCAGGTCGTGCCCGGAGGAGCGGTAGCGCACCAGTCCGGACAGTCCGATCGCGAACAGCGGATAGGTGACCAGATAGCAGGCATCCGCGGGGGACGGGAACGGGTTGGAGGCGCCGAAGTATTCCTCGACCGTGTTGTAGTACGTGTCGCCCAAGATGAAGATCAGCAGTCCGGCCGCGAGCACCCACCAGGGCCAGCTGTGGACGGGGCGGTGGATCAGGGTTCCGGTGGCGACGGCGGCCGCGCCGGCCAGCCCGATCGTCCCGTACACGATGACGAAGGCACTGGGCACCGTCAGATAGACGGTCGTCAGGATCGCGATCAGCGCGACGTAGGCGGCCATGAGCCGCTGGGGCGGCAGCAAGGGCGGTCGCCTCCTCGTGGGGGCGGGCGCCGGGCCGTCTGCCTGGTCCGGACTGATCTCGATCGTAGGCATCGCGGGCGCGCGCCTGCATCTCGTGGGGATCAGGGACCGCTGCCGGGCGCGGCCGCGAGGACGGCGTCCACGCCGGGGAACGTCCACGTCATCCGACTACTCCTTAGTGCTCGGGCGCCGTGCGGAACCGGCGTAGCCGCGCGGGTTGAGCTGCTGGAAGTGCCAGGCGTCACGGCACATCGAGAACAGGTCCCGTGTCGGGCGCCAGCCCCAGGCACGGTCCACCGCGCTCGCGTCGGCGACGAGTTCGGCCACGTCCCCGGGGCGTCGGCCGACGATCTCGTACGGGATCGCGCGGCCGGAGGCGGACCGGAAGGCGGCGACCACGTCCAGCACCGAACTGCCCGTCCCGGTCCCGATGTTGAAGACCTGCATGCCGGGTGCGTCGCGGAGATGGTCCAGAGCCACCCGGTGCGCGTCCACGGTGTCCATGACGTGCAGATAGTCACGGATCGCGGTGCCGTCGGGGGTGGGGTAGTCGTCGCCGAACACCCGGAGCCGCTCCCGGCGCCCCACCGCGACCTGGGCGATGTAGGGCATGAGGTTGTCGGGCGTGCCGCCCGGGTCCTCGCCGAGCAGGCCGCTGGGATGGGCGCCGACCGGGTTGAAGTAGCGCAGGCAGAGCACCACGAACTCCGGCCAGTGCCGGCACACGTCCGCCAGGATCTGCTCGCACAGCCACTTGGAGCGCGCGTAGGGGTTGGTGGGCCGGGCCGGGGTCGACTCGTCGAGAGGGCCGCCGCCGGCCTCGCCGTAGAGCGAGCAGGACGAGGAGAACACCAGTCGGCGGACGTTGTGCTCGAGCATCGCGTTGAGCAGGGCGGTGGTCCCGCCGACGTTGACGTCGTAGTACGGGACGGGCATCCGGGTCGACGCGCCGACGGCCTTGTGCGCGGCGAAGTGCACGACGGCGTCCACGGAGTGTCGGTCGAAGACGGCCGAGAGGGCGCGCCGATCACGGATGTCCAGCTCGTAGACGGCGCCGACGAAACGGCCGGCGATCCGTTCCACCCGGGTCAGGACCTGGGGGGAGCTGTTGGTGTAGTCGTCGACCACGATCACCTCGTAGCCGTGGTCGAGCAGTTCGACGCAGGCGTGGCTGCCGATGAAACCGGCGCCGCCGGTGACCAGGACCGTCGACGGAGCGTCGTTCGCCCCCGTGCGGTCGTAGGTCCTCCGGTTGTCCATCGCGCTCACCGGCCCCGGGGCGCCGCCGCGTGCCCCGGCTGTCCCCGGGCCGGGCACGCGGCGGCCGGGGTGGGCTCCGCGGGGGCGCCGGTCGCGGCGGACGCGAACGGCAGAGCGGGGATCGCGACGCCGGAGCCGACCCGGCGCACCCGCGGAGCGGGAGATGGCTCAGTGCGCGTCATGACGGACGCTCCTGCGCGTGGGGCTGTACGCTGACGGGGTATGTTTACGACGTATATGTACGACTCTGCGCCCCTTTGGGGCCTGCGTCAAGCCGTACGCCGACCGGATCGCCCTGGATCGTCCGGATCAGTCGGTCAGGCCGCCCTCGCGCCCGAAGCAGCGGTTCATCAGCGTCCGCACCTCGGGCACCAGCTCCGGGACAGGGCCCACCACCGTCACGCCGGGGGCCACCTCGTTGATCGGCAGCGTGCGCACCGGGGGCGCGGGGACGTCCAGCTCGCTCAGCCAGTCGCCGATCTGCGCCGAGGACGCCACGTACACGATCCTGCCGAGGCCCACCCAGGCGTGCGCCGCCGCGCACATCGGGCAGTGCTCGCCCGAGGTGTACACCGTCGCCCCCGCGCGCTCACCGGGGGTCAGGTGCTCGGCGGCCCAGCGGGCGAGCGCGAACTCCGGATGCCGGGTGCGGTCGCCGTCGGCCACCCGGTTGCGGTCCTCGGCCAGAACCCGGCCGTCCGCGCCGACCAGCACCGACCCGAACGGCTCGTCGCCGGCCTCCACGGCCTCGGCCGCGAGCTCCACACACCGCCGCAGATGAGCCAGCTCACCCTCCACCACCATGCTCCACCTCTTCTCGCCCCAAGATCGCCCCACCCACCCTAGATCGACCACGCCGGTCTCGAGGGCGCGGGGAACCGCGCGACCGGCCACGGACGACCCGCACCGCTCGGACGGCAGTCCCCAGGGAGGGGCGCGGGGAACTGCGCGACCGGCCACGAACGACCTGCACCCACCCGACGACAGCCGCCTGAGGAAGCGCTTCCAATTTGCGTTGCGCGAGGCGATGGACACTGCTGGAGTGACGCCCATGGATCATGCGACGGTACTGCGCGAACACGACCGCCAACTGCGCGAGCACGCCCGCCCCGACGGCCCCGATGCGCGCGTGGAGCGATCCGGCCCCGTGGTGCGCCAAGTGTCCTCCGCACTCGGCTGGAACGGCGTCCTGTGGTCCGCCCTGGACGCGGCCGGAGCCGATGCCGCCATCGCCGAACAGGTGGCGTACTACAGCGACCTGGGCCGCGAGTTCGAGTGGAAGGCGTACGGCCACGACGAGCCGGCCGACCTGGGGAGCAGGCTTCTCGCGGCGGGGTTCACCGCCGAGCCCGAGGAGACGGTGATGGTCGCCGAGACGGCCGCGCTCGACCTCGACGGGCGGGTGCCGGACGGCATCCGGGTGGTGCGCGTGACCGACGCGGCGGGCGTCGAGCAGGTGGCCGAGGTCCACGAGAAGGCCTTCGGTGCGGACGCCTCCCGGCTGCGCCACCGCATGCTCGCCCAGCTCGCCACCACGCCCGACACGGTGCTGGCGGTCCTCGCGCTGGCCGGGGACGAGCCGGTCAGCTCGGCCCGTATGGAACTCGTGCCGGGCACCGACTTCGCCGGGCTCTGGGGCGGCGGGACGGTCGGGGCCTGGCGCGGCCGGGGCATCTACCGCTGCCTGGTCGCCCATCGCGCGCGGGCCGCCCTCGAGCACGGCTACCGCTACCTCCAGGTCGACGCCTCCGACGACAGCCGTCCGATCCTCGGGCGCCTGGGCTTCGCCCCGCTGACGACGACCACGCCGTACGTCTGCACGCCCTAGCGGGGGCGCCACCGCACGTCCGCGGCCGGGTGAGGGGCCGGTCCGCCTCGCGCGGACCGGCCCCTCACCCTTCGAGCCACTCCTCCCCGCGGTCTACGGCTGAGGCGTGCTCTTGGCCGCCGTGGCGGCGCAGAGCATCCCCAGCACCAGGGCCAGGCCGCCGATGATGACGTTGTTCAGGATCACGCCCGCGTCGGGGCTGTCGCCGACGATCCACGGCGAGACGATCATCCACGCGCCCAGCGCGCACATCGCCCAGCTGAGGCCGTACATGCGTTCGGGGGCTCGGGTGAAGCCCAGGGCCAGCACCGCGATGGCGAGGCCCACGATCAGGTTGTGGACCACCAGGTCGGGCTGGCTGGTGGTGTAGTGGACGATCCACGGCGATACGGCGCAGTACAGGCCGAGCAGGAACACCGGCCCGTCCACGAGCGCCACATCACGACCGCCGAGCATGCGGGCGTACCTGGCCCGCATTTCGGAGACATCGGGGTGAGTCGTCATGTCACCCCTGGGATGCGAGACGTTGGCCATGACTCGTCTCCTTTGACTCGCAGGCCGACCGCGTCTGAGGCGGTATGCGGACAACAGCCGCGTATCTGCATTCTGCGCTTATATCGCCTTTATGTGTAGAGGTGGCGGCAGTGCGGGCCGCTGCCCGTCGCCGCTGCGGACGGCGAGGCGCGGCGACCTCGGACGAGGCGCGCGACAGGGTGGCGTGTACGCGGCAATCCCGGGCATCCGCAGGGCAGGAGGGTGTCCGTCTCCGACCGGGAGGTGTCCGCGGCTGTGAGCGCGAAGGTACTGGAACGGTTTCCCGCGGGAGCGCCGCGCGGATCGTGGCCGGCCGAGGAGTACGCGGCCCGCCTGCGTGCCGAGGGCGAGCCCGCCACCGTGGTGATGGATCTGGAGTCCGACTCCTTTCTCGTCGTGGTCGCCACCGGCGAGAGGGTCTGAGAGCGACGGCGGGCCCGGCGACGGCCGGGCCCCGCTCACACGCTGAGCGCCTCCCGCACCCGGTCGGCGGCCTGTTCGCCGCCCGCGCCCGAGGAGGTCACGCGGCCGGCCTCCAGGACGTAGTAGCGCTCGGCCGCCCGCACGGCGAAGCCGATGTGCTGCTCGACGAGGAGCACCGACAGGCCGCCGCGCCCGGCGAGGGCGAGGATCGTCGACTCGATCTCGGCCACCACCGACGGCTGGATGCCCTCGGTCGGCTCGTCGAGCAGCAGCAGCCGGGGCTCGGTCACCAGGGCGCGGGCGATGGCGAGCTGCTGCCGCTGGCCGCCGGAGAGCAGCCCGGCACGCCGTCCCGACAGCGCCCGCAGCGCCGGGAACAGGTCCAGCGCCTCGGCCACGGCGGCCCGGCCGCGGCTGCGGCCGTCGGCGACGAGCCGGAGGTTCTCGGCGGTCGTCAGCTGAGGGAAGCACTGCTGGCCCTGCGGGACGTACGCCATGCCCCGGGCCACCCGCTCGTGCGGTCTGCGGCGGGTGATGTCCTCGCCGTCCAGCACGACCCGGCCCCCGAGCGGTGTGAGCAGGCCCATCGCGGCGCGCAGCAGGGTGGTCTTGCCCGCGCCGTTGTGCCCGAGCACGGCCGCCACGCCGTCGTTCGGCACCTCGACGCGGACGCCGTGGACGACGGTGCCGCGGTGGTAGCCCACCCGGATGTCCTCGATGACCAGCATCACGCCTCCCGCACCGCCGCGTCGACCGGCGCCTGGCCGGAGGCGGCCCGCGGCGCTGGCTCCGCGGTGGACGCCTGGCCGAGGTAGACCTGCTGCACCTTCGGATCGGCCTGCACCTCGGCCACCGTCCCCTCACTGAGCACCCGGCCCGCGTGCAGCACGCTGACGCTGCGCGCGAAGGACCGCATGAAGTCCATGTCGTGCTCGATGACCACGACCGTCCGTTCCTCGCTGATGCGCCGCAGCAGTTCGCCGGTCGCCAGCCGTTCGTCGGGGCTCATCCCGGCCACCGGCTCGTCCAGGAGCAGCAGCCGCACGTCCTGCACCAGCAGCATGCCGATCTCCAGCCACTGCTTCTGGCCGTGCGCCAGGGTCCCGGCCGGAGCGTCCGCCAGTGCGGTGAGCCCGACGGTCTCCAGGGCCCGCGCGACGGGTCCGGGCACGCCGCGGCGCCGGCGCAGCATCGTCCACACGCCCCGGCCGGCGCCCGCGGCGATGTCGAGGTTCTGAAGAACCGTCAGTTCCTCGAACACGGTGGCCGTCTGGAAGGTGCGGCCGACCCCGGTGCGGGCGATCCGGTGCACACTGCGGCCCAGCAGCTGCTCGCCGCCGAACCGGACCGAGCCCCGCGCGCGCACGAGTCCGGTGACCGCGTCGACGAGGGTGGTCTTGCCCGCGCCGTTCGGCCCGATCAGGAACCGCAGGTCACCGGCGCGCACATCGAGATCCACCCCGTCGACGGCCGTGAACCCGTCGAAGGACACCCGCAGTCCGCGTATCTCCAGTTCGCTCATGCCGCTTCTCCCACTGTGCCGGCGGAAACCGTCGCGCGGGCGGTCCTGCGCCGTACGAGCACCGCGAGCGAGGCGATGCCACCGGGCAGGAACGCCAGCGCCACGATGAACAGCAGTCCCTGGAAGTACGTCCAGGCCGCCGGGAACTCCTCCGACAGCGCGGTCCGCGCCCAGGCGACGGCGAGCGCGCCCAGCACCGCGCCGACCAGGCTGGCCCGGCCGCCGACCGCGGCGCCGATCACGAACTCGATGGAGGGGACGATCCCGATCAGCGCGGGCGAGATGATGCCGACCGCCGGCACGAACAGGGCGCCCGCCAGGCCCGCCATGCCCGCAGCGACGACATAGGCGACGAGTTTGACGTTGGCCGGGTCGTAGCCGAGGAAGCGCACCCGCTCCTCCGAGTCCCTCACGGCGACCAGGAGTTCGCCGTAGCGGCTGTGGATCAGCTGACGCGCGAGCGCCGTCGTCAGCAGCAGGGCGGCGGCGATGACGAAGTACACCATCCGCTGGTTGACCGGGTCCTGGAGGTCGTAGCCGAAGAAGCCGCGGATGTCGGTGAGGCCGTTGGTGCCGCCGGTGGTGGCCTGCTGCCCGATGAGCCACAGCGCGAACGCGGCGGCCAGGGCCTGGCTGAGGATCGCGAAGTAGGCGCCCTTGACCCGCCGCCGGAACACGAACGAACCGAGCACCGCGGCCACCGCCATCGGCAGCAGCACGGTCGCCGCGAGCGCGAACACCGGGTTGCCGAACGGCCGCCACCACCAGGGGAGTTCGCTCGCCGAGCCGTAGAGCTGCATGAAGTCGGGCAGGTTGCCGGGACCGGCGTCGGCGATCTTCAGATGCATCGCCATGGCATAACCGCCGAGCCCGAAGAACACCCCCTGCCCGAGGGTGAGCAGCCCGCCCCGCCCCCAGGCCAGGCAGATGCCGACCGCGACGATCGCCGTGCACAGGTACTTGGCGAGCAGCCCGAGCCGGAAGTCGGACAGCGCGAGCGGTGCGACGGCGAACAGCGCGACGGCGGCGCCCGCGAAACCGGCCCAGGCCCGCAGGCGCCCGGTACGCGGGGGCGTGGAGGGGACGTCACGGCTCATACGAGACTCCTCGTGCGCAGCGTGTACAGCCCCTGGGGGCGCCACTGGAGGAAGGCGACGATGGCGACGAGGACCAGCACCTTCGCCACGCTGACGGTGGTGGAGTACTCCAGCACGGACTGGAGCACCCCGAGCACGAACGCGACGATCACGGTGCCCCGCAGCTGTCCGATCCCGCCCACCACGATCACCAGGAAGGCGTCGATGATCACGTTGGTGCCCATGGTCGGCCCGATCGGACCGACCAGGGTGAGCGCGACCCCCGCGACCCCGGCGAGGCCGGAGCCCAGGAGGAAGGCGGTGCGGTCGATCCGCCCGGTGGCGATGCCGGACACCTCGGCGAGGTCCCGGTTCTGCACCACGGCCCGGATCCTGCGGCCGAGCGGTGTCGTCCGCAGCGTCAGCGACAGGGCGATCACCGCGGTGAGCGCCAGCCCCAGGATGAACAGCCGGCTGGTGGCGACGGTGAGCGGGTCGTCGCCGCCTATCACGGTGATGTTGCCGGTGAGCCAGTCGGGCGCCCGGGTCTGCACGTTGGGCGCGCCGAAGACGTCCCGGGCGAGTTGCTGGAGCATCAGTGAGACGCCCCAGGTGACCAGAAGCGTGTCCAGCGGCCGCAGATACAGGCGGCGGATCAGCAGCATTTCGAGCAGCACGCCGAGCAGCCCGGAGACGAGGAAGGCGACGGGCAGCGCGACCAGCAGCGAGACTCCCGCACTGGAAATGGACTTCTGGAGGACATAGGTCGTGTAGGCGCCGGCCATGATGAACTCGCCGTGTGCCATGTTGATGACGTTCATCTGGCCGAAGGTGAGGGACAGTCCGAGCGCGATGAGCAGCAGGACCGCACCGATGGACACGCCGGTGAAGGTCTGACCCAGAATCACGGTCATGCGGGTGCCTCCCCTCAGGACAGGCCGGCGGCCCAGGCGTAGCCCTTGAGATACGGGTCCGGCTCGACGGGCTTGCCGGAGTTCCACACCTCCTCGATCAGGCCGTCGGAGCCGATCCTGCCGATCCTGGCCGTCTTGGCGATGTGCTGGGTGGCGCCGTCCACGGTGACCGTGCCCTCGGGGGCGCCGAAGGCGATGCCGTCGGAGGCGGCCTTGACCTTCTCCGGGGCGAACGAGCCCGCCTTCTCCACCATGGCCTTCCACAGATACACCGAGGTGTAGGCGGCCTCCATCGGGTCGCTGGTCGGCTTGTCCTGGCCGTACTTGGCCTTGTACGCCTTCACGAACTTCTCGTTCGCCGCGCCCGTGGTGGTCTGGTAGTAGTTCCAGGCCGTCAACTGGCCCGCCAGGTACTGCGTGCCGATCGACTTGACCTCCTCCTCGGCGATCGACACCGAGACGACGGGCAGGGACGCCGCCGTCAGCCCGGCCGACTTGTACTCCTTGAAGAAGGCCACGTTGGAGTCGCCGTTGAGGGTGTTGAACACGGCGTCGGCCTTCGAGGCCTTCACCTTGTTCGCGATCGTGCTGAACTCCGTGGCGCCGAGGGGGGCGTAGTCCTCGCCGAGCACCGTCATACCGTTGGCCTCGGCATACGCCTTGATGATCTTGTTGGCGGTGCGCGGGAAGACATAGTCGCTGCCGACCAGGTACAGCTTCTTCAGACCCTTGGCCTTCAGATAGTCCAGCGCCGGGACGATCTGCTGATTGGTGGTCGCGCCGGTGTAGAAGATGTACGGGGACTGCTCCAGGCCCTCGTACTGCACGGGGTAGAACAGCAGCGACCTGTTCTTCTCGAACACCGGCTTGACGGCCTTGCGGCTGGCGGAGGTCCAGCAGCCGAAGGTGGCGGCGACACCGTCGTCCTGGATCAGCTTCTGCGCCTTCTCGGCGAAGGTCGGCCAATCGGAGGCGCCGTCCTCGCCGACCGGCCGGATCTTCTTGCCGAGCACTCCTCCGGACGCGTTGATCTCGTCGATCGCCAGGCGCAGCGCGTCCCGCACGGTGACCTCGCTGATCGCCATCGTCCCGGACAGCGAGTTGAGCAGACCGACCTTCACCGTGTCACCGCTGACGTCGATCTCGGCGACCTTGTCGGAGGACGCCGCGCCCGAGTCGGTCTTGGCGCCGCAGGCGGACAGTACGCCGACCGCGGTGAGCGCCGCGCCCGCGGCCAGGAGACGACGCCGGGGAATGGATGAACCGCTGATCAAAAGAACCCCCTCGGGTAGGGAGGAAGGGAATCCTCCCGAAGCGGTCCACAGCCTCAAGTCGCCCTGTTTCCACGGCGTTTCGCGGGACTTTCCCCGAGGCAACAAAAAACGCCCCGACCTGCTGCGGAGAGGGTTTCGGCGCCCTTCACGCAATTCGCCCGAGGCATTCTAATAATTCCTGCGGGAAGTATCTGGAGCAGGTGACCGACTGTCAAGAGCTGTGCATCTGCCGCCTACTTGGCGCATCAGCTCCGCAGATCCAGTTCGGTGAGCACGTCGAAGTCCAGCCCGTCCGCGAGCGCCAGGTAGATGCGCTGGCGCACATGGCGGTCCCGCAGCCGCAGCAGCCCGCGCGGGCCCTCGTACGACACCGTCTCCGCCGCCGCCCCGATCGCCGCGACATCCGTCGTCCCGGCCTCCCTCAGCAGCGCCGCGAGCAACAGCACTCCCTCGTAGCAGGATTCGCCGAGGCTGCCGAGGGCGGGGGCGTCGAGGCCGTAGCGGTCCGCGTAGCTGCCGTGGAAGTCGAGGGTGTCGCGGTTGGCCAGCGAGGCGAAGAAGCCCGCGGTGCTGTAGAGCCGGCCGGTGGCCGAGGGCCCGCTCGCCAGCAGCATGTTCTCGTCCATCAGCGTGCTCAGCCGCAGACAGCGCGCGTCCAGCCCGGCGGCGGCGAAGGCCCGGTTGAAGCGCACCGCGTCGCCGCCCACCAGCAGCATCAGCACCCCGTCCGCGTCCGACCGCTCGATACGGCGCAGCACGGGCTCGAAGTCGTGCGTGCCGAGCGGCAGATAGACCTCACCGCCGATACCGGCCCCCGTCGCGCGGGCGTAGCCGTGCGCCGCCCGCGCGGTGCGCCGGGGCCAGACGTAGTCGTTGCCGACCACGAACCAGCGCCGCACCAGCTGCTCGCGACTCAACAGCTCCATCGCAGGGCGCAGTTGGTCATGGGGTGTCTCGCTGGTGAGGAACACGCCCTCGGTGTGCTCCCCGCCCTCGTACAGGGCGGTGTAGACGTACGGCACCCGCTGGGCGATCCTCGGCACCAGGGCCTGCCGTACCGAGGAGATGTGCCAGCCGGTGACCCCCTGCACGACGCCCAGGTCCACCAACGCCCCGACCTGGTCCGCCACCTGACGCGGCGGCGCGCCGCCGTCGACCGGGATCAGCCGCAGCTCGCGGCCGAGGACACCGCCCTCGTCGTTGACCCGTTCCGCCGCGAGCTGGGCGCAGCTCTCGCAGGTCGGCCCGAACATGCCCGCCGGGCCCTGGAGCGGGAACACCAGCGCCACCCCGAGCACGGAGCCGTCGGCCGTGAACCACTCGGGAGCGGACGTCTCGTGCCGGAACATGGCGTCATGATTTCGGGTCCACGCGGTGAACTCCAGTGTGTCTCATACGATGTACGCACCTCGTGACCCAGGACTCCCGAAGCCCGTCCCTAGGAGCAGGATGGCCCCCTCGTCGCCGCGCCGGCCGAACGAACTGACCCAGCTGCTCACCCGGGCGGAGCGGGCCGCGTCCCGCCGGCTCCAGGCCGCCCTGGACGCCGAGGGCTGCTCCGTGGAGACCTGGCGGGTGCTCGCCCTGCTCTCCGACGGCGCCGGGCACCGGATGACCGAGGTGGCGCGGGCGGCCTTCCTGCCGGCCCCGAGCCTGACGAAACTCGTCGACCACCTGGTCGAACAGAACCTGGTCCACCGGCGCGTCGACCCCGTCGACCGGCGCCGGGTCCTCGCCCTCCTGACCCCGCGCGGCGAGGAGTACTGGCGGCGCGTCGACCGTGCGGTACGGGCCGGCTGGCCCGGGCTCGACCCCGGCGAGGAGGATCTGCTGCGGGCCCTGCTGGGCCGGCTCGTGGTGACGCTGGAGGAGCGGGCTGCGCCCCGCTCGGCGCAGGTGTGAGACACGGCGCCGCCGTCGCGCCCCGCCCTTGCGGACAGGACGCGACGGCGGCCGGGAGCCGCGACGTCAGCCCGCGAACCCGGTCACCGGGTAGTGGTCCGACAGGTTGGTGTACGTGTACGACGTGCCCCAGCTGGAGACCGTCCAGGGCGCGCTCTGCTCCTTGACGACGTCGTTCTTCCACACCGCCGGGCGCGCGTGCCCGGCACGGTGCAGGACGTAGTCGAGGTCCTCGCGCGGGTCGGTCGGGTAGCGGTCCCGGGCTATGGAGTTGTCCTGCGTGTCGAAGGAGTACGGGTGCCCGGTGCGCGCGTCGGCGCCGGCCAGGCCGCCGTCGGCGAGCATCGAGGCGTACTCCGGGGTGCGCGAGTCGACGTTGAAGTCGCCCGCGACCATGACCTGTTCGTTCGCGGGGATGTTCTTGGCGTCGAGGAACGCGTCGATCGCCTTGAACTGACGGCTGCGCATGGCCGCCGCCTCGCCCGCGTCGCAGCCGGGGTCCGTCGACTGCGCGTGCGTGCCGAGCACGTGCACCCTGGTGCCGTTCACGTTCAGCACGACGTAGGCGAAGCCCTTGTTGGACCACCAGTCGGCGCCGCAGGCGTCCTTGAAGACGTACTGCTCCTTGCGCACGATCGGCCACTTGCTGAGGATCGTGACGCCGCCGTCCTCGGGGGTCGTCGCGGAGTAGGAGCCGCCCGTGGCGTCCCAGCCCGACTTGCTGCGGCCCACCACGGGGGTCTGATAGGGGTATTCGCCCGCGGTGGCGTTCTTCAGCGCGTCCGAGGAGGAGTTGTCGAACGCCTCCTGGAGCACGACGACGTCGTTGCCGCGGACGAACGGGGCCTTCGCGATCTCCGCGGCCCGGTGGTCCTGGCCCCAGTTGGGGTACAGGCTCTTGCTGAAGAGAAAGACGTTGTACGTCAGCACCCTCAGCCGCGGTGTCTCGTCGGCGGCCGACGCCGCGGGTGCCGCGCCGGCCAGTCCGGCTACCGCGAGCGAGAGGGCGAGCACGGCCGAGCCCTGTGCACGGCGCTGTGCGAAAAGCGTCACTGGATCTCCCTGTGGTCTAAAGGGGGTTGAGTGGCGCCGCACATCAAACCATCAGGGATTACCCTGAGGTAACACCTGGGGGGTAATCGGATGGCGCGGGAAGGGCCAGACAGGGAACCTGTCTAGACAAGCCAGACACCTTTGCGCATCACGTACCGCTGCGGCAGTTCACGCGCCTCGTGCCAGGCCTGCACCGTGACCGGCCGCACCCGGAACCATGTGTAGCGGGCCCGGTCGGCCCTCGGGTCCCAGCCGTACTTCGCGGTGAAGGCCTCGCCGGCGGCGGCGGGCGTGTCCGGTCCCTCGAAGGTCTCCACGTCCCCGTCGATCAGCACGACGTCCCGGGTGTCACCGAACGCCAGCCGTGTGCGGCCGCCCGCGCGCAGATTGCGGCCCGTCGGGTTCCCGGGCCGCGTCGCCATCCAGATGTCCGCCCCGTCCCACAGGAACCACAACGGCACCAGCCACGGCACTCCGTCCTGATCGGCGGACGCCACCCAGACGTCCAGCTCCCGCTCCAGCCGAACCAGGACGTCCTGACGGCGGGCCGCGGTGTCGCGCGGGGGGTCGGCGGGGGGCCGGGGGCCGGAGTCGGAGTTGCGCGGAGCGTCGTCGTCATGTGGAGCGCCGGCGCCGCCCGGGGTGGTGGCGGACGGCGAACCGGTGACGGTCGAAGGGGCGGCGCCGGACGGGGCGCCGGTGTCGGACGGAGTGCCGGTGATCTTCATGCCGTGACGCTAACGGCGGCCCGGCCCCGGCGCCTCGGGCATCCGCCCTAGGGCGGCGGTCGTACACCCTCGGGGCCGGGCCGGGCCGGGCCGGGCGGGGCGGGGTCGGGCGGGGCCGGGTTCGAGGGTCGCGGGAGTCGCGCCCCGCGCCCCCTTCGCCGCCCTGTTCCCACACCCCCGCGACCTTCCTCACAACGCCCCGCCCAAGGACTGGCGTGCGTTACGTTTTACGTATAACCTCATCCGTCACCATCACCTCCCGGTGGCCCCGGCCCTCCGTTCCGAAAGGTCTCGATGCAGCGCGTCGCCCTGGTCACCCTCGTCGTGGACGACTACGACGAGGCCATCCGCTTCTACACCGAGGCCCTCGGGTTCCGGCTCGCCGAGGACGCCCCGCGTCCCGACGGCTCCCGCTGGGTCGTCGTCGAGCCCGACGGGGGAGCACCCGGTACGGGGCTGCTGCTCGCCCGCGCCAAGGGTGAGGAGCAGCGGGCCCGGGTGGGCGACCAGACCGGCGGACGGGTCGGCTTCTTCCTGCACACCGACGACTTCGCCCGCGACCACGCCCGGATGCTGGCCGCCGGGGTGACCTTCCTGGAGGAACCGCGCCACGAGCCCTACGGCTCGGTCGCCGTCTTCCAGGACCTCTACGGCAACCGCTGGGACCTGCTCCAGCCCGCCGGATGATCCGCGGCACTCGCATCAGGTCCGGCTGAACCGCCGGTGGCCGACGGCGGCTCCGGGTGCCACCGGACAGCGCCGAGAACCGCCACTCCGGACCACGGGCGCCGAGCCCACTGCGGCCCACGGCCCGAGCGCACTCCGGACCCCCTGCCGAGCCCTCCCGAACCCTCGGCAAACCCTCCCCACCTTCCGAACCGCACCGCCAAGGAAAGCCCCGCCATGACTGCTACGCGCGTAGACGCCGATGTGATCCGCCGCCTCCCCAAGGCCGTCCTGCACGACCACCTCGACGGCGGCCTGCGCCCCGCCACGGTCGTCGAGCTCGCCGCGGCGGTCGGGCACACCCTGCCCACCACCGACCCGGACGAGCTCGCCGCCTGGTACTTCGAGGCCGCGAACTCCGGCGACCTGGTCCGCTACATCGCCACCTTCGAGCACACCCTCGCCGTGATGCAGTCCCGCGAGGGCCTGCTGCGGGTGGCCGAGGAGTACGTGCTGGACCTGGCCGCGGACGGCGTCGTCTACGCGGAGGTGCGCTACGCCCCCGAGCTGAACACCAACGGCGGGCTGACCCTCGCCGAGGTCGTGGAGACGGTCCAGGAGGGCCTCGCCGCGGGCATGGCGAAGGCGGCCGCGGCCGGTACCCCGGTCCGGGTCGGCACGCTGCTGTGCGGCATGCGGATGTTCGACCGGGTGCGCGAGGCCGCCGACCAGGCCGTGGCCTTCCGTGACGCGGGCGTCGTCGGCTTCGACATCGCCGGTGCCGAGGCCGGCTTCCCGGCCGCCGACCACCTGGAGGCCTTCGAGCACCTGCGCCGCGAGAGCGTGCCCTTCACCATCCACGCCGGTGAGGCCGACGGCCTGTCCAGCATCCACCAGGCGCTCCAGATCTGCGGCGCGCAGCGCCTCGGCCACGGTGTGCGCATCACGGACGACATCGTCGACGGCAAGCTGGGCCGGCTGGCCGGATGGGTCCGCGACCGCCGGATCGCGCTGGAGATGTGCCCCACCTCCAACCTCCAGACCGGCGCCGCCACCTCGATCGCCGAGCACCCCATCACCGCGCTGAAGGACCTCGGCTTCCGCGTCACCCTCAACACCGACAACCGCCTCGTCTCCGGTACGACGATGACCCGCGAGATGTCGCTGCTGGTCGAGGAGGCGGGCTGGGGCCTGGAGGACCTGCGCACGGTGACGGTCAACGCGGTCAAGAGCGCGTTCATCCCGTTCGACGAGCGCAAGGCCCTCATCGAGAACGTCGTCCTGCCGGGCTACGAGCTCTGACCCGGACCGCCTGACGCGGAACCCGAGGGCTCATGGGCCACTCGGGACCACCGCCTCACCCGCCCAGGGGCTTCGGCTGGGCGGCGGCCCTACCCGCCCAGCACCACCCCGCGGACGTACGCGGCCTGTCCGACGTGCTGCAGGTCGTCGGACAGGACACTCACCAGCCGTACGCCGAGGGTGACCGGCGGGTCCCAGCGCTCGTCCACGACGCGCTCCAGATCGGCCGCCGTCAGCGCGCGCAGGCACTCCAGCGACCGGGCGTGCACGGCGTCGTAGTACCCGGTCAGCAGCTCCGCCGAGTCGACCCGCACCCGGGCGACCTGCGCGGAGCTGTGGCCGTATCCGGTGTCGCGCGGCGGCAGGCCGAGGCCGAACCTCTTGTGCCAGTCCGCGGTGAGCCACACCTGGTCCAGGCCGAAGGCGTCGGCGACATGGTCGTCCTGGACGCGGGTGAGATGCCAGACCAGCCAGGCGACGGAGTTGGCGTCGGCGGCGGGGCGGGCGCTCAGCGCGTCGGGGCCGAGGCCCTCGACGGCGGCATGGACCTCTTCCTGGATACGGCTGTAGCCGTCGATGAGGATGTCCTTCGCATGCATGGCTCCACCTTCGCGCATCACCCGCCGTCGTGCGCCCCGCCCGCCCCGTTCCGGGTGTTGTCCAAGAGGTCCATCAGCGCCCGGGCCCCCGGGCTGGTGGCCGCCTCGGGCGGCAGCAGGGCGACCGTCTCGTAGACGGCCTCGCCTGCGTCCTTCAGCGGTACGGCGGCCAGGGAGGCGCGCTTGTGCCGGAAGTGCGCGGGGACGACGGCGACCCCGAGGTTCTCGTCCACCAGGTCCAGCAGGCTGTGCACGTCGTTCACCTCCAGGGCGACCGTGCGGTGCGCACCCGCGGCGGCGAACGCGGCGTCGGTGGCCCGGCGCGGTCCCCAGTCCGGGTGAAAGTCCACGAACACCTCGTCCGCCAGATCCCGCGGCGACAGCACCGGACCGGCCCCGGCGAGCGGATGCCCCGGGTGGCACAGCAGGGTCATCGGCTCGCCCGCCAGCGACACCGAGCGCAACTGGTCGGAGTCGTCCCGGGTGCGATAGGCGAAGGCCAGGTCCAGCCGGCCCGCCGCGACCTCCTCGGCGAGCGCCTGCGAGCCGGACTGCCGCAGCCGGATCTCCACGTCCGGATGACGCCGCCGGAACGCGGCCAACAGCCCCGCCACGTTCACCCCGGCGATGCACTGCTCGTTGCCCAGCGCCAGCGTTCCGCGCAGCACGCCCTGCACCGCCGCCACGGCCTCGTGCGCGGCCCGTACCTGCGCCAGGATGCGCTCCGCCTCGCCCAGCAGCGCCCGCCCGGCCTCGGTCAGCGTCACCCGGCGGGTGGTCCGCACGAACAGCGGCGCCCTCAGCTCCCGCTCCAGCGCCCGGATCGACGCCGACAGGCCGGACTGGGACACCATGAGCCGTTCGGCGGCCCGGGTGAAGTGCTGGTCCTCGGCGACCGCGACGAAGTGCTGGAGATGGCGCAGTTCCATGATTGAGAAGACTATCCGCTCAATTCCATCGGATTCTTCTGTTGGACCGCTGAGGGCTGTCCGGGGAAGAGTGGATACGGCCCGGTCCACGGGTCCCACCCCTCATGTCATGGAGTCGCGTTGTACACCGCACACCCCGACCGCTACGCCGAGATGCCCTACCGGCGCGCCGGACGCAGCGGGCTGAAGCTTCCCGCGCTGTCGCTGGGCCTGTGGCACAACTTCGGTCCGGACCGCCCGGCCGAGACCCAGCGCGCGATCCTGCGCCGCGCCTTCGACCTCGGGATCACCCACTTCGACCTGGCCAACAACTACGGCCCGCCGCCCGGCGCCGCCGAGGCCGCGCTCGGCGAGTTCCTGCGGACGGACTTCGCGTCCTACCGCGACGAGCTGATCGTCTCCACCAAGGCCGGCTATCTGATGTGGCCGGGCCCGTACGGCGAGTGGGGCTCGCGCAAGTACCTGCTGTCCTCGCTCGACCAGAGCCTGAAGCGGCTGGGCCTGGACTACGTCGACGTCTTCTACTCGCACCGCTTCGACCCGGACACTCCGCTGGAGGAGACGATGGGCGCCCTGCACTCCGCGGTGCGGCAGGGCAAGGCGCTCTACGTCGGCGTCTCGAACTACTCGGCCGAGCAGACCCGCGAGGCCGCCCGGATCCTGGCGGACCTGGGAACCCCGCTGCTGATCCACCAGCCGCGCTACTCCATGCTCGACCGCCGCCCGGAGGACGAGGGCCTGCTGGACGCCCTCGACGAGCTCCAGGTCGGCTCCATCGCCTACTCCCCGCTGGAGCAGGGCCTGCTCACCGGCCGCTACCTCGACGGCATCCCGGAGGACTCGCGGGCCGCGAGCGACAGCCCCTTCCTCGACCGGGACGCCGTCACCGAGGACCTGGTCGCCCGGCTGCGTGCCCTGGACGACATCGCCAAGGCCCGGGGACAGACACTGGCCCAGCTCGCGCTGGCCTGGGTGCTGCGCGGCGGGCGGGTGACCTCGGCGCTGGTCGGCGCGAGCAGCGCGCGTCAGGTGGAGGACAGCGTGGCGGCCGTCGCCGGCCTCGACTTCGATGCGGAGGAACTGGCCCGCATCGACGAGATCGTCCGTCCCTGAGCCGGGGCTTCAGGACTCCAGCCGCTCCTGGAGGCGCACGGTGACGGTGTCGCCCTCCCCCTTTCCGATGGCGCGGCGCAGCTGGGCCTTCACGGGGAGCTTGTGGGTGCCGTCACCGAGCGCCATGAAGGAGCTCTGAAAGGCCTGTCCGTCGACGGTCCCGCGGACCTTGACCAGTCCGCGGGTCCCGAAGAATTCGACGGACTCCGGCCAGATCACATAGGTCCAGCCACCTGTCGCGGGACTTTTCCGCAACACCGCGGTGAATTCCGCGATCACTTCTTGATCCTTGGCCATGGCTTACTCCGTCCGTGACGGTCGGGAAGGCGCCGAAGGCGTTGAAGCCGTCGGTGCCCTCTATTCGCAGTCTCAGTGCTCCGACCGTCACGGACGGGAAAACTCATCGCGGATCGCGGATCGCGGATGGAGAACCGGGCGCTCAGACCGCGTCCGGAATCCGGTCGAAGAATCCGTAGACGGCCGTGATCCGGTCCTCGGCGTCCAGGGTGATCACATCGGACCCGGCGACCGGCGCCGAACCCTCGCTCTCATGGACCAGCTCCCACGAGAAGCGCGCGGTGTCGTGGTGTCCGTCGGCCTCGCCGACCAGCCGGAAGACGAACCCGGGGAACTGCTCCTGCGTCCCCGCGATCATGGCCGTGATCTGGTCGTGCCCGCGCACGTCGGACACGGGGTCGGTGTAGGTGCCGTCCGCGCTCCACACGTCCGCGACCGCCTTCGCCAGCGCGACGGCCTCGGTGGTGTTCCACGCTTCGAGGTAGCGGGTGACGACGTCCTGGTGACGCGTGGTGTTCGCAGACATGGGCAATGGCCTCCGCTGGTCGTGGGTGCGGTTCGAATGGGCTGGTCAGGCAACGGATCGCGGTGTTCTCCGGTCCGTGGTGACCACCCTGCCCCGAACACGCGCGACGGTCGATTACCTCCTGGGTAATAGCGCGGCGACATCGCGCGCAATGGGGATTCCGCACCCCGGTCGGCTTTCGGCCAGACCCGTCGGTGAATATGCCAGGAGAGTGGCTGGAAAGACGTGGTGACAGTGGTTCAAGAGTGAAGATACTCGACGTCAGGGAGCGGTTCACCGCCCTCTGAGCCGCACGAAAGCGAGGCCCGACGGCAAGGGATTGACGCAACGGGGGAGTGGATCGTGCACGACGAATTCCTGTGCCACGTCACTGCGTACGGCACCTGCGACGGCAGACGTATCGGCGTCCCGCTCGGCACCTACCGGGCACCCACTCTGGCCCTGGCCCTGTGGTGGTTACGGGACCGGGCGTCCTGGATCGCCGAACGCCTCGACCCGAGCCCCGAGGCCGAGCACTTCCCGCCGAGCGCGCTGGTACCGGTCGCGGAGACCGTGCCCGACGTGCCCGGCCTGCTGCGTTCCTGGTGCGCGGACCCCGGCCAACAGGAGCTGGTGGCGGACGAGTTGGCCACCGGACGCATGGTCCGCATCGCCACCAGCGACGAGACCACCGAGTACGAACTGCTGGCCGAGTCCGTGGACGCCCTGCGCATGCAGCGGACCGTCCCGGCACTGGTCGTCCCCGTCGCCTAGGACCCTTCCCTCACGGGGACCCGCGGGACGGTCCGACCCTGCGGCGGCCGGAGCGCCACGGCGTCGGCCGGGCGACCCGGGGGACAGATCGGTAGAATTCTGGGCATGACGGAGCGGCCGGTCGCATCGACTGCGCCCGAGCTCGTGCTGGAGACCGACTGGGGCTCCACGGTGATGAGTCCGGGCCGTGACTACCACGTGGGCCGCGACCCACTCAGCGACGTCGTCATCGACGACGCCCGCGTCTCCTGGCACCACGCGGTCCTGCACCCCGACGGGGACCACTGGACGATCGAGGACGAGGGCAGCACCAACGGCACCTGGACCGACGGCCTGCGCGTCCACGAGTGCGAGATCGGCCCGGGGACGGAGATCCGGTTCGGCAGCCCCGGCGACGGCCCCCGCGCCCTCCTCGTCGGCCGCACCCCGCCCGCCCCCGCCCCGGCCCGCGCCTCCGTGATCGACGCCGTGTCCCTCCCCGGCGCCACCGGCACCTTCCGGCAGCCCACCAACGTCCGGCCGCTGCCCGCCCGCACCGTGCGCATCGGCCGCGCCGAGGACAACGACCTGGTCATCGACGACCTGATCGTCTCCCGCCACCACGCCGAACTGCGCGCGCTGCCCGACGGCAGCCACGAGATCGCCGACCTCGGCAGCCACAACGGCACCTACCTCAACGGCAGCCCCGTCACCGCCGCCCCCGTCGGCCCCGGCGACGTCATCGGCATCGGACACATCGCGTACTGCCTGGTCGGCGACCTGCTCCAGGAGTACGTCGACACCGGCGAGGTGTCCCTCGACGTCCAGGACCTCACGGTCGCCGTCGACCGAGGCCGCAAGACCCTCCTCGACCACGTCTCCTTCCCGGTCGGCGAGAAGTGCCTGCTCGCCGTCGTCGGCCCGAGCGGCGCGGGGAAGTCCACCCTGCTGAACGCCCTCACCGGACAGCGCCCCGCCGACCACGGCACCGTCCTGTACGACGGCCGAGACCTGTACCGCGACTACGCCGAGCTGCGCCAGCGCATCGGCCTCGTCCCGCAGGACGACATCCTGCACGCCCAGCTCACCGTCCGCAGCGCCCTGTCCTACGCCGCCGAGCTGCGCTTCCCGCAGGACACCGCCAAGGCCGAGCGCCGGGCCCGGGTCGACGAGGTGATCCGCGAACTCGGCCTGGGACAGCGCGCCCGGCAGCCCGTGCACAGCCTCTCCGGCGGGCAGCGCAAGCGCGTCAGCGTGGCCCTGGAACTGCTCACCAAGCCCTCGCTGCTCTTCCTCGACGAGCCGACCTCCGGACTCGACCCCGGCATGGACCGCTCGGTGATGCACATGCTGCGCGGCCTCGCCGACGACGGGCGCACCGTCATCGTCGTCACCCACAGCGTTCTCAGCCTCGACGTCTGCGACCGCCTCCTGGTGCTCGCACCCGGCGGCCGGATCGCCTACTACGGCCCGCCCGAGGAGGCCCTCGGCTACTTCGGCCACGAACAGTGGCCCGAGGCCTTCGAGTCCTTCGAGCACGACCAGGGCCGCGACTGGGCCGGCGCCTATCTGGCCTCGCCCCAGCACCGCCGCTACGTCGCCGACGCCACCGCCCAGCCACGGGTGGCCCGCGAGGGCCCGGTGATCATCGCCCCGCCGCCCAGGCCGCGCAGCTGGGGCGCCCAACTGGGCACCCTGGTACGCCGGTACACCACGGCCCTGAGCGCCGACCGCACCTTCCTCGCCATCATGATCGCGCTGCCCTTCGTGATGGGGGCCATGGCACGGGCCCTCGCGGGCGGCGAACTCACCCGCGACACCGCGATGAACGCGCTGCTGATCCTCTGCGTCGGCGGCGTCCTGACCGGCGCGGCCAACGCCGTGCGCGAACTGGTCAAGGAACGGGTGATCTACCGGCGCGAGCGCGCCGTCGGCCTGTCCAGATCCGCCTATCTGATGTCCAAGGTGATCGTCCTCGGCACGATCACCGTCCTCCAGGCCGTCGTGCTCACCCTCGTCGCCCTGCTCGGCGTGGACCTCAGCGCCCCACGCGACGAAGGCGTGCTGCTGCCCCCGCTGGCCGAGATCACCATCGCGGTCGCCCTGCTGGCGTTCACCGCGATGATGCTCGGCCTGGTCGTCTCCGCGCTGGTGCGCAAGGAGGAGGTGACGATGCCGCTGCTGGTGCTGCTCGCCATCGTCCAGGTCGTCTTCTGCGGAGCCCTGCTGAAGCTGGACGGCGTCCCCGGCCTGGAACAGCTGTCCTGGCTGGTGCCCTCCCGATGGGCCCTGGGCGCGATGGCCGGCACCATCGGACTGGCCCGGATCGTGCCCGGCGACCTCACCTCCGACCCGCTGTTCCGGCACTCGGCCGGAGTGTGGCTGCTGAACATCGGCATGCTGCTGGTGCTGTCGGCGCTCTTCGGCCTCGTCGTCTCCCGGCTGCTGCGCCGGCAGGAACCCGTCGTGATGCGGAAGTAGGCGCCGATGACGACCCCCGGCTTCCTGCCCACGCATGTCGTCCCCGGCGGCGGCATGCCCGCCTGGGAGACCCCCGACCCGGCCCGGCCCACCGTGCCCCTGGACCCGCTGCTGCCCGTCCAGCTGCTGGAGCTGCGCGGCGACTGGGGGCATGTGCTGTGCGCCAACGGCTGGTCCGCCTGGGTCGACGGCCGCCTCCTGGTCGCCGTACCGCAGGACCCGCCGCCCGCCGGGCCGCCGGACGCCACCGCCGACCCGCGCCCGCTGCTCGCCCGCGCCGAGCGGACCCTCGCCCGCTACCGGGCCGCCGTCGAGGAGCGGGCCGCCGGTTCGCTGGACGGCGAGACCTTCACGGCCCGCACCCGGGGCCTGCGCCTGGGCGTCGTGGTGGACGGCGACGCGGTCTGGCTGTACGACGCCGACCACGGGCAGTGGGTGTACGGGGAGGGCGTACGCGAGGCCGTGTACACCACCGACGAGGAGCCGCGGCGGCCCGCCGCCCAGGACCCCTTCCACGCGCCGACCCAGGTCGTGACACCCGATGGCCCGTGACACCAGCCTGTTCTCCGGACGGCCCTCCGAGCTGATCGGCCGGCAGGTCGCGGGCTACCGCATCGAGCGGGAGATCGGCCGCGGCGGCATGGCCGTCGTCTACCAGGCCCGCGACCTGCGCCTGGACCGCACGGTCGCGCTGAAGCTGCTGGCCCCGGAGCTGGCCCGCAACGACACCTTCCGCCGCCGCTTCACCCATGAGTCGAGGGTGGCCGCCGCCCTCGACCACCCGCACATCGTGCCGGTCTTCGAGGCGGGCGAGACCGACGGCGTGCTGTACATCGCCATGCGCTACGTCCCCGGCAGCGATCTGCGCCATCTGCTGGACCGCCAGGGCCCCCTGCCGCTGCCGGCCGCGCTGCGCATCGCCGCCCAGGTCGCCTCGGCGCTGGACGCGGCCCATGAGCACGGGCTGGTCCACCGGGACGTCAAACCCGGCAACGTCCTCGTCGCCCGCGGCACCGACAGCGACCACCCCGAGCACGTCTACCTCACCGACTTCGGCCTGACGAAGAAGTCCCTGTCGCTGACCGGCTTCACCTCGGTAGGACAGTTCGTCGGCACCCTTGACTACGTCGCCCCGGAGCAGATCTCCGGCCGCCCGGTCGACAGCCGCTGCGACGTCTACGGTTTCGCCTGTGTGGTCTACGAGGTGCTCACCGGCCGCCCGCCGTTCCGCCGCGACGACGACATGGCCCTGCTGTGGGCCCATCAGTACGACGACCCGCCGCCGCCCAGCTCGGTCCGGCAAGGACTGCCCGCGGCGGTCGACCCGGTCCTCGCCAAGGCCCTCGCCAAGAGCCCCGACGACCGGCACGACTCCTGCCTCGCCTTCGTCGCGGACCTGCGCACCGCCACCGCCGCCGCCCGGACGGACCATCCGCCGACCCAGGTCGTCGACGCGGTCGCCGTGACGAAGCCGCCGAGACGACCCCCGGCCTGGGCCGCGCCCGTCTTCAGGCGCTAGGGACTCTAGGTCTCCAGCTCGCCCCGTCTGCGCACCCCGTGGGCCAGCAGGGCGCCCAGGAAGCCGGTCACCAGGCCCCACAGCAGGGCGAGGCCGAGAGCGGACCAGAGAACCGGGCGCAGGAAGATGTCACCGCCCAGACCGCCGCCGAGATCGCCGATGCCGAGGACCGACAGTCCGTAGTGCGCGGAGATCCGGCCCACGAGGCAGATCATGAGCACGGTGAGGGCCAGCGCGACGGCCATGTGCACCGCGTGCTGCCAGGCGCGGACCCGGGCGGGGGAGCGGGCCGCCATCACGAACGCGGCCGCCAGCAGCAGAACGGCGTCGACCGCCACCAGCCACCACACCCGGCCGTCGTACTCGGCGAGCGAGGACAGGTTGAGGTCGGTGGTCTCCTCGCCGCGCAGCACCTGGTCCAGCACATGCGGCATCGGCAGCCCGAACGGGCCGTCCACCTTGCCCTCCCAGGTGGCGCCCAGCCCGAGGGTCAGACACAGCCACATCAGGTTCGGCAGCCCGAGAAGGATCACCGCGAAGGTCTCGGCGGCGTTCCCGCGGGTGGCCGCCACCACCAGGGCGATGACCAGACCGAGACCGACGTACGCCAGGAGCAGCAGGACCATGGCGTGGGCCGCCGGGCGCACGGACGTCTGGAAGCGCAGCAGCCGGCCCGGCAGCGGGGCCCCGCGCGCGACCAGCAGCGCGAGAAGGAGTACACCGGCCAGCCACAGCAGGCCGAAGAACAGGGTCGGCGGCAGGTCGGTCTCGAAGCCCACCTCGGGCGAGATGCCGAAGACGTCGCCGAGGTCGGCCACCGCCGAGTCCCCGAGCGGGATCGAGAAGGTCTGGCGGGCGCCGAGGGACAGGCCGAGCAGCGCGGCCAGCCACAGCACGGCGACCCGGGCGGCCCAGCCGGCCAGCTCGGGCGCTCCCGCCACGGCCCGGTGGCGCAGCGGACGCAGAAAGCCCGCGGCGAGCACCAGGGCGCCCACCAGGGTGACGGACAGCGGGACCACGGTCAGCCCGGCCGAGGACTCGGCCAGCCCGCCCGCGTTCCCGGACAGTTCGATGGTGCCGCCGACGGCCGTGACGACGGTGGCCGCGGTCACCCGGGGGAAGGCCCCGTCGGGCAGATCGGCGGCACCGGCCGCCCACAGCCCCAGGGCGGCGACGATTCCCATGGCGAGCACGGCGGCCAGTACCGCCGCGCCGGCCTGCACCCAGCCGTGGCGGGCGACTGCCTGGTCGGAAGGGGTGTGCGGGCTCACCCTTGCCACGCTAAGCAGCCCGCGCCCGGCCCGCCCGCCGGGAAGGGCCGTCCGCGTCCGCTTGCGAGCCGAACGGCACCGGCACAGACAATGAGGTCTGCACACCGAAATGGGTGGAAAGCGGTACAAGGCGGTGGCGTGCTTCGCGGTCGCCGTCGGGAAGAAGGCCCCGTGAGTGTCGAACCGCCGTCGAACGGCCGCCCCACGGGCCCGCCCTCCGGCCCGCTCTCCGGCCCCAACCGGCCGCCCTCCGGCCACGGCGGGCCGCCGTCGTCCGGGCCGCCCTCCCAGCCGCCCTCGGGCCCTCCCTCGGGTCCCGGGGAGCCGCCGTCCGGTCCGCCCTCCGAGCCCTCCGGCGGTACCCCACCCGGACCGCAGCCGCCGTGGTGGCGGTCCGTGCCCCGGGTCGCGGCGCTCGCGGCCGTGGTGGTCGCCGCCGTGTTCGTGACGGTGGTGCTCACCCGCCCCGACGGCGGCTCCTCCGCCGGCTCCGGCGGCGAGGTCTTCCTCCAGGCCGCCGGCACCTCCGGCCCCGACCCGTTCACCGAATCCACCGCGACCGACAGCACCGCGCCCACGGCCACCCCCTCCCCGGCCCCCGACGCGACACCCTCCCGCGCGGTGCGCGGCGTCGACGGCGGCGCGCCCGGCCTGTACGGCGGCACCCGCAACGTCTCCACCTGCGACGTGGAGAAGCAGGTCAAGGCGCTGCAGGCCGCCCCGGCCAAGAACAAGGCCTTCGCCTCCGTCGCCGACGTACAGCCCGACGGCGTCCCCGGCTATCTGCGCTCGCTGACCCCCGTACAGCTGCGCATGGACACCCGGGTCACCAACCACGGCTTCCGCGACGGCGCCGCCACGCCCTACCAGGCCGTGCTCCAGACCGGCACCGCCGTCCTCGTCGACGACCGCGGCGTGCCCCGGGTCCGCTGCGCCTGCGGCAACCCGCTGACCCCGCCCGTCGCGCAGCAGGTCGCCCCGCGGAGCACAGGCGAACCCTGGCCCGGGTACCAGCCCACGAAGGTGGTCGTGGTGACCCCCGCGCCGGTCGTGATCAACGTGTTCGTGCTCTACGACCCCGACAACGACGAGTGGATCCACCGCGAGCAGGGCGACACCGGCGGTCACGACGAGCCGACCTCCCCGCCCACCACCACCGCCCCGCCGACCACCACCGCGCCGACGTCGCCGTCCCCGAGCTCACCGTCCCCGAGCTCACCGTCCCCGAGCTCGCCGTCCCCCTCCACCGAGAGCCCGAGTCCGCCGACCACTCCGACCACGCCGAGCACGGAGCCCTCGTCGCCGGAGCCGCAGTCCGAGCCCGCCCCGCCGGACACGCAGACCTCCGAGGCGACCGTCACCGCGGAGAGCGGGTCCTCACCGGTGGAGCAGTCGTGACCCGGCGCCGGGACTGGCGCGCCGTTCACTGGGTACGAGCTTCTGTACGGCAGCGATCTGCCGCGCGGCCTCGGAAAGAGAAACGGATGATCGAACACCGGGACGACACAGCGACGCCCACCACCTTCGACGTGCCGGTCGAACCCCTGCGCCGGACGACCCACTACACCGGCGAGCCGGGATGCATAGCCGAGGCGCGGGCCTTCGCCGCGCGCTTCGTCGAACGGCTCAGGACCGAGTGGTGCGCGGCGATCGACGAACGCGCCGAGGGCGCCGTCCTCCTCGTCGTCAGCGAGCTGGTCACCAACGCGGACCGGCACAGCAACGGCCCGTACATCCTGGAACTGGTGGGCACCGACGACGCCGTGACGGTGTGTGTCACCGACAGCAGCGCCGCCCTGCCGCTGCGCTTCCCCCGCGACCCCGGCAGGATCGGCCGGCACGGCCTGGAGATCGTGCACGCCCTCGCGGCCGAGGTCACCGCCGAACGCGTCCCCGTCGGCAAGCGGGTACGGGCCACGCTGGACCTCGCCGGCGACCGGGCGACGGCTCCCGGCTGACCGGACCCCGGCCGCCGAATCCCCGGCTCCGGTTCCACCCAGGGCGCAACGCCGCACCCTTCCCCGCGCGCCCAGGACTCCTAGGCTGGGAAGGTGACCAAGCGAGCGCCGAACGAAGCCCGAGTCATCCCGCTGCGGCCCGCCGCCGAGCCCGCGCCCAGAGAACCCCTGTGGCGCGACCTGGTCGGAGACGTGCTGCGCCGGGAACGCCTCGCCCAGGAACGCACCCTCAAGGACGTGGCCGAGGCCGCCCGGATCTCCATGCCCTACCTCTCCGAGGTGGAGCGCGGCCGCAAGGAGGCCTCCTCCGAGGTCCTCGCGGCCGCCGCGCACGCCCTGGGGCTCGGCCTCGGCGACCTGCTGGACCGGACCCAGGGCGAGCTGATCCGCCTGGCCGACCGCCGCGGCCCCGTCCGCGGACGCGGCGCCGCCCCCGCGTCCTCGTCCCACAACGGGCTGTGCCTGGTCGCCTGACGCCGGCTCAGACGCGGACGAGGCGCCGGCCGAGCACCTCGTCCGCGAGACCGTACGCCACGGCCTCCTCGGCGGTGAACACCTTGTCGCGGTCCATGTCCGCGCGCAGGGTGGCGAGTTCGTGCCGGGTGTGCCGGGCGAGCACCTCCTCCACCTGGGCGCGGATCCGCACCATCTCCTTGGCCTGGAGGGCGAGATCGGACACCGTGCCCTGGCGGCCGCCGGAGGCGGGCTGGCCGAGCAGCACCCGCGAATGCTCCAGCACGAACCGGCGTCCCGGGTCCCCGCCCGCCAGCAGCACCGCCGCGGTGGAGGCCGCCTGCCCCACGCAGAAGGTGGAGATGGGCGCCGACACGAACGTCATGGTGTCGTAGATCGCCATCAGCGAGGTGAACGAGCCGCCGGGCGAGTTGATGTAGATCGCGATCTCGTTCTCGGGTGCCGCCGACTCCAGATGGAGGAGTTGGGCGATGACGACATTGGCGACACCGTCGTCGATCTCGGTGCCGAGAAAGATGATCCGCTCGTTCAGCAGCCGACTGAACACGTCGAAGGACCGCTCGCCCTGCGGGGTGCGCTCGATGACGTTCGGAATCGTGTAGCCGCCCATGGTCACAGTCCCATCCGTCGCTTCGTCGCGGTCGGCCGCACATCGGCGAACGACTCCACCACCTGGTCCACCAGTCCGTACTCCCGGGCCTCCTCGGCCGTGAACCAGCGGTCGCGGTCACCGTCCCGGGAGATCGTCTCCGGGCTCTGCCCGGTGTGCTCGGCGGTGATCCGCTCGATCGTCCGCTTGGTGTACTCCAGGTTGTCCGCCTGGATCTCGATGTCCGCGGTGGTGCCGCCGATGCCCGCCGACGGCTGGTGCATCATGATCCGCGCGTTGGGCAGCGCGTACCGCTTTCCGGCCGTGCCCACGCCGAGCAGGAACTGGCCCATGCTGGCGGCGAAGCCCATCGCGAGCGTGGAGACGTCGTTGGGGATCAGCCGCATGGTGTCGTAGATGGCGAGGCCCGCGTGCACCGAGCCCCCGGGGCTGTTCACGAACAGGCTGATGTCGGTGTGCGGGTCCTCCGCCGACAGGATCAGCAACTGGGCGCACACCCGGTTGGCCGACACCTCGTCGACCTGGGTGCCCAGCAGCACGATCCGCTGCCCGAGCAGCTGTGCGGCGAGATGGTCGTCGAACCGGGTGGGCGCTGTGTCGCCCTCCTCGGCCCGCGGGGCGAGCATGGTGAACGGAGTCATCGGTCCTCCTCGTGCGGTCGTGGACGCCGTCGTCTCCACTGTTGCCCCACCACCGCGCCCACCGGCGGTTTCTCTGCCCGCGGCAGATCTGCCGAGGGCAGAGCGCGGACCTTCCCCGGGCGCGAGGGGGACTTCTCGCGCGAGGAGCGATGAGTTCCGCGCGCCGCCCCGGTCTCTACTCGCGACCGGGTTTCCCACCCCAGGAGGACGACATGACCGCCGACGGTTTCACCACGTGCCTGTGGTTCGACGACCAGGCCGAGGAGGCCGCGCAGTACTACGTCTCGATCTTCAAGAACTCCAGCGTCGACAGCGTCTCCCACTACCCCGAGGGCTCCATGCGCCCCGCCGGTACCGTCCTGACGGTCGAGTTCACGGCCAACGGCCACAAGTTCTGCGCCCTCAACGGCGGCCCGGAGTTCAAGTTCAACGAGGCGATCTCCTTCCAGATCTTCTGCTCGGACCAGGCGGAGATCGACCACTACTGGACGAAGCTCACCGAGAACGGCGGCGAGGAGGGCCCCTGCGGCTGGCTCAAGGACCGCTTCGGCGTCTCCTGGCAGGTCGTCCCGGACCGGCTCGCCGAGTGGACGACCGACGCGGACCCGCAGAAGGCGTCCCGGGCCACCCAGGCCATGCTGAGCATGAAGAAGCTCGACATCGCCGCCCTGGAGAAGGCGCACGCGGGCGAGTGAGCGCCGGTCAGGGTCCGGTGCGCTCCGCGACCGCCCGGGTGATCTCCCGGGCGAGCCGCAGGATGCCGGGGGAGCGCACCGGGCACGGCTTCGGCGTACTCGTCGTGGGGGCCAGACAGAAATGCAGATAGTCGTCGTCGCGGTGCAGAGCGGTGCGGCCCCGCCCCGGCTCGGTGCAGTAGCCGGGGTGCGCGCGCTCGTACCTCGTGCAGGGCAGATGCTGGGTCCATGTGTAGCGGTCCGCAGCGGGGCTGACCGCGCGGCCCGCGTCGGCCACGGCGTCCTTCGCGGCCGCGGCCTGCTCCTCGTACACCTGGTTCACCAGCCGCACCCGCTCAGGGGTCATCGGGTCCGGGCCCTGGAGCACCCACACGATCGCCGGCCGCCGGGCGCCGCCCGCCCTCGCGATCTGCTCGGTCAGCCGCCGGGCGTCGGCGGTGTACCGCTCCAGATAGCGCTCGCGCGACTCGGCGTAGGTGATGCCGTCCATGCAGGGCGTGTAGCCCCAGGAGTTCCCCCAGAACTGGAGCACCACGACGTCCGGGCGCAGTCCGCGCACCAGTGCCGCCGCCTTGTCCGTGTCCGGCACCAGCGACCGATCGCCCGTGCCCTCCAGGTAGTCGCACAGCGTGGTGCCCGAGTAGGGGGCACTCGTGTACCGGGCGCGCAGGTCGCGGCGCAGCTCCTGGCCGAGGACGTTCTGGTTCTCCATGGCCAGGGAGTCCCCGAGATACAGCACGACCGGAGCCGTCGCGGGCGAGGGCGCGGCCGTGGGGGAGGCGGCGGCCCGCTGATGGGTGGTCTCCGGCAGGGGAGCGGCCACGTCCCGCCCGGACGCCGGGTCGCCGCACCCGGCGAGCAGCAGCGCACCGGTCAGCAGTGCTCCCACGAACCACGGTCTGCGCATTCGCCAACTCCCGCCCCGGACAGAGGAGTTCCTCAGGCAAGCACAACTCGCGCGGGGGCGGTAGTCACCCCTCTGACAAGGGAGGCGTCCGGTGCGGCGCAACTGTGTGTGGTCTCTTGGCGCGGAGTTGGGGTGCGCGTCACACGCCGTCCCTACGGTGCGCGGCATGAGAAAGCCTTATCTCCTGCTCGGCGCCGCCGTCCTCACGCTCGCCCTGGCCTCGCCGGCCACGGCCGGGAACCCGCCCCGCCAGGGGGACTTCGGCCGTGCCACGCTCACCGGATTCGCGTCCCTGCCCGCCGAGACCTTCGTACCGGACAGCGAACCGTCCGGCGCGTTCATCGGCGCGGGCCCGTTCAACGGCATCACCGCCCCGTTCGCCGGCCAGCCGGTGCAGGGCTTCAGCGGCATCGTGAACCGGCACGACGGCACCTTCGACGTGCTCTCCGACAACGGCTACGGCGCCAAGGCCAACAGCGCCGACTTCCTGCTGCGCGTGCACCGCATCGCCCCCGACACCAGGACCGGCGAGATCCGCGTGCTCGGCGGCTTCGGCCTCAGCGACCCCGACGGGCTGGTGCCCTTCCCGCTCACCCGCGCCGACCGCCGGCTGACAGGGGCCGACTTCGACGTCGAGTCGATCGTGCGGTCGGCCGACGGCACCTACTGGATGGGCGACGAGTTCGGCCCGTACCTGCTGCACTTCTCCGCCCGCGGCCGGCTGCTCCGGGCGCCGGTCGCGCTGGACGGCGTCCGGGCGCCGGAGACCGCCGCCCGAACCGGGGAGCAGGCCACCATCGGCTCCAGCAAGGGCTTCGAGGGGCTGGTCCGGTCCGTCGACGGCCGGCGCCTGTACCCGCTGCTGGAGGGCTCGGTCACCGGCGACACGCCCGGTGACCTGCGCTTCAGCGAGTTCGACCTGCGCCGCGGCGCCTACACCGGCAAGCGGTTCGTCTACCGTCTGGAGTCGCCGGCCCACGCCATCGGCGACGCCGTCGCGGTCGACCGCCACCGCTTCCTCGTCATCGAGCGCGACGGCGGCCAGGGCGACGCCGCCAGGTTCAAGCGGATCTACCTGGCCGACACCCGCGACCGCGACGAGGACGGCGTGCTCGACAAGAACCTGGTGGCCGACCTGCTGGACATCGCCGACCCCAAGGGCGTCGGCGGCTTCGGGGAGACCTTCCGGTTCCCCTTCACCACCATCGAGGACGTCGTCCTGCTCGACGACCGCACCCTGGCCGTGCTGAACGACAACAACTTCCCCTTCTCGTCGGGCCGTACGCCCGGCGAGGCGGACGACAACGAGTTCATCACCGTCCGTCTCGCCGAGCGACTGCACGCCGACCCGCGCGCCTTCCGTCAGCCCTCGTGCGTCAGACCCGGTCCGCCGCGATGAGCAGGTACTGGAAGCTGCCGTTGCGGTAGGCGTCGAGGAACGTGTCCTCGATCCCGGTGACCAGGTGGTCGGCCTGGCGGCGCAACTCCCAGTAGGGGATGGCCGCTTCCGTCAGGTCGGCCACATGCACCGGCACCAGCCGGTTGCGGGCCATCGCCCGGAAGTACTCCGAGCGCGGATGGATGTCGCAGATGTAGTGGGCGTTGATCAGCGACACCTCGCGCGAGGCGCGGCCGTAGGTGTCGTTGTAGCAGCCGGTGATCGTCACATAGCGCCCGCCGCGGCGCAGCAGCCGGGAGTGCTCGGCGAACAGCAGGTCCAGCTCGACGTACATGGTCGACTCGTTGTTCCAGGACGCCGCGTACGCGCCGGTCTCGAAGCCGGTGTCGAGCATGTTGCGGTGGTGGTAGCGCACCTTGTCGTCGATGCCGCGTTTGCGGGCCTGCGCGCCCGCGAACTCCGCCTGCTTGGCGGAGATGGTCACGCCGTCGGCGTGGCAGCCGTACCGCAGATGCGCCGTCACGCTGCCGCCGCCGCGCCCGCAGCCCGCGTCGAACACCCGGTCCTGCGGGGTGAGCCGGCCCAGATACCCGGCGAGCAGTTCCGCCTGGGCGTGTTCGAGCCGGTGCAGCTCGGCGGTGAGACGCTCCCTGCGCAGTTCGGGGTCGTCCTCCTGGAGCACGGTCCAGTCGGCCTCCCCGATGCCGTAGTGGTGGTGGTACAGGTCGTCGACCCGCCCGAGTTCGAGGTTGACCGGATTCTCCTCGGCGTTCCAGTAGTCCGCGACGCGGTTCTGGTACGTGGACTGGGTGGGCAGCGTCGCGGTGTGGGTGTCGGGGGCGAAGGTCAACGGAGCTCCTTGTTCTTCGGACATATGACGGTGGATCGGAGCCGGCTCTGCGGAGGGCCGGGTCACCAGTAGTCGGGCAGGTGGTAGCGGTGGCTGTTGGTGGCGTGCCACTCGTGGTTGCCGGCCACCCAGTCCGACAGCCCCTGGGCGTAGCGGGCGACGAGGGGTGAACCGGCCGACAGCAGCGCGGACTCGGTCTCGAAGGACTCCATGACCCGGTTGTGGATCTCCACGCTGCGGAGGTAGGCGGCCTTCAGCCCGCACCGCTCGTTGGCGGCGACCACCACGGGCAGGTTGAGGTGCGCCGGATCGCCCAGCTCCTTGGTGAAGGAGTACAGGTCGTTCACGATCGTGGTGGCGTTGCAGGCCAGCGCCGTGATGCGCTGGACCTCGGGCCGCGAGTACAGCGCCTCGGGCAGCTCGTAGCCGTCGACGGCGTCCACGATCGACAGACAGGGGCGGAAGCTGTTGAACTGGCGCATCACCAGGTACTCCCAGACCCGCGGCCGGTACCCGGTCTCCGCCCAGCCGGCCTCGCCGAGATAGCCCAGATGCAGCCGGGCCATGTCGTGCACATAGCGGGTGGCCTGGCTGGGCGTGGCGAGCGCGGCGAAGTCCTTCATGGCCCAGAAGTACGACCGCAGCGGCCCGTCGGCGTGCATGCCCTGCCGCCACGCCTCCTCGAGCTCCGGCGTGCCGTGGTACGGGTCGAGCGCGGACTGCGCCAGCACCAGCCGGCCGCCCAGGCCCCGGTGGGAGGCGCCCCGCCCCTCGTCCTCCTCGCAGTAGCAGCTGTCGACGAGGTTCTCGGCCAGCAGCAGCTTCCCGGCGGCCGTGAGCCGGTCCAGATCGGCGGCGCCCGGATGCTGGAGCACCACGGCCCGGCCGAACTGGAAGCCGGAGAAGTCCCCCGACCAGGTCTCCGGGAACAGGTCCAGCCCGCGCGCCCAGTCCTCCAGCCTGCGGTCCACCTCGCTCGCCCGGCCGGCGTCGGCGGGGGCGACCGGACGGTGCCGGAGCCCGGGGACGGCTCCGGTGCGCCGGGTGCGCAGACCGGCGGCGGCACTCGGCGGGCCGGGCAGGGGGAACGCGGTGCGCCCGGGGGCGGGGTCGGGTGGCGGGGGTGGCTCGGGGGCGGTCGCGCCGGGAGCCGGTGGGTCCGGCGGGACGAGGGGGGTGGGGGAGGGCCAGTGCGGGCGCAGCGCCGCGGCGATGTCCGGGGGACCGGGCAGCGGAAGACGGATCGGTGCCGGCGGTTCGGGAGGTGCCGCGGGGATCGGGTCCGCCGGTTCGGGCAGAGGGACCGGTGCCGTCGCCGGTGATGTTGCCGGTGGTTCGGGCAGCGGGGAGCGGGCCGGTTCGGGCACCGGCGGCAGGGCGGGTTCCGGTGGGGCGGGCCGCTCCGGTACGCCGGCCCCGGCGCGGCGGGCGCGCAGTTCGGCGGCGAGGTTCGGCGGGCCGGGCAGCGGGCGCGGGGCGGCGGGCTCCGGCGGGCTCACGGGCGGTGCGCCGGACGCCGCCGGGGTCCGCGGCTGCGGGGCGGGCGTGGGGGGTCCGGGCAGCGCGGGCGCTGCCGGGGGCGGTGCGGACGTGGTCATGTGTGCGTGCTCCACGCGGTCAGTCGGCGGTCCGGCCGATCTGGACGTTCTCCAGGGCTCCGGCCGCGTCGGGGACGAGGATGGCGAGCGAGTAGTAGGCGGTCACGAGGTAGTTGAGGATCGCGGCGGTGTCGATGCCCATGAACCGCACGTTCAGGCCCGGCTGGAACTCCTCCGGGATGCCCGTCCGGTACAGACCGACCACGCCCTGGTCGGACTCGCCCGTGCGCAGCGCGAGGATGCTGGTGGTGTGCTGCGGGGTGACCGGGATCTTGCCGCAGGGGAAGACGGGCACCCCGCGCCAGGCGGGCACCTCGTGTCCGTTCACGGTGGCCGTGCCCGGCACCAGACCGCGCCGGTTGCACTGCCGGAAGAACGCCGCGATGGCCTTCGGGTGGGCGAGGAACAGCTTCGTCCCGCGCCGCATGGAGAGCAGTTCGTCCATGTCGTCCGGCGTGGGCGGTCCGGTGTGCGTGCTGATGCGCTGTCCGTGGTCGACGTTGTGCAGCAGCCCGAACTCCCGGTTGTTCACCAGCTCCCACTCCTGGCGTTCGCGGATCTCCTCGATGGCCAGGCGGAGTTGCTGCTGGGTCTGGTCCATCGGCTCGTTGTAGAGGTCGGCGACCCTGGTGTGCACCCGCAGCACGGTCTGGGCCAGCGACAACTCGTATTCGCGCGGGGTGAGTTCGTAGTCGACGAAGCCGCCCGGCAGCGTGGGCTCACCGCTGTGGCCGGCCTGCACCGGCACCTCGGCCTCACCCTTGCGGTTCACCGGCAGCCGCTGCCGTTCGCCGTACGCCGTGAGGTGCGCGGCCAGCGAGGGGACCCGGTCGGTGAACTCGCGGACCACCTCCCAGGGCAGCACCAGCACCGTGCCGGCCGTGTCGGCGCGCACGGAGGTCGGCCAGAGCGGGTCCGGCCGGCCGATCGCCTCGTCGCCGAGCGGGTCGCCGTCGGTGACGGTGCCGACGATCTGCTCCTCGCCGTACTCGCCTGCCGTGTAGCGGGTGAAGCGGCCGTGCACGACGAGGTAGTTCTCGGTGACCGGCTGCCCCGCCTCGTACAGGACCTGTCCGGCGCGCACCTCGCGCACCCGGAAGCGGCCGGCGATCTCCCCGAGGACGCCGAGATCGTCGTAGCCGCGCAGGGCGGGCAGTTCGGTGAGGGTCCCCGGGACGACCCGGATGTCGTCGGCGCCGTTGTGCTCGAAGTGCACCCGGCCCCCGCCGGGGCGCAGGCTGAGCCGCCGGTTGACGCGGTAGGCGCCGCCCCTGACGTCGACCCAGGGCAGGGCCTTCAGCAGCCATCGGGAGGAGATGCCCCGCATCTGGGGCACGGACTTGGTGGTGGTCGCGAGATTGCGTGCGGCCTGGGTGCCGAGACTGGTGAGCTGACCGTCGGATGCGGGGGCCGGGCCGTCGGTGACGGGCTCGGCGGTGCTGTCCGGCGTGGACACATTCCCTCCCGGGAGATGAACGGGCACTTGATCGTCGGTGGGCGAGCCGGTCAGGCTCGGGGCAACTAGCGAAACAGGAGTGACACGAGGCGGGTACGGCGCGAAAGGGGCGGCTTCGCGCGTCTGCGGTGGCAAACATTCCGGTTGAGGCGGACGGCGCCGGGCGCCCGTGCCGCACGCCGCCCCACGCGCCCCGCGCCCCAGGGGGCGCGCGCTCCCGAGTGGATCACCCTCCGTGATCCACTCGGGCCGCCGCACCCTCCCGCCGCGCCAGGGCACGCGCTTCCCGGACCGGCGCGGCGCACCGTTCGGGCCCGCCCGCTCCCGGCCTGTACGGGAACGGCACGTTCGGCGCGCGGCCGGGGCGCGGGATGGATAGCGTGACCTTCCGGACATGTCCCCGAATCCGAGAGGGCCGATCATGGCCGCACGACCTGAGGGAACCCCCTGCTGGGTGGACGCGATGTTCACCGATCTGGAAGGGGCCAAGAGCTTCTACGGTGACGTCCTCGGCTGGACCTTCGGCGAGTCCTCGTCGGAGTACGGCAACTACACCCAGGCCTACGCCGACGGCAAGGCGGTCGCGGCCGTCGTGCCGCCGATGCCGGGGCAGGAGGGCGTCTCGCAGTGGTGCCTCTACATCGCCTCGCCGGACGCGGCGGCGACCGCGACGAGGATCCGCGACAACGGCGGTGAGGTGCTGATGGAGCCGATGCAGGTCGGCGACTTCGGCACCATGTGCCTGGCGCGCGACCCGAGCGGCGTCGTCTTCGGCGTGTGGCAGGCCGGCGCGCACGAAGGCTTCGAGGCCCCGCCGGAGCAGGCCGGCGCGTTCTGCTGGGCCGAGGTGTTCACTCGTGAACCGGAGAAGTCCGACACCTTCCTGCCGGCCGTGTTCGGCTACAGCTCGAAGCAGCTGCAGGACGACAACGTCGACTTCCGCCTGTACGACCTCGGCGAGGACACCGTGCTCGGCCGGATGCGGATGACGGAGGAGTTCCCGCCCGAGGTGCCGCCGTACGTCAACGTCTACTTCTCGGTGCCCGACTGTGACGCGGCGGTGGCGAAGGCCACCGAGCGCGGAGGTGTGCTGCGCTTCGGACCGATGAACTCGCCGTTCGGCAGGTTCGCCGCGATCAGCGATCCGCAGGGCGCCAACTTCTCGGTGATCGACCTCACGACGACCGAGGGCGAGATGCCGAAGAGCACCGAGGTCTGAGGCGGAGCGCCTGGGACGGGGCTCCCCCGAGACAGGGCGTCCGCGGCAGGGCGCCCGAGGCACGACAGGACGGCCCGCCGGCCCATGGCATGATCGGACGCATGCGTGAACGTGTGGTGGCCGCGTGCGACGGGGCTTCTAAGGGAAACCCCGGACCGGCGGGCTGGGCCTGGGTCGTCTCCGACGCGTCGGAGACGCCCGACCGCTGGGAGGCCGGCCCGCTCGGCACGGCCACCAACAACGTCGCGGAGCTCACCGCGCTGGAGCGCCTGCTCGCGTCGACGGACCCGGCCGTGCCGATCGAGATCCGGATGGACTCGCAGTACGCCATGAAGGCGGTCACCGCCTGGCTGCCCAACTGGAAGCGCAACGGCTGGAAGACGGCCGCCGGCAAGCCGGTCGCCAACCAGGAGCTCGTGGTCCGCATCGACGAACTGCTCGGGGGCCGCGAGGTCGAGTTCCGCTACGTCCCCGCGCACCAGGTCGACGGCGACCGGCTCAACGACTTCGCCGACCGGGCCGCCAGCCAGGCGGCGACCGTCCAGGAGAGCGCGGGCAGCGCCCTCGGCTCCCCCGAGCCGCCGGCCGCGCCGGACGTCCCGGCCAAGGCCCCGCGTCGCAAGCCCGCCGCCCGGGGCGCGCGCAGCGGCGGGAGCGGTGGGAGCGGCGGCGCGGGGTCCTCGCGCACGCTCAAGGCGAAGTTCCCCGGGCGCTGCGGGGTGTGCGGCCGTTCCTACGCGGCGGGCGAGCAGATCGCCAAGAACGCCTCCGGCTGGGGCCATCCGGAGTGCCGCACGGCCGGCGCCTGACGGTCACCGGGCCCTGAGGTTCCCTCAGGCCGCGTCGAAGGTGTAGTGCGCCGTGTGGTCCAGCAGATCGGCCGGGCGCACGTCGTTCCAGGGCGTCATCGTGTCCTGGAGGTCGACGACGTTCGCGGTCCCGGCGGCCGGAAGATAGCCGGAGCCGGGGTGACGGCGCTGCCAGTCGGCCCAGAGCTTGTCGATGTAGGCGTGGTGCAGCCAGAACACGGGGTCGTTGGGGGAGACCCCGGTGGCCATCTGCCCGCCGACCCAGACATGGACGCGGTTGTGCAGGTTCACGCCGCGCCAGCCCTCCAGGTGGTTGCGGAACCCGTCCGAACCGCTGTTCCAGGGCGCCATGTCGTACACCGGCATCGCGAGGACCGAGTCCACCTCGGCCCGGGTGGGCAGTTCGCGCACGGACGTGCCCAGCGAGCGGCGCAGGAACGTACGGCCGTCGACGCGGACGTCGATAGGCCAGTTGCCGGTGGACGCGGCGAACGGCCCGTCCATGACCCGGCCGTCGAGGCTGCGCCCGGTGCCGCCGAGGAAGTCCGGCGCCCACAGCGAGGACCGCGTCGAGCGGTCGGCCGTCCAGTCCCAGTAGGGGAGCGCGACGGTGGCGTCGACGTCCTGGAGGGCACGCTCGAACTCCAGCAGGAATCTGCGGTGCCAGGGCAGGAACGAGGGCGAACGGTGGCCGGTGCGGGGGCCGTTGTCGGTGTCGGCGACGATGTACTGGTTGTGCGTGCCGACGAAGGTGTCGTAGCGGCCGCTGCGCTTGAGTTCGATGACGGCGGCGACGAAACGGCGCTTCTCGTCGGCGGTCAGGTTCGCCTGGTTCTTGCGGACGGTCATGTGCGGTGCTCCAAGTGCGTGTGGTGCGTCGAGTGCGGCTGGGGCGCGGTCAGTTGGCGGGGAACGGCAGCAGCGCCGCGCCCTGGAGCTCGTCGACGGCGGCCCGGGCGGCGGCGCGCGGGGTGGCCACGGGCTCGTAGTGGCTGACCACGCTGATCCAGCTGCCGTCGGCGTTGCGCATCGTGTGCAGCTCGACGCCGTCCACGAACACCGCGTAGCCGGCGCCGTGATGATGGCCGCCGCCGGCCATGCCCTGTATCCGGCGGCCCTTGTAGACCTCGTCGAAGGGCTGGGGGCCGCCGTGGTGGTGACCGGCGGGTGCGGCGGCTCGGGCGCGGGCGGCCGGGCCCGCGGTGGTGTCGGGCGCGGCGGCCACGGCGGTGGTCGTGGCGCCGACGGCGGCCACGGCGGCTCCGGCGGCTCCGAAGACGAGTGCGCGACGACGGGTGAGTTCCGGCATGCGGACCTCCTGGGTTCGGGGAACGGATGTCGTCGCATGCCTATCTGGCCGTGGCGCACGGCCGGTAATCCCTTCGAACCGGTTGGCTCCGATCCGGACAATTACTCACATGTCATACAAGTTTGAACCAAGATGATCTTGCTGCGTACAGGCCTCGGTCTGCCCGGAAGGGGGAATTCCTTCCCCTTCGCGGCGGGTTCGTGGTGATCTTTCGTGTTACCCGCGGTCGGCACGCGGTGCGACTTGCTCCGAGAAAGTGGCGCGTTCCGCAGCCCCGACGCCTGCTACCCTGCGTCGCGAACCGACCGCTTTGAGTAATGACCAGGGGTGCGTGTGAAGGTCGCCATCGCCGGAGGCGGGCCCGCCGGCCTGTATCTGTCGATCCTGCTGAAGCTCCAGGATCCCGCCCACGACATCACCGTCCACGAGCGCGATCCCGAGGGTTCGACCTACGGCTGGGGCGTCACCTATTGGCAGGGACTGCTCGACCGGCTCCACGCCCACGACCCGGAGTCCGCGCGGGCCGTCGACCGGGCCTCGGTCCGCTGGAACGAGGGCGTCGCCCATGTCCGCGGGCTCAGCACCCGCCAGCCCGGCGACCAGGGCTTCGGCATCGGCCGCCACCGCCTGCTGGAGATCCTCGCCGACCGGGCCCGCTCCCTGGGCGTGCGCCTGCGCTTCGAGCACGAGGTCACGGACCCCGGCGCGCTGACGGCCGAGGCGGACCTGGTGGTCGCCGCCGACGGTGTCCGCAGCGCCCTGCGCACCCGGCACGCCGGCCACTTCGGCACCGAGGTCCAGGCCGGCCGCAACACCTACGTCTGGCTCGGCACCACCAAGGTCTTCGACGCCTTCACCTTCTCCTTCGTCGAGACCGCGCACGGCTGGATCTGGTGCTACGGCTACGGCTACAGCGACACCCACAGCACCTGCGTCGTCGAGTGCGCCCCCGACACCTGGACCGGCCTCGGCCTCGACAGCGCCGCCGGGCCCGACGGACTGCGTGTGCTGGAGAAGCTGTTCGCGGACGTCCTCGACGGCCACCCGCTCATCGGCCGGGCCCAGTCCGACGGCAACGCCCAGTGGCTGAACTTCCGCACGCTGACCAACCGCAGCTGGCACCACGGCAACCTCGTCCTGCTCGGCGACGCCGCCCACACCACCCACTACTCCATCGGCGCGGGCACCACCCTCGCCCTGGAGGACGCCATCGCCCTGGCCACCGCCCTGCGCGAGGAGCCCGCGCTCCCCGAGGCCCTGGCCCGCTACGAGCGCGAGCGCAGACAGGCCCTGCTGTCCGCGCAGAGCGCAGCCCGGCACAGCGCCCAGTGGTACGAGAACCTGTCGCGCTACATCCACCTGCCGCCCCGGCAGATGTTCGCCCTGCTCGGCCAGCGCCACTCGCCGCTGCTGCCGTACGTCCCGCCCCAGCTGTACTACCGACTGGACCGCGCCGCGGGCCGGTTGGAGCCCCTGCGCCGGCTCAAGCGCTGGCTCGGGCCGAGGCTGGCCCGCGGCTCCCAGACCCGCGCGCTGGAGTCCCGCAGATAGCGGACCCGGCCGGCCCGGCGGATCGCCGTCGTTTGAGGTGCGGGCGTCACGGAAACCCGGTGCACATGGCAGAGCCGACGCAGGACAGGGGCCGTGACGAGACCCGCGAGGAGCGCGCCGACCGTATGTGGGCCGAACTCCTCCAGGAGGTCCGCGTGGCCCAGATGGGCGTGCAGATCCTCTTCGGCTTTCTGCTGACCGTCGTGTTCACGCCGACCTACCGCCGGCTCGGGGACCTCGACCAGGCGATCTACATGGTGACCGTCGTGCTGGGCGCCACCGCCACCGGCACCCTGATCGGCCCCGTCTCGCTGCACCGGCTGGTCTCGGGCCGCCGGGTGAAGCCGGAGGCGGTGCGCTGGGCCGCACGGCTCACCCTGACCGGGCTCGTGCTGCTGCTCGCCACCATGACCGGTTCCCTGCTGCTCATCCTGCGGGTCGCGACCGACGGGAACTTCGTGCCCTTCGTGGTCGCGGGAGTCGTCGTCTGGTATCTGCTGTGCTGGTTCGGCGTCCCGATGTGGACGAGGCACCGTCACACCGACTGAGCCGCCGTCCGGGCGAGATGGCGGTCGTGCACCCTGCTGAGCAGCAGCAGCGAGACCGTGGCGCCGACCAGGGCGCAGAACATGTCCCACTGGGTGTCCCACACATCGCCCTGGGTGGCGAGGAACGCGTCCGCCGAGTGACCGCCGATCACGGCCGCCGCCCATTCGAACATCTCGAAGACCGCGCTGAAGGCCAGGCACGCGCACACCGTCAGCGGCGCCAGCCAGCGGCTGCCGCGCAACGGCGAGGTGCGGCTGAGCAGTTCCCGGACCAGGATCGCCGGCACGAAGCCCTGCACCAGGTGCCCGAAGCGGTCGTACGGGTTGCGCTCCAGACCGAACGTGTCACGCACCCAGTCGCCGACGGGCACCTCGGCGTATGTGTAGTGGCCGCCCAGCGACAGCACCAGGGCGTGCGCCGCGAGGAGCCCGCACAGCAGTCCCGTGAGCGGGAAGCGCCGCCAGGTCAGGGCGATCAGCGGCAGTCCGACGAGCACCCAGACCGTCTCCAGGAACCACGTCGTACGGTCGTGCGGCGCCCAGGCGGACACCGCGAGCCCCGCGAGGGCCACCGCCGCGAACACGACGGGCGGCACCCGGCGGCGCGGGGCGGCGGTACCTGCGGGCAGGACGGACATGGTGGTCATGGGCCGACTCCTCTTCGTGGGAGCCCCATCGTGGCGGCGGCCCGAGGACACCGGCATGAGTACACGTACTCAACCCCGCACGGGTCTCACTCCCCGGAGCGGCCCTCCCGCGACCCGCGCAGCGCCGTGATGCAGCCGGCGATGGCGACCTGGAGTTCCTCCAACTGCTGGACCATGTCGTCCTCGTAGTAGTCCTGCGCGTCGTCGAAGGTCAGCTCCTCGAAGGCCTTCGTCGCCTTCTGGAGGCTGCTGTAGAACTTCGTCCGCCGTTCCTGGACGCGCAGTTCGGGGTCGGCCTCCACGGCCTCGGCGACCAGCGACCTCATCGTGTCGTACGCGTCGGTCGCCCACTCGCCGGAGTCCTCGCCCTCCTCCAGCTCGTCGAGCAGCGACAGATGCCGCTCGGCCTCCTGGCGTACGTCGGCCGGGGCGTCGACGGTCTGCCCGGCCGGGGTGCGGATCTGGCCGGACTCGGCGATCTGACGGACGTACCCGATCCGGTCCGCCGCGCGGCTCTCGCTGGCGACGGCCTTCTTCAGATCGTCCGTGCGTACGACGTCCCGCGCCAGTTCGGCCTGGAGGTCCGGGTCCTCGCGCACCCGGTCGAGCAGCGCGCGGCGGGCGGCGCGGGCGGTGGAGGGGTCGGCGAGGATCGCGGCACGCAGCGCGGTCGGGTTCTCGGCGACCTCCAGCGCCTTGGTCGGCCTGATGCCCTCGGCCTCGGCGGCCTCCGTGATGGCGGTGCCCCGCTCCGAGGTGGCGCTGGAGCGGGGCGTGTAGTAGCTCAACCACGCGTCCGCGTCCGGCAGTTCGATCTCCTGGCCCGGAGCGAGCGTCTCGAACTGCGGCACGAGTGCGTCGTCCGCCGCCCGGTCCCAGGCCTTGTAGTAGCGCATGACCCGCTCCGCGGAGCACCCGGCCAGCTCGGCGAACTCCTTCGCCGACACCTTCGGGGTCTCCTCGGCGCCCTGACCGCCCGGGCGCACACTGCGCGCCACCATCAGGGCGAAGGCCCACCCGCCGGTGCGCGCGTAGGCGCCGAACTCGCGCGCGTCACGCGCCACGAGGTCGGACAGCGGCGCGGGGGAGGCGGGGGTCGGGTCGAGCGGGGCGGGCGCCAGCGTCACGGACGGTCTCCTGGTAGCGGGGCGACGGGACGGCACGGGCGGAAAGCCGGGGCGGCTGCGGCCGGTGCAGACAGGAAGCCTATATGCACCCTTTCGCGGATCTTCGGCATCCAGGGACTGTCCGGCGGATTCCCGCCGGCCGGGCCCCGCGGCACGGCGGCGAACCCGCCCGGCCGGGCGCCGCGCCCCGGCGCCCGGCCGAGCGACCGCGTCCCGCCCGCCGCGCGGGCACTCCAGCGCCCTGTCGGCCGAGTCCCGCCTGCCGTCCGGCGGGACCGCCTCTCGTCGCACCCCCTGGCTCGAAAGGAAGCTCGATATTCGGGCGGGGCCCGGACAGGATGGCCCCATGACCGCGCGCCCTCTGCCCTCCAGCACCCCGGCCGCCCAAGGCGTCGACGCCACCGGCGTCCTCGCCCTCCTCGACGCCCTCGACGCCGCGCCCGACATCGAACCGCACAGCCTCATGATCCTGCGCCACGGGCATGTCGTGACCGCCGGCTGGTGGGCGCCGTACACCCCCGAGCGCCCGCACCTGCTGTACTCGCTGAGCAAGAGCTTCACCTCGACCGCCGCGGGCTTCGCCGTCGCCGAGGGGCTGATCGGCCTCGACGACCCGGTGGTCTCCCACTTCCCGGAGTTCGAGGCGGAGATCACCGACCCGCGCAGCCGCGCCATGCTCGTCCGGCACGCGGCCACGATGTCCAGCGGGCATCTCGCCGAGATGGTCGACACGGCCTACGGCACCGATCCGGCCGAGCCGGTCCGCGGCTTCCTGCTGCACCCGCCGGAGCGCGACCCTGGCACCGTCTTCGCCTACAACCAGCCCGCCACCTACTCCCTCGCCGCGATCCTCCAGAAGGTCACCGGGCAGTCGCTGAGCGACTATCTGCGCCCCCGGCTCCTGGACCCGCTCGGCATCCGCGAGGCGGCCTGGCTGCGCGACGGCACCGGCCGCGAGCTCGGCTTCAGCGGACTGCATCTGACCACCGACGCCGTCGCCCGGTTCGGCGAGCTGTATCTGCGCGACGGGGTCTGGGAGGGGCGGCGGCTCCTGCCGGAGGGCTGGGTCGCCGAGGCCACCCGCGCGCATGTGCCGACCGCGGGCCGCATGGGCCGCAAGGACGCCCCGGACTGGGACCAGGGCTACGGCATCCAGTTCTGGCGCTCCCGGCACGGCTTCCGGGGCGACGGGGCGTACGGCCAGTTCTGTCTGGTGCTGCCCGAGCAGGACGCCGTGGTCGTGACGACCGCGGCCACCGAGCGGATGCAGGCCGTGCTGGACCTCGTCTGGCGGCATCTGCTGCCCGCCTGCCGTCCCGCCCCGCTGACCGGCACCGACGCGGCCGACGCCGCCCTGCGGGAGCGGCTCGCCGGACTCGCGCTGCCGCCCGCGACCGGCAAGCCCGCCCCGCCCGAGCGCGCCGAGGACTGGGCCGGGGCGGCCTTCACCCCCTACGGCGGCGTCCGCCCGGACCTGCGCGGCCTCACCGGCGTCGCGCTGGACGCGGGCCCCGACGGCTGGACGGCCACCCTGACCGACAGCGGCCGCCGGACCGGCCTGCGCCTCGGCACCGGCGGCTGGGCCGTGAGCGAGGAGCCGCTGCCCGTCGCCGTCAGCGGCGGCTGGACCGGCCCGGGCACGCTGGAGTTCGCGGCCCAGTTCCTCGAGACACCGCACCGGCTGGTGGTCACCTGCACGCTCGCCGACCGCGCCTTCCGGGCCCGCTGGCGGACGGAACCGCTGAACGCGACCCGGCTGGACCGGCTGCGGGCGCCGGTGTCCGGAGCCTGACCCTCCGTACCGGCTGCGGGCGCCGGTGTCCGGAGCCTGACCCTCCGCACCGGCTGCGGGCGCCGGTCTCCACAGCCCGACCCTCCGCACCGGTGCTGCCTTCCGCACCGGTGCCCGAGCCCTCTCACTCGGCGGCCCTGAAGCTCCGCTCACCCGGCCCTGAAGCTTCCCTCACCCGGCCCTGAAGCTCCGCAGGGCGACGTCCAGTGCCTCGCGGCTGGCGGCGCCGTCCCACTCGGCGGCGGGCGCCGACCAGCGCAGCGAGAAGCCTCTGCCGCCTCCGAGGAGGAAGCCACGGCCGAGGGTGCGCACCCGGTCGCCGTCCGCCGTGGCGATCCACTGCAGATCCGCGGCCTTGCGGCCCTGGTACGTCAGTGCCCGGATCTCCCCGATCCGGCGGTAGTCGCCCGCCGCGCGCAGCCCCGGCTCCACCTCCCGCCAGACGGCGACCGGGTCGGGGCCGACCCGCTCGCTGTAGGTGACGGTGAGCGTGCGCGGGTCGCCGGACCGGCCGAGGACCACGCGATAGGCCAGGTCCGCCATCCGCGTGGTGTTCAGCGGCTTCCAGCCCTCCGGCAGGTCGACGGAGAAGCCCTCGGGGGAGTTGTAGGTGCGGAAGTCGCCGCCCGGGGCGGGGGTCGCCGTCGTGGGGCCCGGGGGCCCGGAGGGCGGGACGGCCGGCGTCGTCGGAGCCGGGTCGGCCGGGTCGGCCGGGGCGGAGGTCCGGGGCGCCGCACCGCCCGACGCGGTCGTGTCGGAGCCGGACAGCGCGCCCGTCGCGACCAGCACCGCCACGGTGACCGTGACGACCGCGAGCGTCGTACCGACGGCCAGCATGCGCGCGCCCCGGCCCGCACCCGCGTGCCGCACGGACGCGTACGCCCGCCGCAGCCGGGGCCGCTGCAGCACACAGGACGCGTCGGTCTCCTCGCGCAGCGCCCGGTCCAGGGCCTCGCGGACCACCGGGCGGGGCAGCCGCTCCAGCGAGTTCTTGCGGAGCAGCCCCTGCACGGCCCGGCCGAGCGGACCCGCGCGCACCGGGGCGCGCACGGGCAGCTTGTCGACGCTCCTCAGCGTGGCCTCGGGCCGCTCGCGCTCCCTGAACGGCGGGCGGCCCTCCACCATGGTGTAGAGGATCGCGCCCAGCGCCCACAGGTCGGCCGCCGGGCCGATCCGCTCGTCCCTCGCCTGTTCCGGTGAGGCGTACGACGGTGCCGCCAGCCGGGGCGCGAGCGTCGAGCCCGCCAGCCCGAACCCGCCCACGACGGCCGGGCCGCGGTCCGGGACGATCACCTGGCCGGGGCTCAGCTCGCCGTGCGTGATGCCCGCGGCGTGCGCGGCGTCCAGCACGTCCAGCAGTTCCACGCCGATCCGTGCCGCCCGGACATAGTTCAAGGTGCCCTGCTGGGCGAGGAGTTCACCGAGCGGGGTGCCGCCCACCCAGTCCGTGACGGTCCACAGCGCGCCGCCCGCGGTCACCGCGTCCAGGACCGCCGGGACCCGGTCCGGACACAGCGACCGCATGGTCTCCGACGCCCGCATCACGCGGCCCACCGTCCGCCGGGCCGCCCGTGCGTCCAGTCCCTCGGGCAGCCCCACCTGTGTCAGCAGACACGGGCGGCCCGTCTCCATGTCCTCGCCGTACCAGCCGACCCGGTTCGTCTCCTGGTGCACCACCTGAAGGGGCCGGTATCTGCCGGCGATCAACTTTTCCGCGGAGACATGCGCCTCGACCATCGTCATTCCCTCGCTGCACCCCTGGCTGCCACCCTTTCCCAGAGGTACGGCGAGCGAGCGCCCGCTTGTTCAACGGCCGCGACAACGTTGACCCGCCGTCAGGACAACTCCTCCGTGCCGGGGATCAGCCCGAAGCGCCGCGTCCATACGGCCATGTCGGCGGGCGAGGCGTTGCCCCCGCACACCACGAGACCCAGCCGGGCGCCCTCGCCCACCCGCTCCAGGACCTGCCGAGCGGCCGGCAGCAGACAGCCCGCGGCCGGTTCGGTCCAGAGCTTGGCGTGCTCGGCGAACTCCAGCGACCCCCGCACCGCCTCCCGGTCGGGGACCACCAGCACCTCGGTGACCAGGGCCGCCACATGCTCGTAGGTCAGGTGGGACACGGACGGGGCGCTCAGCGTGCTCACGATCGACGACAGCGGCACCGGCACCGGTCCGCCTGCCGCGAGCGCCGCGGACATCGCCTCGGCGCCCTCCGTCTCCACGCCCCACACCCGCACCCCCGGCCGGCGTGCCGCCAGCGCCGCCGCCACCCCGGCGATCAGCCCGCCGCCACCGATGCTGACCAGCACGTCCGTCAGCTCCCCGGCGTCCTCGGCGAACTCCAGTCCCACCGTGCCCTGGCCCGCGACCACCAGCGGGTCGTCGAAGGGGTGCACCAGGGTCAGGCCCTCGTCGCGCAGCCGCTCGGTCAGCGCGAACGCCTCGTCCATCGCGTCGGTCAGCCGCACCGTGGCCCCCGCCGCCTCGGCGAGGCGCACCGCGCGGGCCGGGGCCGAGCGCGGCATGACCAGCGTGGCCTTCACCTCCAGCGCCGCGGCCATGGTCGCGAACGCGATGCCGTGGTTGCCGCCGCTCACCGCCACCACCCCGGCCGCGCGCTCCGCCGCGCCGAGCGACAGCAGCTTGGCCGTCGCTCCGCGCACCTTGAACGAGCCGGTGTGCTGGAGGAGTTCCAGTTTCGCCGTGACGGGTGCGCCGAGCAGCTCGCCGAGTCCGGGGCTGCGCACGGTGGGTGTGCGGACGATGTGCCCGGCGATCCGCTCCGCCGCGCCTTCGATGTCCGAGATGCCGATCAAGGTCGTGCCTTTCGTTCCGTGCCGTCGGACCGCTCCGCCGCGCAGTCAGGCGCCGAAGAGCTGGGTCCAGTACGTGCCCGCCCGGCCGCCGCCCGCGAAGCCGATCCCGATGTGGGTGAACTCGGGTCTGAGGATGTTCGCCCGGTGGCCCGGGCTGTTCATCCAGCCGGTGACCACCTCGGCCGCGGAGCGCTGCCCGCAGGCGATGTTCTCGCCGGTCGAGCGCCGGACGGCGCCCGCAGCGACGGCCCGGTCCCGGGGCCCGCTGCCCTCCGGCGAGGTGTGGGAGTAGAAGTCCCGGGCCACCATGTCCGCGCTGTGCGCCTGCGCGGCGCGGGTCAGCAGCGGGTCCGCGGCGAGTGGCGGCAGCCCGGCCGAGGCGCGCTCGCGGTTGGTGATCGCCACGACCTCCGCCTCGGTGCGCGCCAGGTCGCCGGGTCCGAGCGGCCGGGCCCACAGAGCGGTCCAGAACACGTCACCGGCCCCGCCGCCGGTCGCCCGGCCGAGAGCGGCGTGTGTGAACACGGCGTCGTGCAGGATGCGACGGGCGTGATCGGTCCGCAGACAGGAGCCCAGCAGTTCCTGCGGGGTGCGCGGCCCGGACACCAGATGCTCGCCGACGCTCACATACGCGTATCCGGTGCGGGTCACGCGCTGGTAGACCGCCAGGCCGTCCCGGCCCTCCACGCCGAGACGGCCGGCGGCGGCCATCGTGGCGGCGTGCTCGTGCGCCGCGGCCGCGAGCCGGGCGTCCCACGCCACGCGCGGGGAACCGGCCCGCGCACGGGCGGAGTTGACCGGTCCGATCCAGGCGTCGGCCGTGACGCTGTCGTCCGGTCCTGCCCGGTGTCCGGCCGGAGCCGGGCCGACGCGCAGATCGACGACCGTGGGGGCGGCGCCGACGGGGGCGGGGCCGTCGCCCACCGAGACCGGAGCGGTCTCCGCCTCGCTCTCCACCACGTCCACCCCGAAGTCCCGGGCGACACCGGCCAGCCCTTCGGCGTAGCCCTGGCCGAGGGCCCGCACCTTCCAGGTGTCGCCGCGCCGGTAGATCTCCGCCAGCAGCAGCACCGTCTCCGTGCGCGGGCGCGGCGGTGCGAACCGGGCCAGGGAGCGGCCGCCCGGGCCGCAGACCTGGAGGGCGGGGGAGGGCAGCCGGCTGAGCGGGGTGTCCGGATCGGCGGGGCTCACGACGACGGTGACGCGGGTGGCGCCGGGCCGCAGGGCGCCCGGGTCGAGGGTGAGGGTGTCACCGCCGAGGCGGGCGCCCGGCGCGGCCGGCTGGTTGTAGAACACGAAGTCGGCGTCGCCGCCCACCCGGCCGCCGTCGTCGGTGATCAGCGCGGAGACGTCGAACGGCCCCGGCACCCGCACGGTCAGCGTGCCGCCCGGGAGAGCCAGATTGCCCCCGGGAACCAACTCGGTCATCACGCGCCCCCCTGTCGTGACCAGGGACGCGGCGGTCCGGCCGCGGCCCCGGGAACTGTCGTCCGGATCATGCCGACGCCGGCCGCCGGGACGCCGCGCCCTGCCGGCCCGGTCCGGATGACGAGCCCCTGGACCGGATAACGCCCGGGCCGTGCGGCTGGTTCCCGCCCCCGGCACCTGGCGGGCGGGCGCCGCTGTCCGTCGAGAACCGGCCGGATCTCCGTGGCGTCCACGGAGATCCGCCGGAGGGGCCCTACCCCTCGTCGATCACGCCCGCCCCGATCGCCGCCCGCGGCTGCGCGGGCACCGCAGCCCGGGGTGCCGCGCTCTTGCCGCAGAACGCGGACTCCAGCGTGCCGAGCATGGTGTCGAGGACGCGGCTGTTGTTGGACGTGTTGGCCATGGCGGTCAGGCTGCGTCTGCCGTCCTTCGAGGTGAACGCGTAGGTGTAGTAGCCCTGGACGGCGCCCGTGTGGCCGTAGACCGACACCCCGCAGGACAGGGTGCGCCGCCGCAGGCCGAGCCCGTACGCCGTGGTGCTGTTGACCTTGGTCCACTTCGTCATCCGGGTGAGGGACGCCGGCGAGACGAGCCTGCCGCGCAGCAGGGCCGAGGTGAAGACGTTCAGGTCGCGGGCGTTGGAGATCAGCGCCCCGGCGCTCTGCGCCCAGGACACCGTCTGCCGGGTGGCGTCGACCGGTGCCGCGCCCGCCGTGTCGGAGGTGAGATAGCCACGCGTGTGGGTGCCGGGCAGGGCCGTGCCCGGGTGGACGTAGAAGGTGTTCGTGAGCCCCAGCGGCTCGATGATCCGGGTGCGGTACGCGGTGGCGACGCTCTCTCCGGTGAGCTTCTCGATCAGCATGCCGGCGACCACGAAGTTGGTGTTCGAGTACGCGTAGGCCCCGCCCGGCGTGCCCGTGCGCGGGTGGCTCAGGGAGCGGCCGACCAACTGCCGGTAGGTGAAGACCTTGTTGCGGACCGCCTCGAAGCCGGACACGGACCTGGCGAACATCGCGTTCGTGTAGTCGTAGAGCCCGCTGCGGTGGCTCAGCACGTGCCGGACGGTGATCCGGTCGTCGGGCAGCAGCCCCGGCAGCACCCGGTTCACGGGGGAGTCCAGGTCCAGCCTGCCCTCGTCGACCAGCTGGAGCAGGACCACGGCCGAGAAGACCTTGGTGACGCTGCCGATGCGGAAGCGGTCGGTGGTCGCGATGGTCCGTCCGGTCCTGCGGTCGGAGATACCGCGGCGCACCCGGTGCACGGTGCCGTTGTCGTCGACGCGCGCGAAGGCGCCGGGCGCGCCCTGCCGTCGCGCGGTGTTCAGCACCGTGCCCAGTCCCACGAGGTCGGGCGCGGCCAGTGCCGCGGCCCGGGGGGTGTCCTCGGCCGCCGAGGCGGGGGCCGGCACCGCGAGGAACGACAGCATCACGGCGCCGAGCACCGCGGTCCTGCTCACCTTTGTGTTCACCATCCGGCTCTGCTCCCTTTCCGCCCGGGTGGTTGGTCATATCCGCGCACGAGATGGGGGGTTTATGTGCGAGATCGGTCACATCCGGGCGGGGCAACTTTCTCGCATCCCGTCACATCTCCACAGACGACACACAGTTGGCGCCGGCCGAACACCTGCCCACACCGGCGGAACCGGCCGATCTGACACGAAGGAATCTTCGACAGTGCGCACAAGACCTCATATACGCGGCCTGGCGGTCGCCGTCGCCGTGGCGTCGGCCGCCACGGGCCTCGCGGGCACGGCATTCGCCGAGACCGACGCCCCGGCCCCCTCCGTCGTCGACGCGGCGCGGTCCGCGGCCTTCGCCCACGCGAGCGCGACCGGAGTCGCCCGCGGCGACGAACTCCAGCCGCAGGACGTCATGGTCGACCCGGAGGGCGCCCGCCACGTCCGGTTCGTCCGCACCCACCAGGGCATGCCGGTCCTGGGCGGCGACCTCGTCGTCCACCTCACCCCGAAGCTGGCGTACGCGGGAGTGACCCGCGCCGCCGACCACGCGGTCCGCCCGGACGGGACCCGCGCCGAGCTGACCGCCGGCGAGGCCCGGGCCAAGGCGGCGGCCGCGACGGACGGCACCGCCGGCGTCGCCCAGCTCGTCGTGGACGCCCGCGACGGCGAGGCGGCCCTCGCCTACCGGATCCACGTCACCGGCGGCGACGCCGAGGCCACCGGCTCCAGCACGGTCGTCGTCGACGCCGTCACCGGCGAGATCCGCAGCAACACCCCCGACGCCGAGGAGTTCCTCTCGCCCAAGGTCGTGCGGACCCTGCGCGCGCGGGGCGAGCAGATCGACCCGGCCACCGGGATCGCGCCGGCCACCCCCCGCCTCACCGGCGCGGGCCCGGCAGCCGCCTACCCGGCGCCCGCGACCGGCGTCGGCAAGTCGCTGTTCGCCGGCCAGGTCTCGCTGTCCACCACACGGACCGCCCGCACCACGTACGTCCTCAAGGACCCCCGGCGCTACGGCACCGAGACCCGGGACGCCAGGGGCCTGGAGCCGGTCCAGTTCGGCCAGGCCAAGCGGCTGACCAGCTCCACCAACACCTGGGGCAACGGCACCGTCGGCAACCGCATGAGCGCCGCCGTCGACGCCCAGTACGGCGTCGCCGAGACGCTGGACTTCTACAAGGAGCAGTTCGGCCGCAAGGGCATCAAGAACGACTCCAAGGGCGCCCGCGCGATCGTCCACTTCGGCAACAAGGTCGGCAACGCCTTCTGGTACTCCTACTGCGGCTGCATGCTGTACGGGGACGGCGACGGCGAGCTGTTCAAGAAGCCCCTGGTCGTCCTCGACGTGACCGGGCACGAGCTGTCCCACGGCGTCGTCGACGCCACCGCCCGCCTGGAGCCCACCCGGGTGGACTCGCGCGGCGTCCAGTACGGCGAGCCCGGCTCCCTCAACGAGTCCCTCGCCGACATCTTCGGCTCCGGCGTCGAGTTCCAGGCGAAGAACGCCAAGAACCCGCCGAACTACCTCGTCGGCGAGAAGCTCGGCCTGGAGCAGAAGTTCCTGCGCCGCCTCGACAAGCCGTCCCTGGACGTGCTGGAGGGCGCGATCGACTACTGGGAGCCCGCCGTCTACGACGCCGAGGTGCACGCCGGTTCCGGCGTCTCCTCGCACGCCTTCTACCTGCTCGCCGAGGGCAGCGGCCGCAAGAGGATCGGCGCGGTCACCTACGACTCGCCGACCTACGACGGCCTGCCCGTCAAGGGCATCGGCCGCACCAAGGCGCTGAAGATCTACTACCGCGCCCTGACCCGGTACATGGTCTCCACTACCGACTTCCACGACGCGCGCATCGCGACGATGAGGGCGGCCAAGGACCTCTACGGGCTCAACAGCGTCGAGTACAAGGCCGTCAGCCGTTCCTGGGCGGCCGTGAACGTCCGGCTGGCCAACACCCCGGCCGTCAGGCGCTGACGCCGGACCGGCCGACAGACCCGGCCGTCAGGCGCTGACGCCGGACCGGCCGACACCAGGGGCGCCCCGGAGCACGACCGTCCGGGGCGCCCTCAGCCGTACCGGCCCGGCCGCTCAGCCGGGGGCCGACGGCTCCCGGGGGATCAGCCCCTCCCGGTAGGCGATCGCCACCGCCTCCGTACGGCTCGTGGCGCCGAGCTTGGCCAGGATGTTGGAGACATGGACGCTGGCCGTCTTGCCGGTGATGAACAGCTCCTCGCCGATCTGACGGTTGCTGCGCCCCAGCGAGAGCAGCCGCAGGACGTCCTGCTCACGCGCCGTCAGCCGGGCGCTCCGCCCGCCGTCGGAGGCCGGAGCGGCCAGCCGGCCCCGCCGCAGCAGGGCGTCGACCCGCTCCAGCAGAGGTGTCGCCCTGAGCCGGACGGCGGTCTCCCGGGCCGCCCTCGCCTCGGCGGCGGCCTCCTCGCGGCGGTCGGCCACGAGCAGCGCCTCGGCGAACCGCAGCCGGCAGCGGGCCCGTTCGTAGACATCGCCGTAGTCGAACGCGGCGACGGCCGCCTCCCAGACGGCCGGCTCGGGACCGCGCGCCGCCCGGACCGCCTCCGCCTCGGCGCGGGCCAGCCACGCCAGCCCCTCCGGCCCCTGCGGAAGCCCCTTCGAGCTCAGCCCGGCACTGGTCCTGGCCAGCCCGACCAGCTCCTTCGCGGTGTCGGCCCAGCGCCCGGCCTCCGCCTCGGCACCGGCCGCCCTGCGCTCCACGGCGGCGTCGGCGACCGCGGCGAGGGCGAGCGCGGCCAGCCGGACGGTGACGTCGGGTACGGCGCCCGTCTCGTCCGTGAGGGCCTCGACCGCCGACCGCATCCGGGCGACGGCGCGCCCGGCGTCACCGCTCCCGGCCGCCGCGTCCGTCGCCACGATCCCCGCGACCAGAGCGCCCATCCAGTCGAACCGCCCGCGCAGCAGCTCCTCGGCCCGCTCCTCGGCCCCGGCGTCGCCCCGGGCCAGCCGCACGTACAGCACGGGCCCCGTGGCGAACGCCCCGGCCGCGGGCAGCGCGTCGGCGTCCTGCTCCGCCGCCCGCTCGCACTCGTCCCAGCGGCCCAGCATGTACAGCGTCAGCAGCCGCAGATACCGCATCTCCAGCGGATACAGCGAGGACAGCAGTCCCGCCCCGCGCGCCCGGTCCAGCCCCTCCACCAGCCAGGGCAGGGCGCCCTCCAGCTCGCCCGCCTCGAACGCGCCGATGGCGAGGTGGTACAGGGCGCGCATCTCCACCGGGGCGTTGCCCGTGCCACGGACCAGCTCCCTGGCCTGACGCAGCCCGTCCCGGCCCGCCGAGGTGCTGCGGCCCTCCAGGGCGGCCAGCGAGATCAGCAGATCGGCCCGCGCGTCGGTGAGACCGAGCTCCTCGGCGACGGCCAGCGCCTGGCGCGCCACCTTCAGCGCGGTCTCCGGCTCCCCGACCTGCCGGGCCGCCAGCACATGCGTGGCCGCCGCCCACACCCAGGTCGGCGACGGCGGGTCGGCCGGGATCAGCGCCAGCGCCTCGCTGCTGTAGGCGTAGGCGGCGGTGAGGCTGTCGACGTCGAGCAGATTGCCCGCGAGGGTGTAGCGGACCCGGGCCGCCAGCTCCGAGTCGGCGTCCTCGCCGACCCCGGCCAGCGCGGCCCGGGTGAGCGAGACCGCGCGGTGCGACTCCCCGGCGTGCGCGGCCGCCGCCGAGGCCCGCAGGGTCAGCGCGATCCGGTCGCCGGGCCCGCCCGCGGGCCGTGCCTCGGCCGGCACCGACGCCCACAGGTCCAGTGCGGCCTCCAGATGGCGCAGCTCCTCGGCCGGCGCGCCCAGCCGCTGGGCGTGGTCGGCGGCCTCCAGGGACGCGGCGAGGGCCTCCGGCAGGTCGTGGCTCTCGCGGTAGTGGTGGGCCCGCTCGGCCGCCGTCCCGGCGCCGCCGCGGCCGGCCAGCAGGCGGGCGAACGCCCCGTGCAGCCGCGCCCGTTCGCCCGGCAGCAGGTCCGCGTACACCGCCTCGCGCGCGAGGGCGTGCCGGAAGGAGTACGTGTCGCCGTCGCCCGAGACCAGCAGGCGTCGCTCGACGGCCTCCCGCAGCGCCGTCTCCAGCGCCTCCTCCGGCAGTCCGACCGCGTCCTTCAGCAGGTCGTGCCCGACCCGGCGCCCGGCCACGGCGGCCGTGCGCAGCACCTGCTGCGCGGTGTCCGACACCTGCTCGAAGCGGATCAGCAGGACGTCGGCGAGCGCGTCCGGCACCCCGCCCGCGCCCGGGTCGGTCGCCGCGAGGAGTTCCTGGGCGTAGAAGGCGTTGCCCTCGGCGCGCTCGACGATCCGGCGGACCGTCGCCTCGGGCAGGGCCCGGGGCCCGTCGTCGTGGAGGACCCGCACCAGCCGGGCCACCTCGGCGTCGTCCATCGGCCGCAGCTCCAGCCGCTCCACGGACGGCAGCCGCACCAGCTCCGCCAGCAGCGGGCGCAGCGGATGCCTGCGGTGCAGATCGTCCGCGCGGTACGAGGCCAGCACGGCGACCCGTCCCCCCGGCACGCCGCCCGCGGGCCGCTGGAGCACCCCACGGCTGAGCAGGAATCTCAGCAGGTCCCGGGAGGACTGGTCGGCCCAGTGCAGGTCCTCGAGGACGAGCAGCAGCGGGCCGAGGTCCGCGAGGTCGGTGAGCAGCCCCGCCATGTCCTCGAACAGCCGCAGCCGCCCGCTCATGTCCAGGGCGCTGTCCGCGCCGCCGCCGAGCAGCCGGCCCACCTCGGGACGCGCGGCGAGCACGGGCGCGAACCGCTCCTCGGCGGCGACGGCGCCCAGCACCTCGGTGAACGGCAGATACGGCAGGCCCACGTCGCCGAGGTCGACGCAGTGCCCGGTCAGCACGGTCACGCCGTCGCGCACGGCCCGCGCGGCGGCCTCGTCCAGCAACCGGGTCTTGCCCACCCCCGCGTCCCCGGCCAGCAGCACGGCCCGCGCCTCACCGCCCCGGGCACGCTCCAGCACCCCGGCGAGCCGGGCGAGTTCCTCTTCCCGCCCGACCAGGGGAGACACGGTGAAAGAGCTGTTCGACACGTCCCCATCCTGGCACGTGCCACGGACAGCCCCACCCGTTCGCCCAGGTCCGCCGCCGTGGGCGGCGGACCTGGGCCGGCCGGTCAGCGCAGGGTGTCCGCCCAGTTCGCCGGGACGCGTCCCGCCGGACCGGGCACGGGCTGGTCGGCGGGGTGGCTGACCGGCGGGGCGAGATCGGGCCCGGACGCGTACAGCTCGCCTGCGGTGAAGTCCCAGAACCACTCCTCGCCGGGCTCGTAGGAGCGGATCAGCGGATGGCCGGTCTCCCGGTAGTGCGCGGTGGCGTGCTTCGCGGGGGAGTCGTCGCAGCAGCCGATGTGCCCGCATCGGGCGCAGCGCCGCAGATGGAACCACCAGCCGCCCACCGCCTCGCACTCCACGCACCCGGTGCCGCTGGGCGGGACACCGAGGTCGATGCCGTCGGTCGCGTCGTCAGTGCTCATGCGCCGGCTCCTCGGAAGTGGCGTGGTCCGCGGCGGCCTCGACGGCCTGGACGACCGCGGCGGCCTCGTCCGCCTGGGCGGCCTCGGCGGACCGCGCGGCCTGGGCGGTCTCCCCGTCCGCGGCGGTCAGCGGAAGCAGGACCTGGAAGCGGGTGTCACCCGGCACGGACTCGACCCGCAGACTGCCGTGGTGCTTGTTGACCACGATCCGCCAGGAGATGTCCAGACCGAGCCCGGTGCCCTCGCCGACCGGTTTGGTGGTGAAGAACGGGTCGAAGATCCGGTCGCGGATCTCCGCCGGCACCCCGGGCCCGGTGTCCCGGAACTCCACCATCAGCCGGTCGTGGTCGAGTACGGTCCGCACGGTCAACGTGCCTTCGCCGCCGCCCGAGTTCATCGCGCCGACCGCGTTGTCGATCAGGTTGGTCCACACCTGGTTCAGCTCCGCCGGGTACGCGGGGACCCTCGGCAGCGTCCGGTCGTACTCCTTGACCACCTCGATCTGCGGGCCGAACTTCCCGGACAGCATCAGCAGGGTGCTGTCGAGGAGTTCGTGGACATCGGCGTTCTGGTACGGGGCGCGGTCGAGCTGCGAGTACTGCTTGGCGGCGCCGACCAGCTGGGAGATACGGTTCGTGGAGTCCTCGATCTCGTCCATCAACAGCTCGGTCTCGACCGTGTAGTTCAGCCAGCCGACGGCCGCCGGGAGGATCTCCGCGTCCACCGAGGCCGCCACCTGGTCCAGCCAGTCCACGTCGAGACCCGCCTGCACGAAGGTCGGCGCGAGCCGCCAGCCCTCCGTGATGCCGTGCTCGTCCAGCCAGTCGGACATCTCGTCCTCGCGGTCGGCGGCCTCCAGCGGGCTGAGCGAGGGTGCCTTGGCGACGCGTTCGGCGGTGCGCTCCTGGATGTCGATCAGACCCGCGAGCTGCTCGGGCGGATAGGGCCCGGCGGAGATGTGGGCGAGCTTGTGGCGCATCTTGGCGACCCGCTCGCGCAGCGTCGAGGTCGCCCGCACGGCCGCCGCCGCCGGGTTGTTCAGCTCATGGGTGAGCCCCGCCGACAACGAGCCGAGCGCCAGCAGCCGTTCGCGCTGGCCGATCATCCGCTGGGTGTTCTTGGCCCCGAAGAACAGCCCCTCCAGCAGATGCACCGCCATCGGGAACCACTCCCGCATCACGGTGGCGAACGTGTCGGCCGGCAGCACGAAGAACCGCGTCGGCTCCGTCACCCGCATCGTGTTGTTGTACACCTGGCGCACCCGGTCGCCGATGTACGCCTGCATGGCGCCCGAGTACACCCCGGGCTGCGAGGTCCGCACGACCTCCACGTCGTCGTCGCCGACCCGGCGGTACAGCACGCACGTGCCCTCGATCATCACGAAGAAGCAGGTCGCGTGATCACCCTCGGCGTACACCGGTCCGGGATCGAACAGCTCCACCCGGCCCTCGCTGCACAGCCTCCCGAGCTGCTCCGGCGTCAGCTTCTCGAACAGGAACAGCGAGCCGATCTCCTGGGTGTTGCACGGCATCACCTGTCCGCTCATGACTGCTCCAGATAGCGGTGGACGAGCATCACGGCCATGGCTCCCTCTCCCACGGCGGACGCGACCCGCTTGGCGGACTCCGCCCGCGCGTCGCCCGCCACGAACACGCCGGGCACATTGGTCTCCAGGTGGTACGGCGGCCGGTCCAGCTCCCAGCCCGCGGGCGGCCGCCCGTCGGGCGTCAGATCGGGCCCGGCGAGGATGAACCCGCGCTCGTCGCGCAGCACCGTGTCGCCCAGCCAGTCGGTGCGCGGGGCGGCGCCGATGAAGACGAACACCCAGCTCGCGTCGACCGTCTCGGTCTCCCCGCTCGCGGTGTCCCGCAGCGTCAGCCGCTCCAGGTGCTCGCCGCCGTGCGCCGCCTCGACGACCGTGCCCGTCCGTACCTCGATGTTGGGCGCCTCGCCGATCTGCTGGATCAGGTAGTGCGACATCGACGCCGACAGCGAGGACCCGCGCACCAGCAGCGTCACCGACTTGGCGCCCTTGGACAGGTACATCGCCGCCTGCCCGGCCGAGTTGGCGCCGCCGACGATGTACACGTCGTGCCCGTGACAGGCGGGCGCCTCGGTCAGCGCGGAGCCGTAGAACACCCCGGCGCCGGTCAGGTCCTGTGCGCCGGGCGCCGCGAGCTGCCGGTACGACACCCCGGTCGCCAGGATCACGCTGTGCGCGGCGACGGCCGAGCCGTCCGAGAACCGCACCACCCGCGCCGCACCGTTGATCTCCAGACCGGTCACCTCGCGGGCGGTGAGGATCTCCGCGCCGAACTTCGCCGCCTGCCGCCGCGCCCGGTCGGTGAGCTGCGCGCCGGAGACCCCGTCGGGGAAGCCGAGGTAGTTCTCGATCCGGGAGCTCTGCCCGGCCTGCCCGCCGGTCGCCGACCGCTCCACCAGCACGGTGCGCAGCCCCTCCGACGCCCCGTACACCGCGGCGCCGAGCCCGGCCGGACCGCCGCCGATCACCACCAGGTCGTAGAACTCCGCCGTCGGCGTGGTCGCCAGGCCCACCTGCGCCGCCAGCTCGGGCGCCTCGGGCTCCACCAGCGGGGTGCCGTCCGGGGTGACCACCAGCGGCAGCCTCGTCGCGTCCGCGCCCGCCGCGGCCAGCAGCCGCCGCCCCTCCGGCTCGTCCGCGGAGTACCAGCGGTAGGGCACCTGGTTGCGGGCCAGGAACTCGCGCACCTCCGAGGAGCGCGCGGAGAACCGGTGCCCGACGACCTTGGTGCTGGGCACGGGCCGGAAGTCGCTGGTCCGCCAGGCCTCCAGCAGGTCGTCCAGGACCGGGTAGAGCTTCTCCTCGGGCGGGTCCCAGGGCTTGAGGAGATAGTGGTCCAGGTCGACCACGTTGATCGCGTCGATCGCCGCGTCGGTGTCCGCGTACGCCGTCAGCAGCACCCGCCGGGCGCCCGGATACACGTCCAGGGCCTGCTCCAGGAACTCGATGCCGTTCATCTGCGGCATGCGGTAGTCCGCCAGGATCACCGCCACCAGGTCACCGCGCAGCTTCAGCTCGCGCAGCGCGTCCAGGGCGGACTCGCCGGACTCCGCGCGCACGACGCGGTACGACGCCCCGTAACGGCGTCTGAGATCACGGGCGACGGCGCGGGACACTCCGGGATCGTCGTCGACGGTCATGATGACGGTGCGCGCGGTCTCGGCGACCGGTGCCATGCCTCTCCCCACCCCGAGCGGTCGGACGGACGCACGGTGCCCCGCCGCCGCGCCGGCTCCCGCCATCGTAAGTTCGTTCGCCCCGCTTCGCTCGGGCGCGCGAGACTCCGTCAGGTCCGGCGATCACGCAACACGCAGAACTCGTTGCCCTCCGGGTCCGTGAGGACCACCCAGGGCTGCTCGCCCTGCCCGACGTCCGCGCGCCGGGCGCCCAGCGCGAGCAGTCTGGCCACCTCCGCGGCCTGGTCGTCGGGGCGGAAGTCCAGGTGCAGCCGGTTCTTGACGGCCTTGCCCTCCGGCACGGGTACGAAGATCAGCCCCGGCACCCGGTCCGGGGCCGGCCGGATCTCGTACTCCCGCGCCGAGTCGTTCAGCACCACCCAGCCCAGCGCCGCCGTCCACCACCGGCCCAGCGCGACCGGATCTGCCGCGTCCACGACCACCTGCTCCCACTCGAGACCCATCGGGCCAGCGTAGTGAAGACTGGGGCCGGAACTGAGCCATGGACACAGGGAGGCGGCCGGAATGACGGGGCCGATCACGGCAGGCGTCGACGGGACCGAGGAGAGCCTCGCGGCACTCGGCTGGGCGGCTCGCGAAGCCGTACGGCGGGGGCGGCCGCTGCGGGTCGTACAGGCATGGGAGTACGCGTCGCACGAGGCGCTCGGAGGGGACCGGGACGCGCAGGCCGGCTGGGTGCGCGAGGCGCTGGCCGAGGCCGTCTCCCGGGCCACCGGGCGGTACGCCGGGCTGGAGGTCACGGCCGACGCGGTCGAGGGACCCGTGGTCGACACGCTCGTCGGCGCGGCCGCGGACGCCGGGATGCTGGTGCTCGGCTCGCGCGGGCACGGTGCGGTGCTGGGCTTCCTGCTCGGCTCGGTGGGCCAGCAGGTGATCGCCGGTGCCGCCCGCCCGGTGGTGCTGGTGCGCGCCGGGGACAAGGCGTCCGACGAGGTCGCCGGGCACGAGATCGTCGTCGGCCAGGACGGCGGCGCCGAGGACAGCGCCGCGGCTCTGGGCTTCGCCTTCGAGACGGCCGCCGCCCGCGGGGCGACCGTGCGCGCGGTACGGGCCTGGACGCTGCCGCCCGTGTTCGCCTACAGCCCCGGCTCGATGCGACTGCTCGACGACGCCGGCGGCCCGGAGCCGTTCGAGAAGAAGGCGCTCGCCGAGGCACTCAGGCCCTGGCGCGAGCGCTTCCCCGACGTGCATGTCGTCGAACACGTCGAGATGGGCAGCGCCGGGCAGGTGCTGCTGTCGGTGGCGCGCCGGGCCCAGCTGATGGTGGTGGGCCGCCGCGCCCGCCGTACCGCCGTGGGCGCCCGCATCGGATCGGTCGCCCACGGCGTCCTGCACCACGCGGGCTGCCCGGTCGCGGTGATCCCGCCCGCCTGAGGCGCCCCGGGGCCGCTCACTCGTGCCCGGGGGACTCCAGCGTCTCCCGGGCCGTGGGCAGGATGTTCGCCACGTAGTCCTCGACGGCCGTGTCGATCCCGATGTCGTGCTGGGCCCGCTCGGACAGGTACCAGCGGTGCTCCAGGAGCTGGTGGTAGATCTCCGCCGGGTCCATGGTCGCGCGCAGTTCGAGCGGGACGGCCCGCACGGTCGGCCGGAACACGTCGCGCACCCAGCGGTGCGCCAGCACCTCCGGACGGGCCGCGAGGGGGTCGCCGGGCGCGTAGTCGTCCTGGGTGGCCATCCAGCTCTCCAGGTCGGTCAGCAGCCGCCGCGCCTGGTTCTCCTCGGTGTCCAGGCCGGTCAGCCGCAGCAGCTGGCGCTGGTGGTGCCCGGCGTCGACGACCTTGGGCACGAAGGTGACCGTGTCGCCGTTGGAGGAGTGGTCGATCTGCATCTCGGCCACGTCGAAGCCGAGGTCGTTGAGCCTGCGGATACGGCGCTCGATGTAGTGGTACTTGCCCGCCGGGTAGACCGAGACGCGGGTGAGCTCCTTCCACAGCCCGGCGTAGCGGTCGCAGATCTCCTGCCCGAACTCGATCGGGTCCACCGAGGGGTGCAGCGCCCCGGACGCCTCCAGGTCGAGCAGTTCGCCGCTGATGTTCACCCGCGCGAGGTCGAGGTCGTAGTCACGCTGGCCGGGGCTGAGCCGCGCGTGCAGCTCGCCGGTCTCGGCGTCCACCAGATACGCGGCGTAGGCACCCGCGTCGCGCCGGAACAGGGTGTTCGACAGAGAGCAGTCGCCCCAGGCGAACCCGGCGAGATGCAGCCGGACCAGCAGGACGGCGAGCGCGTCCATCAGCCGGTGCATGGTGGCCGGGCGCATGGTCGTCTCGAACATCGAGCGGTACGGCATCGAGCCGCCCAGGTGGCGCGTGATCAGCACCGGCTCCAGCGGCTCGTCGGCCTTGTCGGTGCGCCCGGTGACCACGCCGAGCGCGTCCACCGCCGGGATGCCGAGCCGGTCCAGGTCGAACAGCAGCTCGTACTCGCGCAGCGCGGGCCGCTCCGCGAGCTCCTTGACCGCGATCACCTCGTCACCGGCGCGCGCGTAGCGCACCACGTGCCGGGAGATACCGCGCGGCAGCGGCACGAGGTACTCCTCGGGCCAGTCCTCCAGCGGCAGATGCCAGGGGAGCTCGAGCAGCAGGGCCGGGTGCTCCGGGTTGGTCGCGCTGATGTGCAGAGCCATGCCTCGACCCTAAGCGGCCAGGTCGCGCGCCCTGCGCGCGGCCGTGGGTACGGAGCCGCGGTGGACGGGGCCGTGGCCGGGCAGCAGCAGGTCGGCGTCCAGGCCCGCGATCGTCTCCAGCGAGGCCAGGGCGCCGGCGCGCTCGTGGTGGAACATGTCGAGCAGCATCTGCGGGCCCTTCTGCCGCGAGGTGGCGTGGCCGGTCGCCAGGGCGTCCCCGGAGAGCACCGCGCCCCGGTCGGGCAGGTGGAACACCGTGTGGCCCAGGGTGTGGCCGGGCGTGTGCACGGGCACCGGGCGGCCGGGCAGGTCGAGGGGGCCCGCTCCGGGGAAGACCTCGGGGGCGGCGACGGGCACATGGGCGGTGCCGCCGACGCGCAGCGCGTGCACGGCCCAGGGCAGCACCCCGGGCCGCCAGCCGTTGGCCAGGACCGTGCCGACGCCGACCTGGTGCAGGAACTCCCGGCGGGCGTGCGGGACTTCGGCCTCGTCCATGTACACCGGGGTGCCGTAGGTGGCCCGCAGGTGCTCGGCGGAGCCCAGATGATCGTTGTGGGCGTGGGTGATCAGCACCGCCGCGACCGCCTCGGGACGGCTGCCGATCTGCGCGAGCGAGTCCAGCAGCCGCTCCCGGTCGCCCGGGTAGCCGGTGTCGACCAGGGTGACGGCGTCGCCCTCCTCGAGGATCACCCAGTTGGTGTTGCTGCCGTGCACCAGGTAGGTGCCGTCGGCGACTTGCTGCACAGTGGCGCGCATCTTCGTCCCGCGTGGTGAGGAGGGGTCCGGCGGGGGACAGCAAAGCAGATCGGCCGCGTGTTCGGGGTGCGGTTCCGGCAGCTGAGAGACACGTCTCCGGGCGGCCGGGGAGATGTGCCGTGCGCCGGGGCGGGGCCGTCTCCGGCACCGTCCGCCGGAGACGGCCCCCGCGTGCGCCGGGGCGTCCGCCTCTGCCGCCTCAGCGCACGCCGTGCGGGCGGAACTGGACGCTGATGCGCGGCCCCGTGGCACGGCTCGACTTCGGTACGCAGTGCTCCCAGGTCCGCTGGCAGGAGCCGCCCATCACGATCAGGTCCCCGTGCCCGAGCGGCCTGCGCACCGTGTCGCCGCCGCCCATGGGGCGCAGCAGCAGATCGCGCGGTGCGCCGACGGAGAGGATGGCGACCATGGTGTCCTCCCGCGCGCCCTTCCCGATGCGGTCGCCGTGCCAGGCCACGCTGTCGCGGCCGTCGCGGTAGTAGCACAGCCCGGCCGTCGTGAACGGCTCGCCCAGCTCCGGCGCGTAGTGCCGGGACAGCGCCTCGCGGGCCTCGGTGAGCACCGGGTGCGGGAGCGGATCGTCCTCGCCGTAGTACGCCAGCAGCCGCGGCACGTCGACCACATGGTCGTACATCGTGCGCCGCTCGGCCCGCCAGGGCACTTCCTCCGCCAGCTGTCCGAACAGCGCGTCGGACCCGCTCAGCCAGCCGGGCAGCGTGTCGATCCAGGCGCCCGCGCCGAGTTCCGTACGGCGCGGCCGGCCGAGCGGGGCGAGTCCCAGCCGGTCGGTCTGGTCGAAGAGGGAGCCCTGGAGGTGCGTGGTCATGGAGCCAGCGTACTCCTTATTCGAAAATCTGTTCCATAACGGCGGGGGTGCAGCGCGTCGTGAGCGGGTGCGCGCGGACCCCTTTCGATACACCGGTGTATCGGATACATTCCCGTATCCGATGAAGGGCGGACGATGACGACGCAGCCGGCGGACCGGCCGACCACGCGGCGCGCGGCGGAGGCGGCGACCACCGCGCGGGTGACCAAGCGGCGGGTGCGCACCCGCGCGAACCTGCTCGACGCCGCGTTCACCGTGTTCGCCGCCAAGGGGTTCGGACGGGTCTCCATCGAGGAGGTCTGCGAGGCCGCCGGATACAGCCGGGGCGCCTTCTACTCGAACTTCTCCAGCCTCGACGAACTGTTCTTCGCGCTCTACCAGCAGCGCGCCGACCTCATCGCCGGGCAGGTCGCGGACGCGCTCGCGCTCGACGGCCCGGACCTGGACGTCCACCGGTCCGTCGACCGGGTCACCGAGGTGCTGCTGCTCGACGTGGACTGGCTGCTGGTGAAGACCGACTTCCTGGTCCACGCGGCCCGCGACCCGGACGTCGCGCGGACCCTGCTCGAACACCGGGCCACCCTGCGGCGGTCCATCGCCGACCGGCTGGCCCGCGCGCGCGGCCACACCGAACTGCCCGCCGTACTCGGCGACACGGACTCCGCCGCCCACGCGGTGGTCGCCGCGTACGACGGGGTCACCGTCCAACTGCTGCTGGACAAGGACGTCGACGGCGCCCGCCGCTGGCTCAAGCAACTGCTCACCGCGCTGCTGACGGACGGCAGCGGCGGCCTCGACTGAGGAAAGGAACGGAGAACGCCCATGGACGCGGACGTCATCGTCGTCGGAGCCGGTCTCGCCGGGCTGGTCGCGGCGCACGAACTCACCAGCCGGGGCAGGCGGGTCGCCCTGGTCGACCAGGAGAACGCCGCCAATCTCGGCGGCCAGGCGTACTGGTCCTTCGGCGGGCTGTTCCTGGTCGACTCGCCGGAGCAGCGCCGCCTGAAGATCAAGGACTCCCTCGACCTGGCCTGGACCGACTGGCAGGGCAGCGCCGGGTTCGACCGCACCGAGGACGAGGACTCCTGGGCGGTGCGCTGGGCCCGTTCCTATGTCGAATGGGCGGCGGGGGAGAAGCGCTCCTGGCTCGACGGCCACGGCATCAAGCTGCTGCCCACCGTCGGCTGGGCCGAGCGCGGCGACCTGCGCGCCGACGGCCACGGCAACTCCGTGCCCCGCTTCCACATCGCCTGGGGCACCGGCACGGGCGTGGTCGAGCCGTTCGCCGAGTACGCCAGGCAGGCCGAGCGCGACGGACTGCTCACCTTCCACCACCGCCACCGCGTCGACGAGCTGGTGATCGAGGAGGGCTCCGCGCGCGGGGTGCGCGGCACCCTCCTCGCCCCCGACGACTCACCACGCGGCGTCGCCTCCAGCCGCGAGAGCGCGGGCGAGTTCGAACTGACCGCGCAGGCCGTGATCGTCACCTCCGGCGGCATCGGCGCCGACCACGACATCGTCCGCCGCCACTGGCCCGAACGGCTCGGCACCCCGCCCGCCGAGATGATCACCGGCGTCCCCGCCTACGTCGACGGCCGCATGCTCGACATCAGCGCCCGGGCCGGCGTACGCCTGGTCAACCGCGACCGCATGTGGCACTACACCGAGGGCGTGCGGAACTGGGACCCGATCTGGCCCGGTCACGGCATCCGCATCCTGCCCGGCCCGTCCTCGCTGTGGTTCGACGCCCTCGGCCGTCGGCTCCCCGACCCCTGTCTGCCCGGCTACGACACCCTCGGCACGCTCAGGCATCTGCGCACCACCGAGGACATCGCCGGGTACGACCACTCCTGGTTCATCCTCACCCGGAAGATCATCGAGAAGGAGTTCGCGCTCTCCGGCTCCGAGCAGAACCCGGACATCACCGCGAAGGACCGCAAGGCCGTCCTGCGCGACCGGCTGCTCGGCAAGGGCGCCCCCGCCCCGGTGCAGGCCTTCCTGCGCAACGGAGCGGACTTCGTCGTCGCGGACACCCTGGAGCAGCTCGTCGAGAAGATGAACGGCCTCACCGACAAGGCGCTCCTGGACGCCGACGGGCTGCGGCGCCAGATCGAGGCCCGTGACCTCCAGTTGGCCAACCCCTACAGCAAGGACTCCCAGATCCAGGGCATCCGCAACGCCCGCCGCTACATCGGCGACCGCCTCGGCCGCGTCGCCACCCCGCACCGCGTCCTCGACCCCGAGGCCGGCCCCCTCGTCGGCGTCAAGCTGCACATCCTCACCCGCAAGACCCTCGGCGGCATCCAGACCGACCTCGACTCCCGCGCGATCGGCGCCGACGGGCAGCCCGTCGAGGGCCTGTACGCCGCCGGGGAGGTCGCCGGGTTCGGCGGCGGAGGCGTGCACGGCTACAACGCGCTGGAGGGCACGTTCCTCGGCGGCTGTCTGTTCTCGGGCCGGGCGGCGGGCCGGGCCGCGGCCGCTCAGACCGGCTGAACCCCGGCCGGCGTCGCCCGCTTCCCCGTCTCGTCCGCTGCGTTCGCCACGACCGCGTCACGCGCGTCCGTTCGTTCGCTTCGGCCGTGTCACTCGCGTCGGAGGAGCCCGGCCAGCACCGCCGCATGGCTGTGCTCCGGGTCCTTCGACGCCGTCAGCAGTGTCACCGCGCCCCGGTCCGCCGACTCGCGCACCCCGTCGAGGAGGCGGGCCGCCTCGGGGTCGGCAAGCTCCGCCTCGTAGCGGCGGGCGAACTCCTCGTAGGAGCCCTCGCCCGCGTGGTACCAGCGGCGCAGCTCGGTGGACGGGGTGAGCGCCTTGGGCCACTCGTCCACATGGGCCGCGTCCTTCGACAGACCGCGCGGCCAGAGCCGGTCGACCAGGACCCGCAGTCCGTCCCCGGCCTCGGGAGCTTCGTAGATCCGGCACACTCGGACGCTCACGCTGGGCCCTCCTCGGCCGACGGGTGCTGCCCTGCTGCCCGGAGCGTAACCCGGTGCCCGCCGGGCGGTCCGCGCCAGTCGGCCGACCGGGTGCCGCCGCGGCGTCCGTCCCGCCCGGGGCGGCCGAAAGGCATCCGTGGCCGCCGCCGCGGGGCCTTCCGCGGCCGTCGGCCCGGAGGCCGTCCGCGGCCGCCCTATCCGGCGCGGCCCCGCCGCAGCAGGCGCCGCTCGCTCTCGCTGGTGCCGCCCCACACCCCGCTGCCCTGCGCCGTGCGGAGCGCGAACCGCAGGCACGGCTCCCGCACGGGGCAGCGCCCGCACACGGCCTTGGCCTGCCGTGTCTGCAGCAGCGCCGGCCCCGAGGTGCCGATGGGGAAGAAGAGGTCCGGGTCCTCGTGGCGGCAGCCGGCCCGGTCTTGCCAGTCGTCCATCGGTGTCACTCGCATGCTCCAAGCCCTCCCGAATGCACTTACCCGCATGCGGGTCACCTGTCGACGGGCGGGTGAAACCGAGAGATCCGGCCGCCGTGCGGCACCCGTCGAGGGCGCCGCACCGGGCGGTCCGTCACTGCTCGCGCAGGCCCCACGGAGAGCCGTACGCCGTGAGCAGGTCCAGGAAGGGGCGGGCCGGGAAGGCCTCCGGGCCGAGCACCCCCGAGCCGCTCCACGCGCCGGTGGCGAGGAGTTCCAGGGCGACGACCGGGTTGACGGCCGTCTGCCAGACCACGGCCTGGCAGCCGTACTCCGCCATCGACCACTCGTTGTCGACCACGTGGTACAGGTACACCTCGCGCGGCGCCCCGTCCTTGGTGCCGCGCACCCAGGTGCCCGCGCACGTCTTGCCCCGCATCCGCTCGCCCAGCGTCGCCGGGTCCGGCAGACAGGCCGCGACCACGTCCCGCGGCGAGACGGCCACCGGACCCGCCGCGCTCGGCACGGTCACCGGCACGGTGCGGTCCAGACCCAGCAGCCGCAGGGTCTTCAGGGTGCTGATGAACTCCTCGCCCAGGCCGTACTTGAAGGTGACCCGGCGGGCCTCGACCCAGCGCGGCACGAGCAGTACCTCCTCGTGCTCGACGTTCACGCACTCGACCGGGCCGATGCCCTCGGGGAAGTCGAAGACCTCCGGCTCGCTGAACGGCTCGGTGGTGAACCAGCCGCGGTCCTTCTCGTAGACCACCGGCGGGTTCAGACACTCCTCGATGGTGGTCCAGATATTGAAGGAGGGGGCGAAGTCGTAGCCGTCGACGGTCAGGTTCGCGCCGTCGCGGACGCCGATCTCCTCGATCTCGTCGAAGAGTTCGTCTGCCGCGTGCCGGGCGAACACGTCCGACAGGCCCGGCTCCACCCCCATCCCGACCAGCGCCAGCGCCCCCGCCTCGGCCCATGAGTCGGCCTCGGTGAACTGCTCGTCGCCGAGCTTGACCCCGCACTCGGCGTAGGGGCGCTCGGCGTGCGGCCGCGACAGGGACATCGCCATGTCGACATATCCGGCGCCGGCCGAGCGGGCCGCCCGGAACAGTGGCATCACGAAACGCGGATCGGTGGCGTTGAGCAGCACGTCGCAGCCGTGCCGCCGCAGCAGCGCGGCCACGGCCGCCTCGTCACCGGCGTCCACCCGCTCGGCCGTGAACCGGCCCTCCGTCCCGCCGAGCGCCGCGACGGCCGCCTCGGCGCGGGCCGGGTCGTAGTCGGCCACCACCATGGCCTCGAAGAACGCGCGCCGGGCCGCGATCCGCGTGATCGCGGTGCCCACGCCACCCGCTCCCACCAGCAGTACACGCATGACAACAACTCCCTCGGTAGGTCGACGGTCGAAAACGTGGGGCCCCTCGGCGGGATACAACGCCGTGCGGTCGCATAAGGTCAATGGCGTTGGCATAAGAGCACCCGAGCGGCCCAGGAGAGGAACGGATCATGGCCAAACCGGTGGTCCCCGAGGAGAAGCGGCGGCGCCGCAGGCCCACCAGAAGCGGCACGGTGCTCTCCGAGGCCCTCATCGTGGACACCGCGCTGCGGCTGCTGCGCGAGCACGGCGGCGCCGGACTCTCGGCCCGCCGCCTCGGCCTCGCCCTGGACTGCGACCCGAGCACCCTCTACCGCTACTTCCGCGGCATGGACGACCTCACCCTCGCCATCGGCGACGCGCTCATCGGCCAGGCGCTGCGCGGCTGGGCGCCGACCGGACGCTGGCGGACCGACCTGAGGACCGTCGGCCTGCGCGTCCACGCCGCCTACGTCGCCCATCCGCAGGCCGCGCTGCTCACCGCGAGCCGGGTCACCGGCCGGGCGAACGAACTGGCCGCGGACGAGGCGGTCCTCGGCATCCTGCGCACCGCGGGCTTCCCGCTGCCCGAGGCGGTGCGCGTCTACCACGCCTTCGTCGACCAGACACTCGCCTTCGCCGCCCTGGACGCCGCTTCCCTGGCCCTGCCCCGTGCCGCCCTGCGCGCCGACGAGGACAAGTGGCGCTCGACGTACGCGCGACTGCCCGCCACCACCCACCCCCGCATCGCCGAGGCGGCCCCCCTCCTCGCACGACGCATGCTCGACAGTGCCTATCCGACCGCCCTGGAGATGCTCCTGGACAGCGCGGAGACGCGGCTGGCCGGACTGGGCTGAGGGTTTCCCCGGGGGCGTCCGCGCAGGCGTCGACGCCGACCTGCCGCGCCGCGAACCGGCCTGCGAGGCATCGCAGTTGCCGTCACGCGGCCCCCGGACCGACCCCCTGCCGCAACGCCCGCCCCGCCGCCTCCACCACCACCCCGGCCACGGCCGTCAGCGCCGGTGAGTCGAGCTTCCACTGCTGCCAGTACAGCGGCACGTCCACCGGCCGGTCGGGGGCGAGTTCGACGAGGCGGCCGGTGTCCAGCAGGGGGCGGGCCTGGGCCTCGGGGAGCATGCCCCAGCCGAGCCCCGCGGCGACGGCCTGCGCGAAGCCCTCCGAGGTCGGGACGTAGTGCCGGTCGGGACTGGCGGCGGGGTGTCCCAGTCGGCGCAGGAAACCGTCCTGGAAGTCGTCGCGCCGGTCGAACACCACCACCGGCGCCCCGGGCAGGGCCTCGGCGAGCGGGCGCCCGGCCAGGTGGCGCGCGGCGAAGTCCGGGTGGGCCGCGGCCAGGTAGCGCATACGGCCGAGCCCTCGCACCGAGCAGCCGGGCACCGGGTCGGCGGAGGAGGTCACCGCGGCCATCACGGCGCCCTCCCGCAGCAGCGCGGCCGTGTGGTCCTCGTCCTCGCGCCGCAGGTCGAAGCAGAGCGCGGGCTCCGGCGGCAGCGCGGTCAGGGCGGGCAGGAACCAGGTCGCCAGCGAGTCGGCGTTGACCGCCACCGACACCCGGGTCGCCTCGCCGGCGCTCCGCATGCCCAGCTCGGCCCGCGCGTCCCGCTCCAGCCGGGCCAGCTGCCGGGCGAACCGCACCACGACCTCGCCCGACTCGGTCGCCCGCACCGGCTTGGTGCGCAGCAGCAGCACCCGCCCGGTCCGCTGCTCCAGGGCCTTGACCCGCTGGCTGACCGCGGACGGGGTGACGTGCAGAACCGCGGCGGCCGCGTCGAACGTGCCCTCGTCGACGACCGCGAGCAGGGTCCGCACCTGGTCGAGCGGCAGTTCCGGCATCCCGGGGACGGCATCTGTCTTCACGAGCGCTAAGGATACGTAAGAATCTTTAGCTGTACGGACAGTGATCCTTTCCTTAGCGTCGAGAGCATGAGCAACGCACTGTCCGCCGCCGCCGCGGGTTTCGGCACTGGCCTGTCCCTGATCGTCGCCATCGGCGCCCAGAACGCCTTCGTCCTGCGCCAGGGCGTACGCCGGGACTCCGTCCTGGCCGTCGTCGGCATCTGCGCCCTGTCGGACGCGCTGCTGATCGCGCTGGGCGTGGCCGGGGTCGGCGCGGTGGTGGTGGCGTGGCCGGCCGCACTGACCGTGGTCGGCTGGATCGGCGGGGCGTTCCTCATCGGCTACGGCGTCCTCGCCGCCCGCCGGGTGCTGCGGCCGCAGGGCGCGCTGAGCACCGAGGGGCAGGCGACGGGGTCGATGCGCCGTGCGGTGCTGACCTGTCTGGCCCTGACCTGGCTGAACCCGCACGTCTACCTCGACACCGTCTTCCTGCTCGGCTCCATCGCCGCCGACCGGGGCCCGCTGCGCTGGACCTTCGGGCTCGGGGCCGTGTTCGCCAGCGTGTGCTGGTTCGCCGCGCTCGGCTTCGGTGCCCGGCTGCTCGGCCGGCATCTGTCCCGGCCAGGCGCCTGGCGTGTGCTGGACGGGCTGGTCGCCGCCACCATGATCACCATGGGTGTGCTGCTCATCACGGGCGACTGATCCCGGGCGTAACGGGTCAGATCACCCCGCGCCGGTTCACCGAGTACTGCTCCATCAGCTTGTTGCGGGTCGACTCCAGCCGGTGGGCGAGGATCTCCGAGACGATCCGCACCAGGGTCAGCCCGAGCTGCGGATCGGCCTCGCACAGCTCGAGCACGGGCTGCGCCTCGAACTCGTAGGCCCGCACGGGGCTGAAGGCCTCGGCGCCGAAGTCCCACTTGTACGGCGGGAAGAGCCAGGACCAGCCGAGCAGGTCCCCCGCGCCGAGACTGGCGACGGTCACCCGCTGCAGGGACGTCACCTGCTGGTCCAGGGAGACGGCGCCGGAGCGGACGACCCAGAAGCGGTCGGCCGTACCGCCCGCCTCGAAGATGCGGGCGTCCTCCGGGAAGGACACCTCGCGGGCGAGTTCCATCAGTCGCGCGCGCTGCGGCGGCGGGAGGGCGGTCAGCAGTTTGATCGCTTTGGTCATGGCGCGGGGCTCCTGCCGGGAGAGGTTCCGGTGTTTTCCCTACGCCCCATTTCAGCCGCCGACGGCCGGGAGAGCACCTCGGCGGAAGGGGATTTTCCGCATCAGGGCAGAAAAAAGCCCTGGCTGGACGGGGGAAACCAGCCAGGGCAGCTCTTGGCGGTGGACCTTGAGGACCGTGGTGATCGACTCCGTCACCGCTTATGGATGAACGATAAACCATTGGCTGCTGGTTAACGCAACCGAAACAGGCGCGAGTGACGGGTTTCACTCCGTCCGGCATTTCACACCGCCCCGACCAGCACTTCTGTCACTCGGGCCACCAATCGCACCACCCGTCACACGGCCCCCGCCATCCCGGACCGACCACGACTCCGCGGCCCGCGACGATGGGACCGCTTCGACCGACCGCCCGCGACTGCAGGGCCTCCTCCGGCCGACCGCAACCGTCCGCGACCCCGCTCACGGCTTCCGGTCGGGTGCCGGGCGCCTCCCTGGCGTCAGGATCTCGTCCAGCACCCCGATCACCACCTCGTACACGAGCCCGCGCGTCCGCGCCTCCCCGGCCGCGCCGGGATCCTGTGACCGCAGTGCCTCGGCGCGGGCCCGCGAGGCAGCCAGCTCCTCCACCGCGCGGGCCCTGCTGCGCTGCATCCGTCTCAGCAGCTCGTCGGCGTCCACGACTTCGCTCATACGGACCCGGTACCCCGGTCCCGGGTTCTCAGCCCTCCGCGGGCTTCCCCTCCACCTGGGCCCGCACCTGCTCCGGGGACAGATAGGAGTCCGTGTACTCGAAGTCCTTCAGCTTGGCCGGGCGGCGCAGCTGGAAGCCGGTCCGCACGAAGTCGTCGCCCGCGACCGCGTTGAGCAGCCAGTTGGTCAGCACCCGCGTCTTGGCGACGTTGGTGCGCAGCGCGCCCCAGTGGTACCCGCGGGCCACCGCCTGGGCGGGCAGCCCGTGCAGCTCGATCCCGAGCGGCTTGGACACCGCGTCCGTGCCACCGAGGTCGACGACCAGCCCCAGGTCCTTGTGGACGTACGGCTGGAGCGGCTCGCCCCGCAGTGTCGCGATCAGGTTCTCGGCGACCCTGCGGCCCTGTCGCATGGCGTGCTGCGCGGTCGGCGGGCAGATCGCGCCCTCCTCGCCCTTGGCCAGGTCCGGCACCGCCGCCGAGTCACCGAGCGCGAAGACGCCGTCCTCACCGGGCAGGGTCAGCTCGGCGGTCACCGCGAGCCGACCGCGCACGGTCTCCGCGCCCAGGGTGCCGATCAGCGGGCTCGCGACCACACCGGCGGTCCAGATCAGCGTGCGGGTCGGCACCACCCGCCCGTCGGTGAAGGTGACCTCCTCCGCGCCCGCCTTGGCGATGGACACACCCAGCGACACCTCGATGCCGCGCCGTTGGAGGACCTCCAGGGCACTGCGGCCGAGCTTGTCGCCCAGCTCCGGCATCAGCTTCGGCGCGATGTCGATCAGATGCCACTTGATCAGACCCGGGTCGAGCCGCGGATAGCGCTTGACCGCGGCATGCGTCAGCTTCTGGAGACAGGCCGCCGTCTCCGTGCCCGCGTACCCGCCGCCCACCACCACGAACTGGAGCCGCGAGGCGCGCTCGGCCGGGTCCTGGCTCGCGTCGGCGAGATCCAGCTGCGAGATGACGTGGTCACGGATGTAGGCGGCCTCCGCGAGCGTCTTCAGGCCGAACGCGTGGTCGGTGAGGCCCGGGATGTCGAAGGTGCGGGTGACGCTGCCGGGGGCCAGGACGATGTAGTCGTACGGCTCGTTCACCAGCTCGTCGGTGATCGTGCGGACCACGCACACCTTGGCCTCGAGGTCCACCCCGATCGCCCCGCCGGGGATGATCCGGGTGCGGTACCTGCTGCTGCGCCTGAGCGACACGGCGATCGACTGCGGCGTCAGCACACCGGAGGCGACCTGGGGGAGCAGGGGCAGATAGAGCTGATAGGCGAACGGCGTCACCAGGGTGATCTCGGCCTCGCCCGGAGCGAGAGCCCGCTCCAGCCGCCGCACGCATCCCACGCCGGCGAAGCCTGCGCCCACCACCAGGATCCTGGGTCGTGTCACGGTGTCCATCCCTTTCCGCGGTTCCAGGCGGCGTTCCGCGGGCGCCGTGCGCCTGCCCCTGGATCGCTGGCTCGCACCACACTGATCCCACCGTGTCCCGGTCGGTCCCGCCAGCCGAGTGAGGCAGGCTGACGAACCCGTGGGACAGCGGGTCCTGTCCGACAGGTTCCCGCCGACCGTGCGGGCGAACGCCGCGAATCCGCCGGACAGACCCCGGGGTCTGTCGTCGGACTCCTGTCCGCCCTCGGGCGACGACGGGGATTCGCCCGACAGGCCCAGCATGCAACGCCCGCCGCGCCCGCGCGCCCGGTCGGCCGGATCCCGTACGCCTTTCCCCGAGTCGGCCGTTCATGCGGGCGAGGTCCGGCGGAACCCTCAGCGGAACACGTCGTCGGAGTCGTCCCAGCCCAGCGGGTCCTCGGGCGAGGCCGGCCGGGGCACCCGGGTGCCCCCCTGGTACATCGCGTCGATCTCCAGCGCGTAGCGCTCCACGATCAGGTCCCGGCGCAGCTTCATCGACGGTGTCAGCAGCCCGCCCGCCACGTCGAACGGTGCCGGCAGCACCCGGAACACCCGGATGGACTCGGCCCGCGACACCACGCTGTTGGCCGCCGCCACCGCGCGCCCGACCTCCTCGCGCAGCGCGTTCTCCTCCCGCGCCTCCCGGCTCAGCACACCGCTCTGCCAGCGCTGGGCCGAACGCCAGTGGCTGAGGAAGTCCGGGTCCAGCGTGATCAGCGCGCCCACACAGGGCCGGTTGTCGCCGACGACGACGGCCTGGTGCACCAGCGGATGCATCCGCAGCCGCTGCTCCAGCGGCGCCGGGGCCACGCTGTTGCCGCCGCTGGTGATGATGACGTCCTTCTTGCGGCCGGTGATCGTCAGATAGCCCTCGGAGTCCAGCCGGCCCAGGTCGCCGGTGGCCAGCCAGCCGCCCCGCAGCGCCGCGCGGGTGGCGGCCTCGTCGTTGACGTAGCCCTGGAAGACCGAGGGGCCGCGCACCAGGATCTCCCCGTCCGGGGCGACCCTGATCTCCGTGCCGGGCAGCACCTTGCCGACCGTGCCCGACTTCTCCCGGCCCAGCGGCTGGTTGGTGATGCCGCCGCTGGTCTCGGTGAGGCCGTAGCCGTCGTTCACGTAGATGCCGATGCCCTCGTAGAACAGGGAGAGTTCACGGTTCAGCGGGGAGCCGCCGGAGGTTGCCCGGTGCACCCGGCCGCCGAGCGCGTCGCGCAGTCTGCGGTACACCGTCCGCTCGTACACGGCGTGCTGGAACCGCAGATTGGGCCCGGGACCGCCGCCGCGGCCCAGCCGGTGCCGCTCGGTGGCCGCGGCGAAGGACCGCGCCGTCTCCGCGGCCCGCTCGAACAGGGCGCCATGGCCCGCCTGTTGGGCCGTGCGCAGGAAATTCTTGTACAGCTTCTCGAAGATCGACGGCACGCCGTACAGATAGGTGGGCCTGAAGGAGCGCAGCGCGGCGGACAGGGACGCCTCGCTCAGGTCGGGCTCATGGCCCATCAGCACGCCGCCGCGCAGACAGATCTCCTGGATCATCAGACCGTAGGCGTGCGACAGCGGCAGGAAGGCGAGGATGCGCGGCTGCCGTCCGGGCGGCGCCGCGGTGTGGCCCCAGCCGGCCAGCAGGGTGTCGCAGGGGCTCGCCAGGCTCCGGTGGGTGAGAGCGCAGCCCACCGGGCGCCCGCTGGTGCCCGAGGTGTAGGCGACGACGGCCGTGGCGTCCGGGAGCACGATCCGGCGCAGCGAGTCGATCGTGGTGGCGGGGATGAACGCCCCGCGCTCCACCAGCTGGCGCAGCCCCCCGGCGTCCAGCTGCCAGACATGACGCAGATGCGAAAGCGTCGCGCACACCGAGCCGACGGTCATCACCGCGTGCTCGTCCTCGACCACCACGGCCACGCACCCGGCGTCCCGCAGGATCCACTCCACCTGGTCCCGCGAGGACGAGGGATGCACCGGCACCACCTCGGCGCCCACCGCCCACAGGGCGTGCGCGAACACCGTCCACTCGTACCGGGTGCGGGCCATCAGGGCCACCCGGCTGCCCGGGGTGATCCCGGACGCGACCAGCCCCTTGGCCAGGTCGACCACCTGGTCCTTCAGCTCGACCGCGGTCACGTCCTCCCAGCCGCCGGAGGATGTGCGGCGGGCCAGCAGCGGAACGGTGGGGCTGTGGACCGCGGCCTCGAAGACACTGTCGGCGAGCCCGCCGGACGCGGGCGGGACGACGGGCGGAGCGAGAGCGAAGTCGCGCATGCGCTGCTCCTGGTCGGTACGGAATGTGACGGCGCCGACGAGCACTGTTATCGACGGTGGTCGAATCTAGCCCAGGAGTGAGCGGACCGTGCCGCGAATGGAATAACGGTTGTGCCTCGTTGATCTCGCCGTGCGAGGGGACTCGGACGGTACGGCCGGCCTCGCCCCCGGCGGCTCACTCCTGCGTCCGCCGCACGCAGCCGGTGACCACCTCGCGCAGACTGCCGGTGCGCTCGTACAGGACGCGCTGCTCCTGTGCGCCGCCGCCCGCGCGCAGCAGCAAGTCGGCCTCCGAGCAAGCCCGTTCGAGATCCCCGGCGGCGTCGAGCGCCTCGCCCACATGGTCCAGCAGGGCGCGTACGACGTCCCCGGCCGGGGCCGGGCGCAGGGTGGCCGGATGCAGCAGATCGCCGTCGAGTCCCCAGCGCGCGGCATGCCAGCTCGCCAGCCGCAGCAGGCTCACGCTGTGCTCGGGCACCGGCAGCCCCTGCCGCCACTCACGGGCCGCCGTCTCCACCAGCCCCCGCACCAGCGCGGCCACGAGCCCGGCCGTGTCGGCCCGCAGACACACATCCGCGACCCGGACCTCCAGCGTCGGATACCGCTCCGACAGCCGGGCGTCGAAGTACACCATCCTCGCGTCGAGCAGGGCGCCCGTGGCCACCATGTCGGCGACCCGGCGGTGATAGGCGTCGGCCGACCCGAACACCTCCGTCGGCCCGGCCGAGGGCCACTGCTGCCACACCCGGCTGCGGTAGCTGCTGTAACCGGAGTCCCGGCCCTGCCAGAAGGGCGAGTTGGCGCTCAGCGCCGACAGCACCGACAGCCATGGCCGGACACGGTCGGCGACCGCCACGCCCTCCTCGTCGGAGTCCACGCACACATGCACATGGCAGCCGCACACCAGCTGCCGCGCGGTGATGTCGTACTGCTCCGCCATCCACCGGTAGCGGCGGCTCAGCGCGATGCTCGGGCTGACCGGCAGCGGGGAGGAGGCCAGCGCGGCCACCGCGCAGCCCAGCTCCCCGGCGTGCCGGGCCGCCTCCGTACGGCAGCGCACGATCTCCGCCCGCAGCGCGTCCATGTCCTCCTGCGGTTGCGTGGCGAACTCCACCATCTGGTCGTGCAGTTCCCTCTCGAAGACCTGCTCGCCGCCGTCGCCCCGCCCGGCACGCGCCAGCACCGCGGCCGACATCGACCGCGGTTCCCCGCTCTCGGGGTCCACCAGGAGGAGCTCCTCCTCCACTCCGACGGTGCGCACCGGGTACAGCCTTTCCACGGCGGGTGACACGCACCCGACTGCCCCGTCGGAGCCGTTTCACACCGTGTACGGCCGCAACCACACCGTCGCCAGCGGCGGCAGCGTGAGGCTGATGTGCCCGTCCTCCGGCTTCACCGGATCGGCGCCGACCACGTCACCGCCGCCGTAGCGGGCCGCGTCCGTGTTCAGCACCTCCACCCAGGCGACCGCGTCCTCGTGCGGGGCGAGGCGGTAGCCGTGGCGCACCACGGGGGAGAAGTTGCTGACCGCGAGCAGCGGAGAGCCCGCGGCGTCGAACCTCAGGAACGCGAAGACGTTGTCCTCGGCCGCGTCCCCCACCACCCACCGGAACCCGCCCGGGTCCGTGTCGCGCTGCCACAGCGCCGGGGTGTCCCGGTACACGGCGTTCAGGTCACGGACCAGGTCGCGCACCCCCCGGTGATCGGCATGCGCCCCGTAGCCCGGGTCGAGCAGCCACCAGTCGGGGCCGTGCGGCTCGGACCACTCGCCGCCCTGCGCGAACTCCTGTCCCATGAAGAGGAGTTGCTTGCCCGGGTGGGCCCACATGAAGGCGAGATAGGCGCGGTGGTCGGCACGCTGCTGCCACCAGTCGCCCGGCATCTTGGAGACGAGGGCGCGCTTGCCGTGCACGACCTCGTCGTGGGAGATGGGCAGGATGTAGTTCTCGCTGTACGCGTACACCATCGAGAACGTCATCTCGTTGTGGTGGTACTTGCGGTGCACCGGCTCGTGCTGCACGTACTCCAGCGAGTCGTGCATCCAGCCCATGTTCCACTTCAGCCCGAAGCCCAGCCCGCCGCTGTCCGTCGGCCGGGTCACCCCGTCCCAGGCCGTCGACTCCTCCGCGATGGTCACCACGCCCGGCGCCCTGCGGTACACGGTCGCGTTCATCTCCTGGAGGAACGCCTTCGCGTCCAGGTCCTCGTTGCCGCCGAACACATTGGGCGTCCACTGGCCCGAGTCCCGCGAGTAGTCCAGGTAGAGCATCGAGGCGACGGCGTCCACCCGCAGGCCGTCGATGTGGAACTCCTCGCACCAGTACACGGCGTTCGCGACCAGGAAGTTGCGCACCTCGGTCCGGCCGAAGTCGAACTCCAGCGTGCCCCAGTCCGGATGCTCGGCGCGCCGCGAGTCCCCGGGCTCGTACAGCGGCTCCCCGTCGAAACGGGCGAGCGCCCAGTCGTCCTTGGGGAAGTGCGCCGGCACCCAGTCGAGGATCACACCGATCCCCGCCCGGTGCAGCGAGTCGATCAGGAACTTGAGGTCGTCGGGCGAGCCCAGCCGGGCCGTCGGCGCGTAGAAGCCGGTGACCTGGTACCCCCACGAACCGCTGAACGGATGGTGGGCGACCGGCATGAACTCCACATGCGTGAACCCGAGGTCCTTGACGTACGCGGGCAGTTCCTCGGCCAGCTCACGATAGGTCAGTCCCGGTCGCCAGGACGGCAGATGGACCTCGTACACCGAGAACGGTGCCTCGTGAACCGGGAGGTCGCCGCGGTGGGCCAGCCACTCCTCGTCGGCCCACTCGTAGCGCGAGACGTGCACGATCGACGCCGTGTCCGGCGCCGCCTCCGCGCGGCGGGCCATCGGGTCCGCCTTCAGCAGCCGCTCCCCGTGCCGGGTGGTGATCTCGAACTTGTAGCGGGCGCCCTCGCCGACGCCCGGCAGGAACAGCTCCCACACCCCGGACGCGCCGAGCGAGCGCATCGGGAACGCCGTCCCGTCCCAGCAGGTGAAGTCGCCCGTGACCCGCACGCCCTGAGCGTTGGGGGCCCACACCGTGAAGCGGGTGCCGGTCACGCCCTGGTGGTCCATCGGCTCGGCGCCGAGCGCCTTCCACAACTGCTCGTGCCGGCCCTCGCGGATCAGATGCAGATCGACGTCGCCGAGAGCCGGCAGGAAGCGGTACGGGTCGTGCGTCTCCTGCTCGGGGTCGTCCCCGTACGCCACCGCCAGGGTGTACTCGGGGATCTCCTCGAACGACAGCACGCCCGAGAACAGGCCGTCGCCCTCGGAGACGAGCGGATGCCGGGCCCCGCCCGTCACGACGCTCACCGAACGGGCGAACGGCCGCAGCGCCCGGAAGGCGATCCCGCCCGGCACCGCGCGGGCGCCGAGCAGCGCGTGCGGATCGTGATGCGCGCCCGCCAGCAGCCGGCCCCTCTCGCCCGGGTCGAGTGCGGGAGCGGCCCGGACCGCGGTCTGCGGTCCGGACGGCTCGGGCAGCGAAGTCTCACGCAGGGCCACGACTCTCAGTCTCCTCTCACGGCCAGACGCTCGATCGCCGCCATCGGCACGGCGACCCAGTCCGGGCGATGCCGGGCCTCGTACAACACCTCGTACACGGCACGGTCCGTCTCGTACGCACGCAGCAGCGCGTGCTTCTTGCGCGGGTCCCAGCCGGCCCGCTCGGCATAGCCCGCGCAGTACGCCTCGCGGCAGCGGCGCGCCCACTGCGGCCGCCACGGGCGGCGCTGGCGGGCGGCGTAGTCGAACGAGCGCAGCATCCCCGCGATGTCCCGCACCGGGGACTGCGGGGTGCAGCGCTCGGCGAGCGGACGCGACGGCTCGCCCTCGAAGTCGATGACGAACCACTCCCGTCCGGCCCGCAGCACCTGTCCCAGATGCAGATCACCGTGCACGCGCTGCGCGGCGGGCCCCGGATCGCAGGTGACGAGCATGCCGAACGCGCTCCGCAGACCCGGTACGAACGGCTTGAGCCCCGGCACGCTGTGCGCGGCCGCGTCCAGCCGCTCCGCCATCGCCGCGGCCGTACGCCCGTTCTCGGCGGGCGGCCCGCCGGGGAATGCGGCGGCCAGCGCCAGGTGCACATCGGCGGTGGCCTGCCCCAGCGCGTGCGCCTCGGTGGTGAAGTCGTCGCCGGTGGCGAGCGCGTGCAGGGCGAGCGTCCAGCCGTCGGCCGCGTCCGGCAGGAACGGCTGGAGCACCCCGAGGGTCGCCCCCTGCGGCTCCGTCGTGCGGAACCACGCCACCGGCGCGGGCACCCGGCGGCAGCCCTGCCCGGCCAGCGCGCTCGTCACCTCCAGATCCGGATTGACGCCCGGCTGGATCCGCCGGAACACCTTGAGGATGTACGAGTCCCCGTACACCAGCGAGGTGTTGGACTGCTCCGCGTCCAGCAGCCGCGGCGGCAGCCCGGACGGCACGGCCACGCCCGGGGCGCCCTCGAACCGCAGCGGCCCGAGGCTGCCCGGCCTGCGCAGCCGCTCCAGGAGCAGCTGGGCCGACCGGGGGTCGCGCAGCGCGTCGTAGACCGCCATCCCGGCCAGCGGCCCCTCCTGCGCCCTGCCCACCAGCGCCCGGCCGAGCCGGGGCGAGAGGTGCTCCTGGACGCCGAGGAGGAGCTGGTAGCAGTCGCCGGGCGGGGTGGCGGTGCCGGGCGCGGGCACGCCCGCGTGACCGGAGGGGCTCGGGGCGTGGTCCGCGTGCACCAGCAGATGCAGACAGCCCGGGAACAGCTCGGTCAGCGACAGCAGACGCAGTTCGGTGACCGGCCGGTCCTTGCCCGCGAACCAGCGCTGCCGCGGGAGCCACTCGCGCAACAGGCCGTCCAGCGAGGCCATGGGCCGCACCGGCCCCGTACTGTCCCGGTGCAGGGATGCGGTCTTCGGCATGGCGCCGCGTCCTTTCCTCGGAGCACGCTCACACGCGTCGGCCGATGCGTGATGCCACTCGGGTGAGCCGGAACCAGTAGAAGCCGTGGCCCGCCAGGGTCAGCAGATAGGGCAGTTCGCCGATGGCGGGGAAGCGAACGCCGCCGAACAGCTCGACCGGGTGGCGTCCCTCGAACCTCCGCAGGTCCAGCTCGGTCGGCTGCGCGAACCGCGAGAAGTTGCCCACGCACAGGACGATGTCGTCCTCATATTCGCGCAGGAACGCCAGTACCGCCGGGTTCGAGGACTGGAGCTCTGTGAAGCTGCCGAGTCCGAACGCGGGGTTCTGCCTGCGGATCTCGATCATGCGGCGGGTCCAGTGCAGCAGCGAGGAGGGCGACGACATCGACGCCTCCACGTTGGTGACCTGGTAGCCGTAGACGGGGTCCATGATGGTCGGCAGGGAGAGCCGGCCCGGGTCGGCGGCGGAGAATCCCGCGTTGCGGTCGGGGGTCCACTGCATCGGGGTGCGGACGGCGTCGCGGTCGCCGAGCCAGATGTTGTCGCCCATGCCGATCTCGTCGCCGTAGTAGAGGATCGGCGAGCC